>JBAVDL010000214.1:0-60779 GCA_049587175.1 Thermoactinomyces sp.
GACATAAACATGTTTAGATCCATTATTTTTATGAATGAAGGTAATAATTTATAATTAAATCTGATATGATAGATCGGGATATAGCAGGACAAATTTATCCCGGGCTGCCAAGGGAGATTAAAGATGCAATACTTTTAATTCATGAACAACATCACTTGAACATGCTCTGTCACGAAATAATTTTTTGCAACAGGGATTGTAGATAACAAACTTAATATTTTAGTAAAGTTCATCCTTATTGAGAAAATTCCGTTTATGCTAAAATATGTTTATATGAAAGATGGCAGGAGGAAATTTATGCATCACGCAAGAAGGTTGCGAAGGCGTGGAAGTGTAACAACCATGTGGGTGGCATCCTTGCCTGTTTTTATGATCTTTTTTCTGTTTCTGGGTTCGCTGGTGATTGCCTGGATGCAGCATGGTGTTGCGCAGAAAGCGGCAGATGCCGGGGGATTGGCGGCTACCAGGAAACTGGATGAAGTTACGGGACAACAGTTGCAAGCACAAATAAGCCAGCTGGCCGGAACCACCTTTAATCCGGTTGAAGCCATTATAGGAACGCCGGAATTGAAGCAGTTGTTCATTAAAGGTGTGATTCGTGCAAACGAAGAGGCCATCAAAAACGAAGTGCGGAAATATGTTGAAAAAAATGGCGCAAAACCAAGTAAAATCATATTTTTTGAAAATGGGCGGGTTGTGGTAGAAGCCAAAATCAAATATCAGCCAATGATTTTCAAGAATCAATTTAAAGAGGTTTATGTCAAGGGGAAAGGTTTTGGGCCGGTTCGTGATTACGGCAATTGGTGGAAGCAGAAAAAAAATCCGTATGTAATTGAGTACTGACCGGGAGGAGGTAAGGGAGCCGTTTGAGCAGGAATTTTGTCAGAAAATATTGTGGAAAACGAAAAGGATCTGTAACGATTGAATTTATAACGATATTGCCACTTGTTTTTTTTATGTGTCTGTTTGTCTGGCAGTTTTTTGTGGCAGGAATGGCAGTAATGGAGACGCGTACGCTTGTCAGGGACGGAGTTCGGTTGGCAGCGGCCACAAATAATGTAGAAGAGGCTGAAAAACAAGGCAAAAAGTCGTTTCCAAATACCAGCAACTACCATCTTTCCGATTTTGATGTAAAAATTCTGGAGAAAGACGGTCAAGTGCAGGCAACGGCAAAAACAAAAGTGGAGTATGTCTTTTTGCCGATTCCTCCCTTTACTTATGAGTATTCGGCCAAAGCTCCCCTGATTAAATAGGACGGTCAAAGAGAGGATGTTAAAAAAAGCTTATGGTTAAATTGTTGCGTCTGAAGAGCCGCAAGGGAGCATCTACAACGGAATTTATTGTGATTTTGCCCTTATTTTTTCTCTTGAGCCTGATTGTCTGGCAGTTGGTTGTAGCAGGGATGGCGGTAATGGATGTACAGGCGGCCTTGCGGGATGCCGTCAAGTTTGCCGCATTGAAAGGAGACGAGGAAAAAGCGGAGGAACAGCTGAAAACGTCTTTTGGACAAAATCCGCGCTACTCCTTGAAAAAATATGACATTGATATTGAAGGAGAAGAAGTGATTGGAAAGGCGGAAATTGAGATTCCGATCATTTTTGCTGATGGGATATCTCCCGTTACTTATGAAACAGACTCCAGAGCGCCTGTATTAAAACAATTTGCTGCTGCCAATGCCATGAATATGCTTCTTCCCGGGAATGGACCCGTTCTGGCTCCGGACAAAAAAATCGGGTGTCCGGTGTCCGGTTTAAGGTTGACTTCTCCCTTTAATTGGGGGCGTTTGCATCCTATTTTGGGGCGGGTTCGTCCCCATAAAGGAATTGATTTGGGCGGTCCTGCCGGAACACCGATTTATGCCCCGGCGGATGGAACTGTTACATATGCCGGACCGGCAGGAGGATATGGTCATCTGATCGTGATCAGGCATGATAATGGCTTTACAACCAAATATGGCCATATGTACAGTAATGGCATATTTGTACGAAACGGACAAAAGGTAAAGCAAGGGGATCCGATTGGCGCCGTTGGCAATGACGGTTATTCTACGGGGCCTCACTTGCATTTTGAAACGTGGTATAACGGAGCAGTGGTCGATCCCCAAAAAGTAACACCTTGCGGCTAGATAAATGCTGCCCAGAAGAAATCCATTCCATGGTACTCAAGCTCCGTGGAATGGATTTTCATTTTGATTGTAAATACAAGTTTAAATATTCAAATATATTTAGCGAAAACAACATGAATAGGATATTATATAACCAAATGGGAGGTGCCGCCGGCTTCTGTTGATTCGGTTTTGCCTTTTGCTATATCCACCTTGGCCAGCATGGCAATCCCGATGATGAAAAAGAGGGCCAGCGAGGCAATTCCGGCCCTGCTTGAGCCCATCCATTGACCAACAAGGCCAAATATGGCCGGTCCAAGAATGGAGGCAAACTTGCCGGACAAACTGTAAAAGCTGAAGAACTCGGCATTTTGGTTTGGCGGGATCAGACGGCTGTAGATTGAACGGCTCAAGGCCTGACTCCCTCCTTGAACCAACCCGACCATGATGGCGAGCAGATAAAAATGAAGGGCGGTTGTCATAAAATAGCCCAGGATGACAATAACCAGGTAAATGATCAAAGTAAATATCAAGGTTGACTTTGGTTCCCATTTGGAGGCAATTTTTCCGAACAGCAAGGTACAGGGGATTCCCACGAACTGGGTTATCAGCAAAGCGGCGATCAGATCTGTCTGGCCAATCCCGATTTCAACTCCATAGATGGTGGCCATTTTGATAATTGTATTGATGCCATCGCTGTAAAACCAGAAAGCAATCAGGAATTTCAGCAGTTCAGGATATTTTCCGATGGTTTTTAATGTGTGGATGACGTTCAGGAATCCGGTTTTTGCCAGCCGAAGAGGGGAGATATTGCGGGATGGACGCTTTTTTTCATGAACATGGTGGAAAAGCGGCATTGAGAAAACAAACCACCAGATTGCTACTGTCAAAAAGGCGATTTGGGTTGCCTGGATTTTGGTAAATGAAAAAATATTGTGAAATTGAATCAGGCACAAATCCAACGCCAGCAGGATTCCTCCTCCAATATATCCAAAGGCAAACCCTTTTGCAGAGATACGGTCCCGTTCATGCTCGGGAACGATGTCGCTCAAAAAAGCATCGTAAAAGGTGTTGGCTCCGGAAAAAGAGAGCGTCCCCAACACGACGAGCAGGGAAGCCCATACCCATTCCCCTTCATCAATTGTAAACATGCATGTCGTTGCAAAAATCCCCAGAAATGTAAAAAAGCGGAGAAACCTTTTTTTGCCGTGGATCGAATCGGCAATTGCCCCCAAAACTGGCGATAGCAGAACGACAAGGAGAAGTGAAAGGGATTGCGTATAGCCCCAATAAGCCGTTGAGACTGTGGGTTCCAGGTGCTTTCCGGCTACTTCTGAATAATAAATGGGCATAACCGCAGCCATGATGATCGTTGCATAGGCAGAATTTGCCCAATCATACATGACCCAGCTGTGAATCGCTTTTTTGTTCATGAGCATCCCCTTTCCAAGGAACATTCTCTTTTATTTTAGCACAGGGAAAACTGGCAAGAGAAAGAATTATGAACGATAAATGGCATTGTGCCTTCTCTATGTGCTGGTTCTACTCTCTTTTTCGCAATCGTGTTAGAATGAAGCGTAGAAAATTAAAATCAGGTGCATGATCAGAGAATCAGGTAGCAGGGAGAAAGGGGGGTGACTGGCGGTTGAAGGAAGTCCGGGAAGGAGAATGGATTAAAGCAAAATACAGGGTAATCAAAAAGTTTCCTTTCGTAATCGGGACGTTGTACTATACAGAATACGATCGCGGTCAAAATGAGTTACATACCAGATTTGTTCATGCACTTGACCTTCATCTTTTTAAAAAAAATCTGGATACCGATTCTTTACTGGACCGGGACGAACAGGTATTTTTCCCAATCAGTGAGGTTTTAATCGATGAGGCCAAAGGACAGTTGTTCCAGGTGTTCCGTCACCTGGAGGGAACCCTTTTGGCTCATTATATAAGGACACAGGCACCGTTATCCTTACGGGAAACGATCAGGTTTGGTGCCAAAACCGTTCAGCATTTGCTGCGTCTTTATGAATTTGGTCAGTTTACGCTGGTCCATCCCCAGAATATGGTACTTACTTCGAGCGGATCCTTGCGGTTTTTATATGGAGGAAAATGCGGAGAACTTCCCAAAGGACTGGCCGGATCAAGTGAGAGCAACTGTCAGGTTGACCAAATGTATGACTCTTATACGATTGGTATCCTGCTGTATCAGATGTTAACCGGGAGAAACCCCACGGCACTGGGGCTTACCATTCCTCCGGTTTCCTCCTGCAGGAATGATTGTCCTGTTGAATTGGATCAGTTTGTGCTCAAATGCCTCTCTTTGGATATAAAAAAACGGCCTGCTGTGAAGGATATGGCCGGCTTTTTCGACTGGATGTCGGAACATCTAGAAAGAAGGTTGGGAGAGAAAAATGAGTGAGTTTAAAAAGAAAGGCGACTGGATCCAGGGGAAATATGAGGTTTTAAGTGTTTTTCCCTTTGTTGAAGGGGTTTTGTATTACACGGCGTTAAAAAAAGAGGGAGAGGAAGTATCCACCCGCTTTATTCACGCCGTCAAGTTGAAAGATCAACCTCGGGAAAGTGAATTTAATCAATTGAAAAAGCGGAATAGTGAAGTATTTTTCCCGATTCAGGAAGTATTTATGGAAGAAAATATTCTATATCAAGTATTTGAACGGATGGAAGGCAATCTGTTGGGTGCGTATTTAATACGGTCTGCTCCGCTTCCCATGGATGAGGTTGCCAAATTCCTCAAAGACATTACAAGCCATCTTATGCAATGTTATGATGATGAGCAGTTTGCCCTTGTTGATCCGCAAAACATGGTGATTCATTCGGAAGGAACCATCCGCTTTTTATATGGTGGTCCCGCCCACTTATTCGGATATTACCGCCGGGAAACAGAAGATGTGAAGAAACTGGCCCAGCTTTTGTATTTCATGCTGACCAAAAAACAGGTTGACGACAAGACTTCACAGGTAGAACCCGTTCGTTCCAGCAGGCCGGATATGTCTTTGGAATTGGAAAGTCTTCTGAAACGTGCGTTATCCAATGATGCGATCAAGCGGCCGCGAATACAGGATTTCTGGAAATGGGCCCACAATTATAACGTGAAAAAGCCAAAGCTGTTGGATGAAAAAAAGGACGGGAAGATAGTTGCCAAGCCAACCGCTTCCTCTGAAAAGCCATTGACACCTGTAACAACAACGAGAAAAACGACTGCGACTCACAAAGTGGTCAAGCCGTCTGGCAAGGGGAAAAGCATAAAAATCTCCCTTCCATCCTTTAACCGAAAGACCTTGATAAGAATCGGGGGTGCTGTGGCCGCTGTTCTGCTGGTTATTCTGGTTTTCCAGTTTTTTGGAGATTCTACCAAAGAAACATTGGCAGGTGTAATTGATCCCGCGATTGAAGAAGACCCGCAACAGGCTTACAACTATTTCCGCCAATCCACGATTGCCTATGAACAGAAGCAACTGGATCAATCCATATTGTTTGGGCGGAAAGCATTAAGTGCCGATCTTGAGAAAAAAGAATATTTTCAGCACTTGGCCAATCTGTATGGCTTGAAACAGGATTACAAAACGGGTTTGCAGGTTTTGACCGCCGCGGTGGAAAAATTCCCCGAGGAAGGGGATCTGTATGACTCCCTCTCCGTTTTTGCCTATTACCTGAAAGATTATGATCTGGCAAAAGAAGCAGCAGATCAGGCAGTCTCGTTGCAAAAAGATGAAGCCGGTTATTATTATCACCATGGAAAAGTTTACGGTGCGTTAAAGGACTATGACCAGGCTGTACAGTCACTCAGGTTTGCCACATACTTGAGCAAACGGAATGCCCGTTACCAGCATGATTTGGCCGTTTATCTGTATAAACAGGGAAAAATTGACGAAGCCATTGACTATGCCAAAAGTGCTGCTAAATATGCCAAAAGCTCAGAAGAAGAATATTATGTCACGCTGGGAGTTCTCTATCTGAAGAAATGGGAACAGCTGTATACAGACCAGAATCTGAATGAAAAAGAGAAAAAAGAAGAATTGGCACGTTATGCCAAAAATGCTTATCGGGCTTTTAATGATGCAGTGGATGAAGAATACAAATATCCAAGGGCACAGTATTATCGCTCCATGGCTTATTATCTGTACGGCTATTTCGTCTCGGCCAATCAAACAGCAGAAAAAGCAGCCAAATATGATCCCACCAATCCCATTTATCATTATCAGTTGGGAATTACTTATATGGGACTTGAAGACAAGGAAAGAGCACTTCAGGCTTTTGAACGGGCTTATCAGTTAAATCCCAATGAGACGCTGTACCAGGATGCAATCAAGAAGGCACAGCAAATGAAAACAACGCCAAAACAGAAGGAGGTAAAGCCGGAAGATGAAGACGCCAAGTAGGAAACGCTGGGTGGCAATTGCTCTTTTGGCATGCTTGTTTGGCGGAGGTATCTGGCTGTTGGGGGCAACACAGGCTGAAGCAGATGATCCGATCATTGTTCGAACACCCAAATTACAAATGGAACTGGAGAAAATAGATAAAGGTCCTCTGCCGTTAAATATCCAGGTAGAGAGGAGATAATCCAATCCGATCTTGTGGATGAACCGGTGGGTTTCACCGGGAACTCCACTTTTTTTTAAGATTTTTTTATCGTAATTTTCTCCCCGTCGTGAAACGTTGTCCGGAACATGCATAGATGCCTGAACAACATTCTTATGCTTTGATAATCCTGTGTATACGAATCTGATTGCGGAAATCAGATTGTTTTTGTCATACTATATGTATAAGAAATTTAATCTGGAAACATGCCAGGGTGTGATACAGTGTCCATTGCTGTGTTGTGAGGAGTGTGCCAATACAAGTAAATACGGACATGGGTCGGTTCATTGAAGCCGGAAATAATCCATTTCAACGGGTATGCAGTTCATATATTATGTCAGTCGCCAACCGGCGACAGATATTGTTAAGGAGGCTCTTTGAGTGGAGCAGGAACAATCTAATAAATCAAAACGGCGAATTACTTCCAGGCTGGGGTGGCTTGGTGTACTGCTGATTGGTATAGGAAGCAAGCTGAAGGCATTGTTGCCTTTGTTGAAATTTGGCAAGTTTGGTGGAACCCTGATCACCATGGCCATTTCAATTTGGGGATATGCTCTCCTGTTCCCCTTTCACTTTGCTGTCGGACTGGTGATAATGATATTTATTCATGAGATGGGGCATGTCCTGGCGGCAAGAATTAAGGGATTGCCTGTCTCTGCACCGGCTTTTATTCCTTTTCTGGGTGCCTTGATAACCATGAAAAAGCAGCCAAGTGATGCCGCAACAGAAGCGTTTGTGGCACTTGGCGGTCCGTTATTGGGAACAATTGGGGCAACTGCAACCTATGGCCTTGGAGTCTGGTTTGACCAGGAGATTTTCGTGATGATTGCCTATCTGGGATTGTTTATCAATCTGTTTAACCTGATCCCTATTCATCCGTTGGACGGGGGACGGATTGTGGTGGCGATCACCCGCTGGTTGTGGATTGTGGGGCTTGTTGCCGGCTTTGTTCTGATCATCTATCTGAAAAGTATTTTGCTGATCCTGATTTACTTTTTGTTTGTCTTTGATTTATGGGCCACATATGGAAAAAAGAAAGCCAGAAAGAAAGAATTTATTATTGAAACCAAAGTAAATAAAGAACGTTTTAGTGAAGCCGGCTTGTGGATTCCAGGAGAAAATCATCAACGTTCCCTCCCATTTCGTCAGTATTGCTTTTTAGACAATCAGAAGGAAATGGCTGAAGTGGGCTACCCCGGAATTGGTACGATTTTGCAGTTTGAAATGCCTGGGCAGATCCATGATGTTCAATTGATTCGAACCATTCCGCCATCATGGCAGGAGTCTGATGTACGAATGGTGCTGAAAGGAACCTATACTCCGATGCGTATTGGCGGCATACAAAGTGACAAGAAGTATTACAGCGTGCCTGTGAAATTGCGCTGGGCATTTGGCGTGGCCTATGTAGGTCTGGCTGTTTTTATCGGTTATATGATGATTCATATTGGCGGAATGGGCATGATCTATTCCAATTGAAAATAAAAGGGAGCCTCAATTTGGCTCCTTTTTTGGCAATGCTTCGTCCGTTTTTGTATATTTGAAAATGAATCAGTACTCTTCCCATTCCGTTTCGTTGACAATTACTCTGTCCGGGAAACAGTTACAGACCCGCTGATCATCTGGTGGACACCAGGCGCTGTAACATGAACGATCACATGGTATTGCCCGTCTTGCGGGAAGTTCATTTTCGCAGTATAAATTCCGCCCGTCTGTTGACCGGCTTTTACCAGTTCATGTTTTTCCCCTTGTTTCCACACTTCATATTCCACCTGGGCGTTGGTGACTGGCTTTTCCGCCGATCTTACAACCGATCTCAATTCAACAGGCTGATTTTTAACGGGGCGGTCGGGTATCGATTGGAACGTGATGTCCAGCTGGTTTGGGGCTGATGTGTGATGGTGTTCGTGAGATTCGGCAATTGGATGTTTTTGTCCGGCTGTTGGTTCTACAGGAGAACAGGCCGCAACCAGCAATAAAATCAGGATGGAATAAAGAAATATGTAATGGCGCTTCATTTGGCAACTCCCTTCCGATCATCGACCCATTTCATTTTTTATTGTAGCAAACAGATGATTGAATACTATCCCTCTTTTGAATCATCTTTCAATTCATTTCCCATCAACCCGTTTTCATATGCATAACGGGTCAGCTGAACCCGATTATTCAAATGAAGTTTCTGCATAATATTTTTCAAATGATTTTTGACAGTGTATTCAGAGATCATACATTGTCTGGCAATTTCCTTGTTGCTTAATCCCTGGGTAACCCAGGTCAGGATTTCCTGCTCGCGTGAAGTAAGGTTGCTTTTGCATGGCGGAGCGGGAGGTGTGTTAAATTCATGAAGAATGCGGCGGGCAATTTCCTTGGGCATCGGTGTTTCATCTGCGGCAATGGCCTGTAAATACTCCAGCCACAAGGAAGGTTTCAGGTTTTTTAACAGATATCCCTGGGCTCCCTGCTTCAGAGCATCAAACAAGTCGGATGCATCATCGGATACCGTAACGATTACTATTTTGATACAGGGAAACTTTTCCTTGATAATCCGTGTGGCTGTAAAACCGTTAACAACAGGCATGTTAATATCCATCAAAACCATATCGGGCATGAGATCTTCAGTCAGCTGGATTACTTCTTTCCCGTTTGTCGCTTCACCAACAATTTCAAACTGCGTATCTCTTTCGATAATCATTCGTATGGCCTGGCGGGCATGCTGATGGTCATCGCCAATAACAATCCGGTAAGGGTCATTCATACAGGTTGCCTCCCTTTTTCAATCGATACAATGGTTTTGCCCGATTGTCGCTTGATTTGCAGCCGGGCTCCGATACTTTCTGCCCGTTCCTGCATGATGCGAAGTCCATAGCGGTCGGGATGAGAAAAGATATTTCCGTCAAATCCGATTCCATTATCCTCAATGGTACAGCGCCACCCTTCACTGGTGGGGATCAGATGGACTGCAACCTTGTCAGCCTGGGCGTGTTTGCGGATATTGGCAAATGATTCCTGCAGACAGGCGTAGAGTTCCACTTTTTCCTTGGAATTCAACTGGTCGTTTTGCAGTTGAATATTGGCGGTTACGTCAATGCCGGTATCCAATTGAAATTCCCTGATTAAATGAAATATTTTGTCTCTTATAAAGAAAACTGAGTTTCTATTGGATGTTTTCAGATTGGTAATTGCTTGCCGCACATCATCATGAAGCTGGCGCAAATGCTGGTTGATCCGGTTTAGTGAGGGATTATTGTATTTTTCCTGCAGGGTTTCCAGTTCAACAGAACATAAAAATAATGTCTGGGCCATTCCATCATGCAGTTCCCGGGCAATTCGTTCCCGTTCCTGAAGAACAGCATTTTCTGCCCGTTCCTTTTTCAAGTCTTCCTGCATTTTTTCGTAAATGACAAACAAATGAACAAGAAGCGTCAAAGTGATTGCGAGGACGATCACAGGGGTAAGCCAATTGCCAAGTTCCATCGAAATATAAGGCAACAGATGTTCATGGCGAATATATTCCCAAATTCCAACAGATATGGTCGGGATTGTTAAAATCAGCCATTTGATCTGTTTGTAGGTCACAAGCATCCCTCCATACATACTCCTATGAACTACTTTACCTCGAAAAAGGAAGAAAGAAAATATGTGCATATCCGACAAAAGTTGAAGCAATACATTACAGAGGCATTTTTGGAGTGTTGCACTGTCTTTTCCGCCAAAAAAATCAACATCCTGTAAAATTTCTTTCGGTAACGGATCATACATATGGCAACTATTATGTATACCCTTTTTTTGGTAAGATAGATCACGTTATAATAAAGGTTGAGAAAGAAGGGATGGCTTTGAAAGCGATTATTTTTGATTTGGACGGCACACTGTTTCAAACTGAAAAAGTAGGAGTTCCTGCTTATCGGGAAGCTTTTCTTCAATTAAAGAAATCAGGTGATTTCCCGGGGGAAATTCCAAGCGATGAACAGATTCATTCCGTTTTTGGCCTGACCCATGAGCAATTATGGAACAAACTGCTCCCTGATGCGTCTGCTGAGCTGAAAGAAAGGGCCGATCGTTTGATGTTGGAGAAGGAGCTGGAACTGTTTCATAAAGGAGAAGGACAGCTATACCCTCATGTGAAAGCAACCCTGACCCGGTTGTATAATGACGGATGGCCCCTGTTTATTGCCAGCAACGGGGTTGGTGCTTATGTAAATACTGCTTTGGAAACAGAAGGATTAATTTTTTTATTTAAGGGAATTTATACATCAGGAGATTATAAAACAAAAGACAAAACGGAACTGGTACGTCGTTGCAGGCAAGAACAGGGAATTACAGGCGGATATATGGTGGGAGATCGCAGTTCAGATATCATGGCAGGCAAAGAAAACGGTTTGTTTACCATCGGTTGCCGTTACAAAGGATTTCCACATTTCGGGAAAGAAAATGAGTTGTCAGAAGCAGATCGGGTCATCCATTCTTTCAGGGATTTGCTGCAGTTGATCAACAAATAGGCGCAACAAGTAAACAGGATAACTGGATTGGTTAAGGTTTCCAACCTTTTGCTTTGGAAGTATGGGAAAAATAAAGTAAAAAGGAAGGGAACCTTTTTTGTCAGGGATAGACTGGGAGGGAGGTCGAAATATGCCAGAAAGTGTATGGACCGCTTCTTATTGGGATATTGCCCTGCGCCTGTTTATGGCTGCGCTTCTGGGGGGATTAATTGGTTGGGAACGCGAGCGGAACAATCATCCGGCCGGTTTCCGAACGCATATTCTGGTCAGTTTGGGTTCGGCATTGATTATGTTGATATCGATATATGGTTTTGCGGAGTATATGGATGAAAAAAATGTACGTTTTGATCCGGCACGGCTCAGTGCACAGGTAGTAAGCGGGATTGGTTTTCTGGGGGCAGGGACGATTATGCGTCACCGTGCATCTGTTACCGGATTGACTACAGCAGCCTCCCTGTGGGTTGTATCGGGAATCGGACTGGCGGTTGGAGCCGGTTTTATGTTTGGAGCGTTACTTGCGACTATTCTTGTCCTGGTTAGTCTGGAATTGCTAAATCGGTTGGAAAGTGTATGGATCAAAAAGAAGCATTTGTATATTTTTCATATTATTGTTGCAGATGAGCCCGGAAGATTAGGGGAACTCGCTTCATTGATCGCAAGGTTCGAGGGGAAAATCAGAAAAGTAAATATGGAAGAACAGGAAGAGGAAGAGGGAGAGAAAACATTGGAGATCTCCTTTACAGTCCGATTGCCCGAACAGGTTTCCATTCCCCATCTGATTGAGGAGATCCGTATGCTGGATGGAGTCAGAGCAGTCAGCACAGGTTGAATAAAAAGCGAAAAACAGTTCCAGGATACATGAAATGGGACATATTGGGTTAAAAATAAAAAAAGGAGAACAAAGGACTTGGCAAATACTGATTTATTTCTTATAATAAAGTTAAAAAGGTCAAAGTTAGTCAAAGTCAGCAGGAGGTTGTCCGAATGAGCAGCATTTCGGACATAATAGAACGTTACTTGAAAAAAATACTTGATGAGAGCAAAAACGGCATTGTTGAAATCAAGCGTAGTGAACTGGCTGATATTTTTCAATGTGTCCCCTCCCAAATCAACTATGTAATCAGTACAAGGTTTACGGTTGAAAAAGGGTATATTGTGGAAAGCAAGCGGGGAGGAGGCGGATTTATCCGGATTCAGAAAGTACGTTACAAGAACCGGCATGATATCTTCGAAAAAATGTTGGCCAATATTGGCGATGCAACAACTCAATTGACTGCTGAGCATGTCCTTACCTGGCTGTTGGAGGAAGAGTTGATCACAGAGCGTGAGGCGCTTTTGATGAAGCGCTTGATTTCACGGGAAACATTGCAGTTGCCCATTCCGCTCCGCGATCCGATGCGGGCGAGAATGATGAGAATTTTGATAACTACATTATTTTCATGTAAAGGAGAGTGACGGCCGATGCTCTGTCCTGAGTGTGGAAAACGGCCGGCAACTATTCATTATACGAAGATTGTCAACGGGAAGAAATCCGAATTTCATCTATGTGAAGTTTGCGCACAGGAAAAAGGAGAACAGTTACCCTGGTTTGAAAACGGCTTTTCTTTTCATCAACTGTTGTCAGGATTGCTGAATTTTGACACCTCTGTTTCCGGGACACCGGATTCGTATGAAATGCATACGCTCCGTTGTCCGACCTGCGGCCTGACTTATACCCAGTTCAGCAAGGTTGGGCGTTTTGGATGCGGTGACTGTTATTATACATTTCGCAATCGCCTGGAGCCGCTCTTGCGCAGAGTACATGGTCATTCCGCACATGACGGAAAAATTCCGACACGTGCCAAAGGTGAGTTGAAACTGCAGAAAAAGATTGAACAGTTGCGGGAACTGCTCGCGCAGAAAGTGGAAGCAGAAGAGTTTGAGGAAGCAGCTCGTCTGCGTGACCAAATCCGAGATTTGCAGGATCGACTTGATAGTTAGGGAGGAAGTTTCATGTCACTTGAACATTTCATGAAACGCGCAACAAGTGAATGGATGAGGGTAAAAGGTCCCCAATCGGATGTGGTGTTCAGCAGCCGGATCCGGGTCGCGCGCAACCTGGCAGGATTTCCTTTTCCCATGTTAAGCACTGCATCCCAGGCGGAAGAAGTGGTAAAACAGGTAGAACAGGCGTATAAACAGGATCAGGGGAAGTATTCCTTTTTAAATGGCGCCCAACTGATCCGGATGAAAGACTTGTCTGAACTGGAAAAAAGAGTGCTGGTTGAAAAACATTTGATCAGTCCGATGTTGGCTGAAGAATCACGTTATGGAGCCGTTCTGCTGAGCAATGATGAATCAGTCAGCATTATGATCAATGAAGAAGATCATATACGTATTCAAGTCCTTTTCCCGGGATTGCAGCTCAAGAATGCCTGGGAACTGGCGGATCAGATTGATGACTGGCTGGAAAGCCGTCTCACGTTTGCGTTTGATGAACAGCAATACGGATATTTAACCAGTTGCCCGACCAATGTCGGAACAGGAATTCGCGCGTCAGCAATGGTTCATCTGCCGGCGCTGGCCATGACCCAGCAACTGAACCGGCTGTTGCCGGCCATTACCCAGGTAGGCCTTGCTGTTCGCGGTATTTACGGAGAAGGATCTGAGACCCTGGGCCAACTGTACCAGGTATCCAATCAGGTAACAATGGGACTGACCGAAAAAGAGATTTTGCAAAATTTGCAAGGAGTTGTACGGCAAATAATCGAACATGAGCATAGAGCCAGAACACGACTCCAGGAAGTATCCATGATTCAGTTGGAAGACCGGGTTCATCGTTCTTACGGAATTTTGGCCCATTCCCGTATTATTGATTCCAAAGAGGCGATGAACCGTCTGTCCGATGTTCGCCTGGGAATTGATCTGGGGCTGATTCATGGTGTTTCGGCAAATGTGATGAATGAACTTATGGTAATGACACAGCCTGCTTTTTTGCAGCAATATGCCGGACAGCGGTTGAATGCGGAACAACGGGATATTCGCCGGGCCCGTCTGATTCGTGAACGCCTGGCATTGGAAAACAAAACTGACTGATATTCAGTTTAACAAAGCGAGGTGTATGCATTATGATGTTTGGCCGATTTACCGAGAGAGCACAGAAAGTGCTGGTTCTTGCCCAGGAAGAGGCGGTTCGCCTCGGGCATGCCAATATTGGTACGGAACATATTCTGCTCGGACTTGTTCGCGAAGGAGAAGGAATTGCTGCCAAAGCTCTGATTGCCCTCGGCCTTGGCATGGAAAAAATCCAGAAAGAAGTGGAGAACCTGATTGGACGTGGTCAAGGATTGCCGGCTAATATTGCCTATACTCCCCGCGCCAAAAAGGTAATCGAACTTTCGATGGATGAAGCCCGCAAGCTTGGACACACCTATGTTGGCACAGAACATATCTTGCTCGGACTGATTCGCGAAGGCGAGGGTGTGGCTGCACGGGTGCTCAACAATCTGGACATCAGTCTGAACAAGGCGCGTCAGCAAGTACTGCAACTGCTTGGAAGCAACGAATCGCTTTCTCCCCATTCCGGCACGCATAATCATGTCAATACCCCGACACTTGACGGATTGGCTCGTGATCTGACAGCAGCTGCCCATGATGGAAAACTGGATCCGGTAATCGGGCGCAGTAAAGAGATCGAACGTGTTATTCAGGTGTTGTCGCGCCGTACAAAAAACAATCCGGTTCTGATCGGTGAGCCGGGTGTCGGGAAAACAGCAGTGGCTGAAGGACTGGCCCAGCATATTGTTGATGGCGAAATCCCTGAGACATTGCGCGGAAAACGGGTAATGACCCTTGATATGGGAACAGTGGTTGCCGGAACGAAATATCGCGGTGAATTTGAAGACCGGCTGAAAAAAATCATGGATGAGATCCGCCAGGCGGGGAATATCATTCTCTTTATTGATGAGTTGCATACATTGATCGGTGCCGGCGGTGCCGAAGGAGCAATTGATGCTTCCAACATTCTGAAGCCTGCGCTTTCCCGGGGAGAATTGCAGTGCATCGGCGCTACTACCCTGGATGAGTACCGGAAATATATTGAGAAAGATGCCGCCCTGGAACGCCGCTTCCAGCCTATTCTGGTTGATGAACCGAGCAAGGAAGAAGCCATTCAGATTCTTGAAGGCTTAAGAGACCGGTATGAGGCGCACCACCGGGTAAAAATTACCGATGAGGCAATTGAGCAGGCCGTAAAATTGTCCGACCGGTATATTACCGACCGGTATTTGCCGGACAAAGCCATTGACCTGATCGATGAAGCTGCATCAAAAGTGCGGTTGAAATCTTATATGGTTCCGCCTGAACTGAAAAAACTGGAGCAAAAACTGGAAGAAATAAAAAAAGAAAAAGATGCCGCCGTACAAAGTCAGGAGTTTGAAAAAGCGGCTTCACTCAGGGATTCAGAGCAGAAGTTGCGTGAGGAAATCGAGATTAACCGAAATTCATGGAAACATGATCAGGGAAAAACAGATTCGGAAGTTACTGCCGAAGATATTGCGGATGTTGTATCCAACTGGACGGGAATTCCGGTCAAAAAACTGGCTCAGGAAGAATCGGAACGCTTGCTGAATATGGAGTCCATCCTGCATAACCGGGTAATTGGGCAAAATGAAGCTGTTCGTTCTGTTTCCCGGGCCATTCGCAGGGCGCGAGCCGGCCTTAAAGATCCAAAAAGACCAATCGGTTCTTTCATTTTCCTGGGACCGACAGGGGTCGGGAAAACGGAACTGGCGCGGGCGTTGGCAGAAGCCATGTTTGGCGATGAAGATGCAATGATTCGGATTGACATGTCTGAATATATGGAGAAACATGCAACCAGCCGGCTTGTCGGTTCGCCGCCAGGATATGTCGGTTATGAGGAAGGCGGACAATTGACCGAAAAAGTGCGCCGCAAACCTTATTCGGTGGTTCTTTTTGATGAAATTGAGAAAGCACACCCGGAAGTATTCAACATCCTGTTGCAAGTATTGGAAGACGGTCGCCTGACTGACGGTAAAGGGCGGGTTGTTGATTTCCGCAACACGATCATCATCATGACATCCAATGTAGGGGCTTCAACAATCAAGAAAACCTCACGTCTCGGTTTCTCTGTCGGAGAAAATCAGGCAGAAAATGACTATGAAAATATGAAGCAAAATGTGATGGATGAACTGAAGAAAACGTTCCGGCCGGAGTTTCTCAATCGGATCGACGATGTAATTGTGTTCCATTCGCTGAAAGAGGAAGACTTGCAGGAAATTGTATCGCTGATGGTAAATGATTTGCGTAAACGCCTGAGTGAACAGGGGATTGACTTCAAGTTGACAGATGAAGCCAAAAAGCACCTTGCAAAAGAAGGATTTGATCCAAGCTATGGAGCCCGTCCATTGCGCCGGGCTATTCAGAAAAATATTGAAGACCGGCTGTCGGAGGAACTCTTGCGCGGTAATATTACCCGGGGAGACTCTGTCATCATTGACGTAAGAAACGGCAAATTGCTGGTAGAAAAAGAAGATGCCAGATCTGCGACACAATAATGTTGATAGCACCCAGCTGTTTATTCCGGCTGGGTGCTTTCCTGATTTTAAAAGATCAGGTTAAATATTGTTAAAAAAGGAAAAAAATTCCTTAATAGAGAGTGGAGTTCCCGAAAAATTGCCGTAAGAAAATTTTGTTGGCAGATTTGCTGTTTTGCTATAATGATTGAAGGAAATTTGATTTTAACAAGTAGGGGACAAGCCGTGGCTAAGAAGAAAACAAAGTTTGTGTGCCAGGAGTGCGGATATGAATCTCCCAAATGGATGGGACGGTGCCCCGGATGCCAAAAATGGAATACCATGGTTGAGGAACTTGGCTGTACAACAATTCCCGGTACAGGAATAGCAAGAAAACAAAAGCGGGAAAAAGCGACTCCGATTACGCAGGTGGAGAAGCTGGAACAACCGCGTTCAGATACCGGGATCAGGGAATTGAACCGTGTGCTGGGTGGGGGCTTGGTACCAGGTTCTTTTATACTGGTAGGCGGGGATCCCGGAATCGGGAAGTCTACATTGTTGTTGCAAGCAACCCATGAGTTGGCGAAGCGGGGACAGTCTGTTTTATATGTATCGGGAGAAGAGTCTGCCCAACAGATCCGGTTGCGGGCTGATCGGCTGGAAGCACTGAGTCACAACCTGATGGTAGTATCGGAAACAGATCTGACAGCAGTCGAATTGTTGATGGAAGAAGCCAAACCCGGAGTGATGGTAATTGATTCAATTCAAACCATGTTTCATCCCGACATCGGTTCTGCTCCGGGAAGTGTTGCCCAGGTGCGGGAATGTACCGGCCAATTGATGCGTTGGGCCAAACAGCGGAATGTAGCCATCATGATTGTGGGTCATGTAACAAAATCAGGCGCGCTTGCCGGGCCGCGGATGCTTGAGCATATGGTGGATTGCGTCTTGTATTTTGAGGGAGAGCGGCACCATACGTACCGTGTTTTGCGTTCTGTAAAAAATCGTTTTGGCTCCACGAATGAAATCGGTGTTTTTGAAATGAAGGAGGAAGGATTGGTCGAGGTAGATAATCCATCCGAACTGTTTTTGTCGGGACGTCCTGTTGGAGTGCCAGGCACGGCGGTAACGGCAAGTATGGAAGGTACCCGCCCTGTTCTGGTCGAGCTGCAGGCACTGGTGGCGCCAACCAGTTTTGCTACACCAAAACGTATGGCAACAGGGATTGACCACAACCGAATGACAATGATCATGGCCGTTCTGGAGAAAAGATTGGGACTCTTTCTGCAAAATTACGATGCGTATATCAATGTCGTCGGCGGCGTCCGTATTGACGAACCGGCAGTCGATTTAAGTGTTGCTGTAAGCCTGGCCTCCAGTTTCAGGGATTTGGCCACCTCCCCACTGGATCTCTTTATCGGGGAAGTAGGGCTTACAGGAGAAGTACGGGGGGTTTCCCGGATTGAACAGCGGGTTGCCGAGGCACATCATATGGGTTTCAGGCGTATTATACTTCCAGAAAAGAATTGTAAAGGATGGACTCCCCCTGAGGAGATAAACCTGGTTGGAGTCAAATCGTTGGAAGAAGTTCTAGATGTTGCGTTGGGAGGGTAGTGAGTGAGAGACGAAGGCCTTAACGATCACGATAACAGCAATATTATACAAATGATCGCTCCAGGTACGCCTTTGCGGGAAGGACTGGACAATGTAGTAGGTGCCAAAACAGGGGCATTAATTGTAATCGGGTTTGATGAGGGGGTCCGTGAAATCGTCGATGGCGGTTTTTACATTGATTGCCCGTTTACTCCCGCACATTTGTATGAATTGGCGAAAATGGACGGAGCGATTATTCTCAGCAATGACAGAAAAAAAATCCTTTATGCCAATGCCCAATTGGTTCCTGATTCCTCGATCCCTTCCACAGAAACCGGTATTCGGCATCGTACGGCACAGCGAACGGCAAGACAAACCGGGAAGCTTGTCGTTTCCATTTCCCAGCGGAGAAATATTATTACTTTGTATAAAGGCAATTTCCGTTATGCGCTGAAAGATATTGGCGTGATCCTGACAAAAGCAAATCAGGCAGTTCAGACACTGGAGAAGTACAAATCTGTACTCGATCAGACAACAACCAACCTGACCGCTCTGGAATTTGAGGAATTGGTTACATTAAGTGAAGTTGCCCTGGTATTGCAACGTGTGGAAATGGTTCTGCGAATCAAGCGGGAAATAGAAAGGTATATCCATGAGCTGGGCACAGAGGGTCGGTTGATAAGTATGCAACTGGATGAATTGGTCTCTGATACGGAAAAAGAGGCGGAGCTTCTGATCAAGGATTATTGTACAGATCCTGGTGTCTCTCCAAGCGTTGTTTTTCAGGAACTTCAGAAATTGTCTGCAGATGATCTGCTTAAACATTCCAATCTGATCCGCCTTTTGGGGTATCCTGCTTCGGTAGATATTCAGGAAGAAGCAGTAATACCGAGGGGTTATCGCATTCTTTACAAAATTCCCCGGCTCCCGGGGGCGGTGATTCAGAAACTGGTGGAACGATTTGAAAATTTATCGCGAATCATGATTGCAACCACTGATGAACTGGACGATGTAGAAGGGATTGGAAATGTACGTGCCAAAATGATCAAGGACGGTTTGAAGCGGGTGCAGGAACAAGTATTTATTGACAGGCATATTTAAATCACCTAGACTAAGAAAAAAACATATCTTAAAATTTTTAAGGAATATAGCATTGGCGGAGAAAGAAGGAATCCGTTCTGGTATATCAAATTTAGGAGGTTCCCTATATGTTTGCCAAAGTATTGCCCAGTTGTTTTACAATTGGGAACTTGTTTCTTGGTATTATAGCGATTATCCTGGCATTTCAAAATTCATGGGAATATGCTGCTATCATGGTAATTCTGGGTATGCTTCTGGATGGACTTGACGGCCGGGTCGCCCGTATGTTGAATACGCAAAGCGATTTTGGGAAAGAGTTGGACTCATTATCTGATGTAATTACTTTTGGTGTTGCTCCTGCAGTTATTATGTATATCTCCACCTTCCAGCATATGGGTATCGGAGGCTGGCTGGTTACGGCTATTTTCCCGATTTGTGGTGCTTTGCGGTTAGCCCGGTTCAATGTTCATCCCGGGGTTCCGGGATATTTTATCGGGTTGCCGATTACGGCGGCGGGTGGAATCCTGGCGACAATGGCTCTGTATAACAAGCATGTGCCGAGTACTTATATTTTGGTGGCAGCCATGTTGTTTCTCTCTTTTCTGATGGTCAGCCAGATCAAGTATCCAACCTTTAAAAAAGTTGGCATTCCCAAGTCTGCAATTTGGGTGGCTCCTCTTTTTCTGATTGCAATTGCTTTTTCAGCCTTGAAGTATCCGCAGGAATTACCCAAGGTGCTGTTTATTCCCCTGGTTTTGTATGCTTTGTATGGAGTGAAGAAGGCGTTTGACCTGAAACGGGAGGAAGAAAGCGAAAAAGCAGTGGAAGAGTGGAAATAGAAAAAACAACCCTGGGTTTCAGGGTTGTTTTTTCTACATGTCAGCGCAGGTTAAACACACCCAAAGTGGATAAATGTTTGGACTCCTGTTGAATCACATCCGTTAAAGAGATTTGCAGCAAATTGCATAAAGCGGTGAGATAAAACAGATTTTTCCCCATCTCTGCTTTAACAATATCCTGGCAATGGTCGCATAATTGTCCAGACAAGTGTGTTTTGAAATAATCTTTCCATTCTTCACGGGGAGCATTTTTTGGGTAGGACTGTTTGTCTGCCTTGATTCGTATACAGCCACATTCAGTCACGGCCTTGATCAAAGCACGGTTTACCCGGGAACTTGACTCCTGGTATTTTGATGTGACATCTAAAAAACTGCGATGCCGAAGCAACAGATCATCTACTTGATCCTGAAAGGAATGAAGATAATCTTCACTCATACCTTTCACCTCTATAATTCAGAATGGAGACAACTGGACAAACCTTGATAAAAGCGGGATTTATGAAAGACCTTTCGGTTGGTTTTCATAAAATCATTCATTGTATGACGGCAGGCGGCTTCTTCAGACTTCAACTTTAAATTTATTATAAAGGGTTCAGAATTGTAGTGTCAATTTTTCGACTTTATTGTTTGCATATTTTAAGAAAAGGGATTGACTATTTGCTGCATAATATGCTAATATATTCATTTTCATTGACTGATCCTTGCTTTTGTGATATCTTGGAAACAGATATTGCCTCTGGAGGTGGATCGTTTGTTCAATGTTGGCGATAAAGTGGTATATCCGATGCATGGTGCAGGCGTAATTGAATCAATTGAAGAGAAGGAAATATTGGGAGAACGGCAGAAGTACTATGTAATGCGGATGCCCATAGGAAATATGAAAGTGATGGTTCCCCTGAACAATGTGGATGTTATAGGGTTGCGCGAAGTAGTGGATGAAATGACAATTAATAAAGTGCTGAAGCAGATGGAACAGAGAGAGAATCATGATACACTTAACTGGAACCGCCGCTATCGTGCCAATATGGACAAAATCAAGAGCGGAGACATCTATGAGGTAGCAGAAGTGGTATGCTCTTTGATGCTTCGTGATGAAGAAAAAGGTTTATCCACCGGAGAGAGGAAAATGTTGGATAATGCCAGGCGGATCCTTGTCAGCGAATTGGTACTGGCTGGAGATATGGACGAGGACGAGGCGCTGGGGTTGATTGAAGGAATTTTTCTAAAAAAGAACTAATCAATTAATACTATCTTTTTGTTACAAAAAGGTCATAAGAAAAATTTCAGATTTCGGGTTTTCATTTTGACAAAATGTCTATAATGATTACTAGTAGAGTTTTGGGAGGAGGTGAAGCCCCGTGCTGAAACGTTTTGTTGAATTAGCTTTCACCTTGGTCGGAGCATCCGCCGGTTATTACTTTGGTCCCAAATTTTTCGGGTTGCTTCAGGAATCTCCTCTGAATTTTGGCGAAGTTCCTGGGCCGCATTATATTGGTGCTGTACTAGGAGCCATCATCATGTTTGTTACAACTTTCTGGTTATCCAATAATGTGGTGAAATGGATTCGCTGGAGTGAAGAGCGTCTGGTAAAAATACCTGCTGCGGATGGACTCTTTGGGGCTCTCGGCTTGATTTTCGGCTTGATCGTTGCCTTTTTGATCCAGCAACCGCTGGCTCAGTTGCCGATCCCTGGCGTGAATCGAGTTCTGCCTTTTATTTTTTCCGGTTTGCTTGGTTACCTTGGATTCAGAGTGGGATACAAAAAACGGGATGAACTGATCTCTATTTTTACACTTGGACGCCAAAACAAGGAAAACAAGTTGAAAAAAGAAGAGAAACCTTATGTTGAGCATAAGATTTTGGATACTAGTGTAATTATTGATGGGCGTATTGCCGATATTTGTCGCACGGGATTTCTGGAAGGAACCCTTGTCATCCCCAGCTTTGTACTGGAGGAGCTTCAGCATATTGCTGACTCTTCGGATGTTTTGAAGCGGAATCGGGGACGGCGCGGGTTGGATATTCTTAATAAAATCCAGAAAGAGCTGGATGTGAACGTGCTCATTTATGAAGGGGACTTTGAAGAGGTTCAGGAAGTTGACAGCAAACTTGTGAAGCTTGCCAAGGTTCTTTCAGGCAAGGTTGTGACAAATGACTTTAACCTGAACAAGGTGTGCGAATTGCAAGGAGTCAGCGTCTTGAACATCAATGATTTGGCCAATGCCGTCAAACCTGTTGTTTTGCCGGGCGAAGAGATTAATGTTCAGGTTATCAAGGACGGAAAAGAACATAATCAGGGTGTTGCATACCTGGATGACGGAACCATGATCGTCATTGAAGGCGGCCGTGATTATATCGGAGAACGGATTGATGTATTGGTAACCAGTGTATTGCAAACCTCGGCTGGCCGCATGATTTTTGCCAAGCCAAAACTGCTGGAAAAAGCCCTGTAAATGTAAAAACAGTCCGCCTTTATGGAAAAAACAAAAATGCCGTTGCCTGAAGCCCGTGATTGGTTTATATTCAAAACCAAGGACGGGCATTATTTTGTGTAAAAAGCGAAAGGAGACAGATGTTTGAGCGTTGGTGTTATCATTCCTGCCGCTGGTCAAGGAAAAAGAATGGGAATGGGCGAACGCAAGCAATTTCTGCAATTTCATGATCGGCCCATCATCATACATACTTTGGCATTGTTTGAAGGATTGCCGGAAGTAGACGAGATTGTTGTGGTCACCCGGCAAGAAGAGATTGCACGAACAGAAAAAATGATTGAAGAAGCCGGGTTGCACAAAGTAAGTCGTGTTGTTTCCGGGGGAAAAGAACGACAGGAAAGTGTTTATTTGGGTTTAAAACAAATGATGACGGACTGGGTAATGGTGCATGATGCCGTTCGTCCTTTTGTAAGTCGTGAAGTGATCCTTCGCTTGTTAAATGTGGCGCGCATGCATGGTGCTGCAATATTGGCAGTCCCTGTAAAAGATACAATAAAAATGGTAAATGAAGCCGGGATTGTTGAAGAGACACCGGACCGCAAGCGTTTATGGGCGGTGCAGACTCCCCAGGCATTTCGGCGGGACATTCTGCTCTCTGCTCATGAGCAGTTTTTGGAACGGGACACCATGGCTACAGATGATTCCATGCTGGTGGAAGAATTGGGGATCGATGTAAGAGTTGTTGAAGGTGAGTACACCAATATCAAACTCACAACACCGGATGATTTGTACTTGGCTGAAGCGATTTACCAGACGAGGAGAAGAAAGAAATGATTCGGATTGGACAGGGATTTGATGTGCATCAGTTTGCCGAAAACAGGAAACTGATTATCGGCGGGATCGAAGTTCCCTATCACAAAGGTTTGTCCGGTCATTCTGATGCAGATGTATTGTTACATGCTATTACGGATGCCATTTTGGGTGCAATGGCGATGGGGGATATCGGGCAGCATTTTCCGGACACCGATGAATTGTTTAAAGGTGCAGACAGTGCAGTATTATTAACAGAGATATGGAAACAAGTAATAAAAAAAGATTATTCTTTAGGAAACCTGGATGCAACCATTATTGCACAAAAACCGAAGCTGGCTCCCTATATTCCGGAAATTGAACAGAGAATTGCAGCGATTTTGGGAGCCGAACCGAATCAGGTCAATGTCAAGGCAACGACCACGGAGAGGCTTGGTTTTACCGGCAGAGAAGAAGGAATTGCCTCAATGGCCGTAGTTTGTCTGGTGAAAAAAGTTTAACTTGAAACGATAAAGGAGAGATAGAAATGGACAGGGTTCGCACACGTTATGCACCAAGTCCGACAGGTCACTTACATATTGGCGGAGCAAGGACTGCGCTTTTCAGCTATTTGCAGGCAAGGCACCATGGCGGAGATTTTATCGTTCGCATTGAGGATACCGATACGGAGAGGAATATACCGGGAGCCGATGAAAAACAAATGGCCATGTTGAAATGGCTCGGGATCAACTGGGATGAAAGTGTTGATATTGGCGGGCCATACGGGCCTTACCGCTGCCTGGAAAGAATGGATATTTACAATCGGTACATTGAACAGCTTTTGCAGGAAGGGAAAGCTTACCTGAGTTACAGCACACAAGCCGAACGGGAAAAAGAGCGTGAAGAGCAGATTGCACGCGGAGAAGTTCCGAAATACAGCGGTTGGGATCGCGATCTTACAGCGGAACAGCGGGCTCAATTTGAAGCGGAGGGAAGAGTTCCCAGCGTACGTTTTCGTGTGCCTGAAGGAAAAACAATTGTAATTGAAGATGAAATTCGCGGAACGGTAAAATTTGATTCCGACGGGATTGGCGATTTTGTCATTCGCCGCCCGGACGGGCGTCCAACTTATAATTTTGCTGTTGTAGTGGATGATGCATTAATGAAAATTACCCATGTTCTGCGGGGAGAAGAACATCTGTCAAATACCCCCAAACAAATCATGATTTACGAAGCACTTGGATTTAAACCTCCTGTTTTCGCTCATATTCCGTTGATTTTAAATGCGGAAGGCAAGAAAATGAGTAAACGGGATGAAACGATTATTCAATTCATTGACCAATATAAAGAATTGGGATATTTACCGGAAGCAATTATCAATTTTATTGCCTTGCTGGGTTGGGCCCCGGAAGGGGAAGAAGAAATGTTCTCCAAGCAGGAATTGATTGATGTTTTTACGCTTGACCGGGTATCCAAGGCCCCGGCTGTGTTTGATCCCGGCAAACTGAAATGGATGAACGGGCAATACATCAAAAAGGCACCATTGGAACGGATAGTGGAGTTGGCCATTCCTTATCTGGAAAAAGCGGGCCGGATTCAAACCCCGCTTGACGAGCAGCAAAAAGAGTGGGTAACCCGTTTAATAGCCCTGTATCAGGAGCAATTGGAATATGTTGCGCAAATTGTTGACCTGACGGATTTGTTCTTCCGGACAGATATCCATTATACAGATCAGGCAAGGGAAATATTGCGGGAAGAACATGTACCATCCGTGCTGGCAGCATTCACAAAGCAGGTGGAACAACAGGAATCATTTGACCCGGATGAGATTAAACAGATGTTCAAGCGGGTACAAAAAGAAACAGGATACAGAGGGAAAAAATTGTTTATGCCGGTTCGTGCTGCAGTAACAGGCGCTGACCACGGCCCTGATCTTCGCGAATCACTCGCATTGATTGGCCGGAAGAAGGTATTGCAGCGATTGCGCGAAGCAATTGACAATTCTTCACCTCATCCGGCAAAATAGATAATATAATATCAAATAGCCATGATTGGGAGAGTAAGGTGTTCAAGAAATTCCAGAGAGGAGCTGGCTGGTGAAAAGCTCTGTTTCTGAATACCCGAAGTGCACCCATAAGCTGACCTCCGAAATGCAGAAAGACAGAGTAGGAGTGATCCGGATCCCGCCGTTATCGGATGAAAGAGGGGCACCTGTGGCCCAAGCAGAGTGGAACCGCGGATATACCGTCTCTGTAGCGATTTGCTGCAGAGACTTTTTTATTTTTCAATTCGATAAAAAGGGGGAAACTGAAAAATGTCATTGTGGAGCAGCAAAAAGGGGATCAAAAGAACTCTGCAGGCCGATATACAGGCTGTATTTGACCGCGACCCGGCCTCCAGAAGTACACTTGAGGTTATTTTGACTTACTCCGGACTGCACGCATTGTGGTTACACCGGGTGGCCCACTGGTTTTTCAAGAAACGTTTGCTGTTGATCGCACGTATAATATCACAGTTGAACCGTTTTTTTACGGGTATCGAAATTCACCCGGGGGCAAAAATAGGCCGAGGAGTGTTTATTGATCACGGAATGGGTGTTGTGATTGGCGAAACATGTGAGATTGGAGACTATGTCACGATTTATCAAGGGGTTACTCTGGGAGGAACCGGCAAAGAAAAAGGCAAGCGCCATCCTACGATCGAGGATCACGTCATGATTGCCTCGGGTGCCAAGATTTTGGGATCCATTCGTGTGGGAAGATTTGCCAAGATTGGGGCTGGTTCTGTTGTTTTAAGAGATGTTCCCCCCAATTCAACTGTAGTTGGAGTACCGGGCCGGGTAGTTATTCAGGATGGTATACGGGTGAAAGATGATCTGGACCAGGTTAACCTGCCCGACCCGATTGCGGAAATGTTTCGTTCAATGCACGAGGAAATAGAGTCACTGAACAAGCAAATGGAAATGCTGAAAACAAACCTGAAGAATATGGAAGAGAAACTGGAGACCGAAAAAACAACCGACCAGGGAGGAATTGCAAGCGATGACGATAAGGCTTTACAATACACTAACCAGAACGAAGGAGGAAATGCGGGTTCGTAACAATGAGGTTCGCATGTATGTATGCGGTCCGACAGTTTATAATTATATTCACATTGGAAATGCCCGTGTGTTTGTTTTCTTTGATGTGGTACGGCGCTATCTGACTTACCTAGGATACAAGGTAACCTATGTGCAAAATTTTACGGATGTTGATGACAAACTGATCAACGCTTCCAAAGAAACTGGGGAACCGGTGCCGGAAATATCCAATCGTTTTATCCAGGCCTATTTTGAAGATATGGATGCACTAGGTGTAAAAAAAGCCAATGTTCATCCACGCGCAACCGAACATATCCAGGAAATGATTGAGGCAATCAGTGCTTTGATTGAGAAAGGATATGCCTATGAAAAAAATGGAGATATTTACTTTCGCTCTCTCAGAAAAAAGGATTACGGCAAACTGTCTCACCAGTCACTTGAAGAACTGAAGGCCGGGGCACGGATTGAGGTGAATGAGCAAAAAGAGCATCCGCTTGATTTTGCTTTGTGGAAAGCGGCAAAGCCTGGTGAAATCTGTTGGGAAACCCCGTGGGGCAAAGGAAGGCCCGGATGGCATATTGAGTGTTCCGTAATGGCCCGCAAATATCTTGGGGATACACTGGACATTCATGCCGGCGGAGCTGATCTGTGCTTCCCGCACCATGAAAATGAAATTGCACAAAGTGAAGCGTGGACGGGAGAAACTTTTGTACGTTATTGGCTGCATAACGGGTATATTAATATGGGAGACGAAAAAATGTCCAAATCCCTGGGAAATGTAAAACGCGTGGTGGATTTGCGCCGGGAATATTCTCCCGCGGCCATTCGTTACTTCCTTCTGTCGGCCCATTACCGGCATCCGATTTCCTTCACTGAAGAAGTGATGAAACAGGCTGAGGGAAGCATTGAACGAATGCAAACGGCTGTAGACAACTTGAATCATCGTTTGAAGACTGCCTTGCCCGGGGAAGTGGATGCAGAAGTGGCACAAAGGCTGTCGCAGCTTACGGACCAGTTCAAAGATGAAATGAACGATGATTTTAACACAGCCAATGCAATCAGTGTCTTGTTTGAAGCGGTTAAACTGGCTAACGAAACGGTAGCCAGACCTGTTGTTGCCAGGAAAACGCTTCGCTTGATTCTGGATTGGTTTAAAAAACATGGGGAAGATGTTTTGGGGCTTGTGAAAACCGAAACGGAAGATACGCTGGAACAGGAAATTGAGGCATTGATTCAGGAAAGGCAAAAAGCGCGAAAAGCACGCGATTTTGCAAAGGCAGATGCTATTCGTGACCAGTTGATGGCTCAAGGGATTATTTTGGAAGATACTCCACAGGGAGTCAGGTGGAGGAGAAAATGAGCGACAATATCTTTGGAATGCTGGATTCGCCGTCTAAATCTCCTCGGGAATATAATCCATTGCTGTTGGCTTATATCGGTGATGCTGTCTACGAGGTTTTTATCCGACATCATCTGATAGCCCGTGGAGTCTTCCGTCCCCAGGATTTGCAAAAAGAGGCGATTAAATATGTATCAGCCTTCGCCCAGGCTCATGTATACCGTACACTGGAAGTTGGTTTGACAGATGAAGAAAGGGACATTCTCAAACGCGGCCGCAACGCCAAGTCCGGGAGTGTCCCGAAAAATGCCAAAGTATCTGATTACAGGCAGAGCACTGGATTGGAGGCTTTGATCGGCTATCTCTATTTAAAGGGAGAGGAACAGCGATTGCATGAGTTGATGAGGACAGCAATTGAGATAGTAGAGAAAAAGGAGTATCGGGAACATGAATGATTGGATCTATGGAAGACATCCCGTTTTGGAAGCCTTGCGGTCAGAGCGCTCTGTTGAAAAGGTGCTGTTGGCGGAAAATATCAGCAAAAACAGTGTGCGGGAGATTGTTGAGCTGGCAAAAGCGGAAAAAGTACCTTATCAATGGGTGCCCCGCGTCCGGATTGACCAATTGACGGAAGGACAAAATCATCAGGGAGTTGCTGCACAGGTTGCCCCGTATAAGTATGCATCACTTGACACTTTGTTCAAACGGGCGGAACAGAAACAGGAACATCCGTTTTTTCTGCTTTTGGATGGAATTGAGGATCCCCATAATCTGGGCTCCATTCTGCGTTCTGCAGATGCTGCGGGCGCACATGGCGTGGTCATTCCCAAACGAAGGGCAACAGGAGTTACTTCTGTGGTTGCAAAAACTTCAGCCGGTGCGGCCCAACATGTGCCGGTAGTTCGGGTAACCAATCTGAACCGGGTTGCCGATGAACTGAAAGAGCGGGGGATCTGGCTTGTTGGAAGTGATGGCAGTGCGGACAGGAGTTATACAGAAGTGGATTATTCCATGCCGGTTGCCCTGGTGATCGGAAATGAGGGAAGCGGAATTCATTCCCTTTTGAAAAAGAAATGCGATTTTCTGGTGAAACTTCCGATGAAAGGGAAGGTCACCTCGTTAAATGCATCGGTTGCGGCAGGGATTCTCATGTATGAAGTTTTGCGCAGCCGGATGGCTTATGGTTAAGCGGGATGAGTGGCTGGTGGTAGATGGGTACAACGTGATTGGAGCAAGGTTGGGAATACGCTGGAATCCTGTTTCGATCGAAGAGGAACGTTTGAAACTGATTCGTGATTTATCGGAGTACCAGGCAATCACGGGACGACAGGTTCATCTTGTGTTTGATGCGCATTCAACACCGGAAGCACAAACAAAAACGGATGAAGAGAAAATATTTGTCTATTACACTCGCCGGGAAGAAACAGCTGATGAATTTATTGAGCGCTTTGTCAAGAAATACAAGAGCCCGCATCGTTCCATATATGTAGCAACATCTGATTATCTGGAACAAAAAATGGTATTTGGGCAGGGAGCGTATCGGATCTCTTCCAGGGAATTGTTGGAGGAGATTCGGATTGCAAAAGAAAAATTGAGTGGGAAATTGAGGAAAAGAAGGCAGGAAAGGCAGAGAAATACGTTGGAGGAAAGATTAAGCGTCGATCTGAAACAAATATTGGAAAAATGGAGAAGGAAAAAATAGGTGAAAATTTGACGTTTTTGTTTCTATTCGGATATAATAACGTTACTGTTACTGTGGGTTAATACCAAGGGTTACAGGCTACTTGATCGGGAGGGAAAGCGGTGAGTGTAAATCTTCAATCCAGTGACTTTGTCTCTTTTGACAAGGATGTCGACTACAATATTCTAGCCGACGAAGAGCTGGTATATGGCGTACGCGTTGGAGATCACCAAGCGCTAGAATACTTGATTAATAAGTACAAAAATTTTGTCAGAGCAAAAGCTAGATCGTATTTTCTCATCGGTGCCGATCATGAAGATATCGTGCAGGAGGGGATGATTGGACTATTTAAGGCGATTCGAGATTTTAAAGGGGACAAGCTGGCTTCTTTTAAAGCATTTGCTGAATTATGCATCACACGCCAAATCATCACAGCGATAAAAACGGCTACTCGACAAAAACACATTCCGCTAAACTCTTATGTATCATTGGACAAGCCTGCTTACGATGATGATACAGATCGTACATTGTTGGATAAAATCCCTGGGAGTCTATCAAACCCGGAAGAAATCTATATCAGCCAGGAAGAGTATAATGATATTGAAGATAAAATAGCCAGAATCCTTAGTGATCTGGAGCGAAAAGTCCTGATGCTTTATCTGGATGGACGTTCCTATCAGGAAATCGCTCTCGACTTGAATCGACACGTCAAGTCCATTGACAATGCCCTGCAGAGGGTAAAGCGAAAATTAGAGAGATATCTCGAAGTTCGTGAAATCTCTCTTTAATACAAAGGATATCATAATGGATTCATGTTGGCAAAAGAACAGGTAGCATATACCTGTTCTTTTGCATATCCTTTATTTCGACAAAAATCATCATATTCCTTTTTATCATAAAAAATTGTATTAAAAAACCGGACGAATTGACGTTTTTTTAACGAAATGTTCACAAACTGTGGACAAAAAAGAAATATCCAGATTATGAAAAAACCACCTCCTCCTGTCCCCGTCCTGATCTGCTCATTTTCAGCCCGGCGTCAGCCACCCAAAAAGGGAATATAAGTACAAAAAGCTTGTCTGATTTTTCCAATGACAAGGAAAGCAGGGGCAAAACAGCTTCATTCGATGGTTTGTATGTTGAAATTACTCTGGACACAGTTGATTTAAGTAAAGTTTAAAATTTTTGTATATTCAAATACGAATAGTATTTTATTATTAAAATGAAACGATAAGTTGTTGAAATCGGAGGGATGATCTTATGGAATACAAAGATGAACAAGACCGGAAAATCTCCTTTAATTTCACACTAGGAGATGCTATAGTCGTTTCATATTTTACTCTTCTCCTCTACGTGATCAGTTTTTTTATCGATACTACCTATAAATCATACTTTAATATTCCTCTCTACTACTCGGAATTCACCTTGGAATATTATATTGGAGGCAGTATCATGATCCCCATGTTTATGATCGCTATCATTGCGACAATCTGGTCCGGCAGTATTAAGGATGGTTTACTCAAATCGATGAGCCAACCCCGTCTGTTTGAAGATAATGATCGAAAGAACAAAATAAAAATGCTTGAAGAAATAATAACTACTGCCTGGCGATATTTAATTCTGTATAGTATCGCAAGTATGTTTAAACTGGTTGGTGAAGATCAATACATCATCTATGTATTCTTCGTCTTTCTTTTGGAATTTATTATATTACCTGGTTGCTTGGCCGTTGTGCACTTTTTTTACAGGATATTCATCAAATTGAATTGCATCATCAAAAGAAAGTCGTTTTTCAATTCATATCAATTGCCTCCAAAATCCTGGAAATTACGTTGGCGTCAATATAAAGAATGGTATATTCAATATTTAAGAGCACTGAGAGATCCGCTCGAGTTCTACCGCTATTTTCCCGCTACTGTTCGAATGCTTCTGATGATTGTTCTCCTGTCGCTGATTATGTTCTTTTTTGCCTACAAATATGGATTCTATGCGGCTCAACAAAAAACCCATTTCTACACTGTAAAACAGACAAATGAAGAAAAATGGGTTGTGTTAGGCACTTATGACGATTCGTTGATTATTGCACCATTAAGAAAAAAACAAATAGAAGCCAGATTCCGTTTGTTGGATCGCAAATCTCAGGTAGCATCATCGGCCAAGTATGAAAAAGTGGGACCTTTGAAGGTGAAAGGGAAAAAAGAAGATGAGAAACTGTTTTATCATTACTTAAGGTATTAATCACATTTTTATTTTGACAAACCAGGCGAAATTATCTTCACTTTATGGAACCGGATTTGTTTCACACGTGGCAGTCATTGCTTCTGTTTTTCAGCAATCCGAATGTTGAGAAGCATATTTTTTGTCAATAATGTTTTCAAAAAGTGCTTTTGCATTGACAGTTAAAGGTCTGTGTGATAATGTAGTTTGGGTATTTTCTATTGTCATATGAGTTTGAACGGCGATTTCAGTCGGGGAGGTGTCGGAAATGCGGGTTAATATTACATTGGCTTGTACGGTATGTCGTTCGCGTAACTATACATTGACCAAAAACAAAAGAAAGCATCCGGACCGCATGGAACTGCGAAAGTACTGTCCGCGTTGCAATGCGCATCAAATCCATCGTGAAACCAAGTAATTTGGGTTTAGCCGCTTGATATGAGGTGGGGGTGACAGCATGGTTGCTTTTCTCGCAAACTTCGGACGAGGCATACGGAGAAGCATAAAGGGAACAACCGGCTTTTTCCGCGGCAGTGTGCAGGAACTGAAAAAAGTGCGCTGGCCGAATCGGCAGGAAATGGTTAACTATACGTCCGTGGTGTTGTTGATTGTATTTTTGCTTGCTCTCTTTTTCTTTCTGATTGATGCCGGGATTTATCAACTTGTAAGACTTATTACCAAATAGCAGTCATTTTTTTAAGGGGGGACAGGGTTAAGACCCTGGTGAGCATGGAAAAGAATTGGTATGTGGTTCACACGTATTCTGGCTACGAGAACAAGGTGAAAACCAACCTGGAAAAGCGTGTCCAGTCCATGGATATGCAAGATAAAATTTTCCGAGTTCTTGTACCAATGGAAGAAGAGGTCGAACATAAAGACGGAAAAAAGAAAATGGTTATGCGAAAGGTCTTTCCGGGTTATGTGTTGGTAGAAATGATCATGACCGATGACTCGTGGTACGTCGTGCGAAACACACCTGGAGTTACAGGCTTTGTGGGTTCATCAGGAGCAGGCTCCAAACCGACTCCCCTTATGCCGGATGAGGTTGACGCAATTTTGCGTCAGATGGGTATAGAAGAGTCTAAAGTAACTGTTGATTTTTATGTTGGCGAAAGTGTGAGAGTAAAAGATGGACCGTTCGCTAATTTTGTCGGAAAAATTGACGAGATTGATGCCAGCCGTTCAAAAATCAAAGTAATGGTCAATATGTTTGGCCGGGAAACACCTGTTGAACTTGAATACAGTCAGGTGGAAAAAATTTAGCGAACATAAAAGCTTTTGTTTCCACTATGGGTGTGGTAAAGTATAACTGTTTGTTACCCCCGTCTTTGGGGCGAGCGCAAGCCCGAGTGACAAAGGGAGCTTGCCTTTCCGTGGGAGGGTAATACCCGAGAAAACCACATGTTTGAAGGAGGTTGTTTAGCGTGGCCAAAAAAGTGATTAAAGTGGTCAAGCTGCAAATTCCCGCTGGTAAAGCCAATCCGGCACCGCCAGTAGGTCCGGCGCTCGGTCAGGCCGGTGTGAATATCATGGGTTTCTGTAAAGAGTTCAATGCCCGTACTGCTGAGCAGGCTGGACTGATTATTCCGGTTGAAATTACGGTCTTTGAAGATCGTTCCTTCACCTTTATCACCAAAACCCCTCCAGCTGCGGTTCTGTTGAAAAAAGCTGCAGGAATTGAATCGGGGTCTGGTGAACCGAATCGGAATAAAGTAGCGACTATAAAACGGGATAAAGTGCGTGAAATCGCTGAAATGAAAATGCCTGATCTCAACGCGGCTAGTGTTGAAGCTGCCATGCGTATGGTGGAAGGCACAGCAAGAAGTATGGGAATCACTATTGAAGATTGATGTTTGGAAGCCAGGCTGCTCTGCCACGAGCAGCTTCAGGCTTGTGGGAGGATCTTCCGCTACGACCACGAAGGGAGGAAATAAACGTGGCAAAACATGGTAAAAAATATCTTGAGGCAGTAAAAAAAGTGGATCGTGAGAAGCTCTATGAGCCTCAGGAAGCATTGGAGCTCGTTAAAGAGATTTCTACTGCTAAATTTGACGAAACTGTAGAAGCTGCATTCCGTTTGGGAATTGATACCAAAAAGGCAGATCAACAAGTTAGAGGTGCTGTCGTGCTCCCGCACGGTACGGGAAAAACGAAACGTGTTCTTGTTTTTGCAAAAGGGGAAAAGGCCAAGGAAGCAGAGGCGGCCGGAGCAGATTATGTCGGAGATGAAGAGACTATCAACAAAGTGAGCCAGGGTTGGCTTGACTTTGATGTGGTAGTTGCAACCCCTGACATGATGGGACAAGTAGGCCGTTTGGGACGCATACTGGGTCCTAAAGGCATGATGCCTAACCCGAAAACAGGTACGGTTACGTTTGAAGTGGAAAAAGCAGTAAAAGAAATCAAGGCTGGTAAAATTGAGTACCGTGCTGACAAAGCGGGAAATATTCACGCTGCAATCGGAAAAGTATCTTTTTCGACCGATCAGCTTCTGGAAAACCTGCAAGCGCTGGCTGATACATTGTTAAAGGCCAAACCGGCTGCAGCCAAGGGAACCTACATGAAAAGCGTAACGGTTTCTTCAACAATGGGACCCGGAGTCTCCGTGAACTCCCAACGGTTAACTGCCCGTTGATTTCAACCTGTGAAACAGGGTGACCAGAGAGAGAGCTAAAGGTTTGCTCCGGAATTGCTTTTTTGATATAATTCGTCCTTGAAATCCGGAATCGTTCAACCTGTTGCCATTCTGGAGGTTTTCAGGAACGGAACGAGTCTTTTGACGGTTGCAGGCAAGAAAAAGCTTGCAATGTCTGCCTGAATCAGTTTACAATGTTGATTGTTAAAAATGGGATATAGCTTTTGCCGTAGACAGCAGGTGCCTGGTTTGGCTTAATGTCCTGCCGAGGTAGGTTTTCACGTATGGATTGTTATGTGCAAAATCCATATAGGTAACAAAAGCCTTCGCCTGTCTACGGGGGCTTTTTCTATTTTCCAAAAACTCCTGGCGAGGAGGTGTGCCGCGTGTCCAAAGCGATTGAAAAGAAAAAACAAATCGTAACAGAGATCGCTGAAAAACTTGAGAAAAGCAAAAGCACCATTATAGCTGATTATCGCGGTTTGAATGTTAAACAGATGAATGAACTTCGCAAGCAGCTGCGCGAAGCCAATGTGGAGTTCCAGGTGCTCAAAAATACACTGACCCGGCGTGCTGCTGAAAAAGCCGGCATGAGTGAATTGAACGAGCATTTAACCGGACCGACCGCTGTTGCATTCAGCTATGAAGATGTTGTAGCTCCAGCAAAAATTATTCATGGCTTTGCCAAACAGAATAAAGAGCTGGAAATCAAAGGCGGGATGGTAGAAGGAAAAGCTGTTGCTGTTGACCAGATCAAAGAGCTTGCCGAATTGCCATCTTATGAAGGATTGCTCTCCATGCTTCTCAGCGTGTTGCAAGCGCCTGTGCGCAATTTTGCACTGGCTGTCAAAGCTGTTGCTGACAAAGACGGTGAAGCAGGCGAAGCAGCGGAGGCTTAATAACGAAATAAATTTAATATGAACATAGGGAGGTTTCCTATATGTCAAAAGAACAAATTATTGAAGCGATTAAGGGAATGAGCGTTCTTGAACTGAACGAACTCGTAAAAGCAATTGAAGAAGAGTTTGGTGTAACAGCTGCTGCGCCGGTTGCAGTAGCAGGTGGAGCAGCAGGCGGAGAAGCTGCTGAAGAAAAAACAGAATTTGATGTAATCCTGGCCAGTGCCGGTTCCTCCAAAATCAATGTTATCAAAGCTGTCCGCGCTATTACCGGGCTTGGTCTGAAAGATGCCAAAGCACTTGTAGATAATGCTCCGTCTCCGGTAAAAGAAGGGGTTTCCAAAGAAGAAGCGGATAAAATTAAAGAACAACTTGAAGAAGCCGGTGCATCTGTAGAAGTCAAGTAATTCGGATCTGGCCAACCCGCCGTCGTCGGTCGGCGGGTTCTCTTTTATGCCCGCACAATTGATACGAAAAGAGAAGCGGTCAAAATACCTTATGCCGAAGAGCATCCATAAAAGGAGATCAGAGTCTATGTCAAATCATTACTTTTCGGCCAAACCAGAGGTGCAAAGGGAAGAACGCAAGATCCAGGCTGTCCTTTTGGGACGCTCATTTACCTTTTATACGGATGCTGGCGTTTTTTCAAAACGGGGGATAGACTTTGGCAGCCGACTCCTGATTGAAACGGTAAAGATAGAGCCGGAGTCCCGTGTATTGGATCTTGGTTGTGGCTATGGAGCGATAGGTATTGCGATTGGAAAAACCGTTCCGCATGTAAAGGTGACAATGGTTGACATCAATGAGCGCGCGGTCCAGTTGGCCAAAGAGAATGCTGTGTTAAATCAGGTGGAAGACCGGGTGGAGATTTTGGTTAGTGACCGTTTTGCCGCACTGGAGGGGAGAAAGTTTGACCATATCCTGTTAAATCCTCCAATACGTGCGGGGAAAAAGACGGTTTACCGCTTGTTTGAAGAAGCGTCGAATGCACTGGACAGCGGCGGATCTTTATGGATCGTTATTCGCAAACAACAAGGAGCTGTTTCGGCGAAAAAGGAATTGGAGCAACTGTTCTCTGTTGTGAACGTAATCGAAAGGAAAAAGGGATACTGGGTGATTTGGTCACGAAATGATTGACACTATTTTTTGCTTATGATAGTGTTATAAATTGCAGAAAGTGGCTTCTCTTGAAGGGTAAGTAATGAATAAATTGTGTAAAACCAGTTGGTTTATAAATTATTCCAACTGGATAAAATAGGTAAATAGACTGCTTCTGGGTAAAAAATGAGGTTCTGATTTCACTCATTTTCTTTTTTTACTGTGACCTGTCGCTATAAAATTGGGCGACTTTGACTGGGTGCGAGGGGGGAGTTTGTTTGGCTGGTAAATTGATCCCATGTGGTCGTCGGCAACGTCGGAGTTATGCTCGCATTAATGAGGTTTTGGAATTGCCAAACCTTATTGAAATTCAGCAAAAATCATATGAATGGTTTTTGGAAGAAGGATTGCGTGAAATGTTTCGCGATATTTCACCAATCGAGGATTTTACAGGAAACCTGGTGTTGGAGTTTATTGATTACAGTTTGGGCGAACCCAAATATACGGTTGAGGAAGCCAAGGATCACCAGGTGACGTATGCTGCACCTTTGCGTGTGAAAGTACGTTTGATCAACAAGGAAACGGGCGAAGTGAAAGAGCAGGAAGTGTTTATGGGTGACTTCCCGCTCATGACTGAAACAGGCACCTTTATCATTAACGGTGCAGAACGTGTTATTGTCAGCCAATTGGTTCGTTCACCTAGTGTGTATTATAACACGAAAGTGGACAAAAACGGGAAGCCTACTTATACGGCAACCGTCATTCCTAACCGTGGAGCATGGCTGGAATTTGAGACTGATGCAAAGGATGTTATTTACGTTCGAATTGATCGCACACGTAAAATTCCCGTAACCGTTCTTTTGCGTGCTCTCGGTTTTAGCAGCGATGCCGAAATCCTTGAGTTGCTGGGGGAAGATGAATTTATTCACAATACCCTGGATAAAGACAATACGGGAAATACGGAAAAAGCGCTTATCGAGATTTATGAACGGCTGCGTCCCGGGGAGCCGCCAACCGCGGAAAATGCCCGCAGTTTATTGTATGCAAGGTTTTTCGATCCGAAACGTTATGACCTGGCAAATGTTGGTCGCTACAAAATTAACAAAAAACTTCATATCAAGAATCGACTGCTCAATCAAAGATTGGCTGAGCCTATTGTCAATATTGAAACCGGAGAAATTCTGGCAGAAGCGGGACAACTGCTTGAACGCCGGGTGCTGGACAAGTTACTGCCTTATTTGACAGGTGAAAATGCCTACGGGCGCAAAAGTTTCAAGGTGCGCAGGGGAGTGCCTGATGACGGTGAGATCCAGCTGCAATCCATTGATATTTTCTCACCTTTGGAAGATGGAAAAGTGATCAAGGTTATTTCCAACGGAGAAATTGATGAGTCAATCAAACATATTACTCCTGCGGATATTCTGGCTTCCATCAACTATTTCATCAACCTGCTGCATGGTGTTGGTTCCACGGATGATATTGATCATCTTGGAAATCGCCGCCTCCGTTCCGTAGGTGAATTGTTGCAGAACCAGTTCCGGATTGGACTGTCCCGGATGGAGCGGGTAGTTCGTGAACGGATGTCTATTCAGGATGCCAATGCAATTACTCCGCAGGCCCTGATCAATATTCGTCCGGTTATTGCTGCGATTAAAGAATTTTTTGGCAGCAGCCAGTTGTCCCAATTTATGGATCAGACCAACCCTCTGGCCGAATTGACACATAAGCGTCGTTTGTCGGCGTTGGGTCCTGGTGGTTTGACCCGGGAGCGTGCGTCGTTTGAAGTGCGTGATGTTCACCACTCACACTATGGTCGGATGTGTCCGATCGAAACTCCTGAAGGTCCAAACATCGGGCTGATCAACTCACTTTCGACATTTGCCCGGGTAAATGAATACGGCTTTATTGAAACACCTTACCGCCGGGTTGATCCTGACACGGGACAGGTAACCGATCAGATCGACTACCTGACAGCCGATGAGGAGGACAATTATTACGTTGCACAAGCGAATGCTCCTCTCGATGAAAATGGAAGGTTTGTCCACGAAACAACAACCGTTCGTTATAAAGATGAGATTATCAGTGTTCCTCGCGATTGGGTCGATTATATGGATGTTTCGCCAAAGCAGGTTGTATCTGTAGCAACCGCCTGTATTCCATTTCTGGAAAACGATGACTCCAACAGGGCATTGATGGGTTCAAACATGCAACGGCAAGCTGTCCCGCTGCTTCAGCCGGAAGCACCGTATGTCGGGACAGGCATGGAACACATTGCAGCCCGTGATTCCGGAGTAATGGTTCGTGCCCGTCGGCCGGGAACTGTTGTCCGTGTTACAGCAGACGAAGTCTGGGTACGCCACGAAGAAGAGGTTAACGGCCGGATTGTGCAAGGCGATATTGACAAATACAAATTGACGAAGTTTGCTCGCTCAAACCAGGGAACCTGCATTAATCAGCGCCCGGTCTGCCGTCATGGGGAAAAGGTCAAGGCAGGCGATATTCTGGCCGATGGTCCTTCAACGGAAGAAGGCGAACTGGCTCTTGGACGCAATGTTGTGGTTGCCTTTATGACCTGGGAAGGTTACAACTACGAAGATGCCATTTTGTTGAGCGAAAAACTGGTTAAAGAAGATGTTTATACTTCCATTCATCTTGAAAAACATGAATGTGAAGCGCGAGATACAAAGCTGGGACCGGAAGAAATCACACGTGATATTCCCAATGTCGGGGAAGACGCCCTGAAGAACCTGGATGAACGCGGAATTATTCGGGTGGGAGCAGAGATCAAACAGGGGGATATACTGGTTGGAAAAGTTACCCCTAAAGGAATGACGGAACTGACTGCGGAGGAACGCTTGCTGCACGCCATTTTTGGTGAGAAGGCCCGTGAAGTTCGTGACACCTCGCTGCGTGTTCCTCACGGTGAAGCTGGTATTGTCGTGGATGTCAAAGTGTTTACCAGGGAAAACGGAGATGAATTGCCGCCTGGAGTAAACCAGCTGGTTCGTGTCTACATTGCCCAGAAACGGAAGATTTCAGAAGGGGACAAAATGGCAGGGCGCCACGGAAACAAAGGGGTAATCGCCCGGATTATGCCGGAAGAAGATATGCCGTTTTTGCCAGACGGTACCCCTGTCGAGGTTGTTTTAAATCCGCTTGGGGTGCCATCTCGGATGAATATCGGTCAGGTTCTGGAAGTTCACCTTGGAATGGCAGCCAAAACATTGGGCTTGCATATGGCAACACCGGTATTTGACGGCGCTACAGAAAATGATGTTTTTGATACGCTGGAAGAGGCCGGACTCAATCCTGACGGCAAAACGATTCTGTACGATGGACGGACCGGTGAACCATTTGAGAATCGGGTCACCGTAGGCGTTATGTACATGATTAAACTGGCACACATGGTTGATGACAAAATCCATGCGCGTTCGACTGGGCCGTACTCACTTGTTACGCAACAGCCGCTTGGCGGAAAAGCCCAGTTTGGAGGCCAACGTTTTGGTGAGATGGAGGTTTGGGCGCTTGAAGCTTATGGTGCAGCCTATACCTTGCAGGAAATTCTCACGGTCAAGTCGGATGATGTTGTCGGCCGTGTCAAAACTTATGAAGCCATTGTAAAAGGCGAAAATGTGCCGGAACCAGGTGTCCCGGAATCCTTCAAGGTTCTGATCAAGGAACTGCAAAGCTTGGGAATGGATGTCAAGATTCTTTCCGAAGACGAGCAGGAAATTGAGATGCGCGAACTGGATGAGGAAGATGAACCGGCTAATGAGAAGTTAGGATTTGATTTGCAAGTTGACGAGGAGAAAGTTCGATCCAACTCTTCATCGTAGTGCGTTACAGGAGAGCGTGCCCAACGCTCTCCTCACGTACAACGGGATGAATCCTGAGGGAGGAATCGCCCAATGCTCGATGTGAATAATTTTGAATGTATGAAAATTGGTCTTGCCTCTCCTGAGAAAATCCGTTCCTGGTCTCGTGGTGAGGTGAAAAAACCTGAAACAATCAACTACCGCACGCTAAAACCTGAAAAGGAAGGCCTGTTTTGTGAAAAAATCTTTGGGCCGACCAAGGACTGGGAATGCCACTGCGGTAAATATAAACGTGTGCGTTATAAAGGGGTTGTTTGTGACCGTTGCGGGGTTGAAGTAACACGTGCAAAAGTACGGCGCGAACGCATGGGGCACATTGAACTGGCTGCACCAGTTTCGCATATCTGGTATTTCAAGGGGATCCCCAGCCGGATGGGTCTGGTGCTGGACATGTCTCCGCGTTCACTGGAGGAAGTCATTTATTTTGCTTCCTATGTTGTGGTTGAACCGGGATCCACCCCGCTTGAGAAAAAGCAGCTTTTATCCGAAAAGGAATATCGCGCTTACCGTGAAAAATATGGCAATTCCTTTACTGCGATGATGGGTGCTGAAGCAATCAAGCGATTGCTCTCGGAAATTGATCTCGATAAGGAAGTTGAAGCACTGAAAGAGGAATTGCTGACGGCGCAGGGGCAAAGGAGAAATCGTGCAGTCAAACGCCTGGAGGTACTGGAGGCATTCCGTTCTTCCGGAAACAAGCCCGAGTGGATGATTCTGGATGTGTTGCCGGTTATCCCGCCGGAGTTGAGACCGATGGTACAGCTGGATGGCGGGCGGTTTGCGACATCTGACCTGAATGATTTGTACCGCCGGGTAATTAACCGGAACAACCGGTTAAAAAGATTGCTTGATTTGGGCGCTCCCGATATCATAGTTCAAAACGAAAAACGGATGTTGCAGGAAGCGGTGGATGCCCTGATTGATAACGGACGCCGTGGACGTCCCGTAACAGGCCCCGGAAATCGGCCCCTTAAATCCCTGTCCCATATGCTGAAAGGGAAGCAAGGGCGTTTTCGCCAAAATCTGCTTGGCAAACGGGTAGACTATTCCGGACGCTCTGTTATCGTTGTGGGCCCCTATTTGAAAATGTATCAATGCGGCTTGCCCAAGGAAATGGCATTGGAACTGTTTAAACCATTTGTCATGAAAGAGCTGGTTGCCAAAGGACTTGCCCATAACATCAAAAGCGCCAAACGGAAAGTGGAACGTGTTCACCCGGAAGTATGGGATGTCCTGGAAGAAGTAATCAAGGAACACCCGGTACTGTTGAACCGGGCGCCTACCTTGCACCGTCTGGGAATTCAGGCGTTTGAACCGGTCCTGGTTGAAGGACGGGCTATCCGGTTGCATCCGTTGGTCTGTACAGCATATAATGCTGACTTTGACGGAGACCAAATGGCTGTTCACGTGCCCTTGTCGGCTGAAGCACAAGCGGAAGCCCGCTTGCTGATGTTGGCGGCACAAAACATCTTGAACCCGAAAGACGGCAAGCCGGTAGTAACCCCATCACAGGATATGGTGCTGGGCTCTTACTATCTGACAATACAAAAGGATAGCGAAATCGGAGAAGGCAGCGTCTATTACTCGATTGCCGAAGCAATCAATGCCTATCAGCAAGGTTACATTACCCTGCATTCCAAGATTGTTATTCCTGCCAAAAATGTCAACAAAACTTCTTTTACAGAAGAGCAGCAGAATGCTTTGCTGGTTACCACAGTCGGGAAACTGATCTTTAATGAAATCTTCCCGCAGGAATTCCCATATATCAACGAACCAGGGAAATCCAATTTCCAACGGACTCCGGACAAGTATTTCATTTTTGAAAAAGGTATCAATATCAAAGAGTTCGTTAAAAAAGTTGAAAATCCAAGTGCGTTGAAAAAAGGAAATCTGGGTGCAATTATTGCGGAGTGTTTCCGCCGGTTTGGCACTACTGTCACTTCAGAGATCCTGGATAAAATCAAGGCGCTCGGATACAAGTATTCCACCAAAGCCGGGATTACGATCTCCGTATCGGATGTTTCCGTTCCGGAAGAAAAGCAGGAGATTCTGGCCAAGGCGGATGAAGATGTCCAAAAAGTAATGAAACAGTACCGGCGCGGTTTGATTACCGATGATGAGCGATATGAGCGTGTCATCTCCATCTGGAGCAAGGCCAAGGATCAGATTACGGAAGTGCTGATGAAAAATATGGGTGAGTATAATCCAATCTATATGATGGCCAACTCCGGTGCTCGGGGGAATGTATCGCAAATCACGCAATTGGCCGGGATGCGCGGCTTGATGGCCAACCCTGCCGGGAAAATTATTGAGCAGCCGATTCGGACCAACTTCCGCGAAGGTCTGACCGTACTGGAGTATTTCATTTCAACCCACGGAGCCCGGAAAGGTTTGGCTGATACGGCACTCAGAACAGCGGACTCCGGTTATTTGACCCGCCGTTTGGTTGATGTTGCCCAGGATGTTATTGTGCGCGAAGAGGATTGCGGAACGGACAAAGGGATCAAGGTTACCAGGCTAGCCGAGGGTAATGAAGTAATTGAAGAACTTTATGACCGTATTGTCGGAAGAACCTGCTTTCAAACCGTGCGCCATCCGGAAACAGGCGAAGTGATTGTTCGCCGTAATGAAATGATTGATGAGGACAAGGCAGCAAAAATTATCGAGGCCGGCATTGATGAAGTTGTGATTCGTTCGGTTCTCAAGTGCCGTACCAGACATGGCGTATGTAAAAAATGTTATGGACGCAACCTGGCTTTGGGGAAACAGGTGGAAATTGGTGAGGCTGTCGGAATTATTGCTGCACAGTCAATCGGTGAACCCGGAACCCAGCTTACCATGCGCACTTTCCATACGGGTGGAGTTGCTGGAGACGATATTACACAAGGTTTGCCGCGGATTCAGGAACTGTTTGAAGCCCGGAATCCGAAAGGTCAGGCAGTGATCAGCGAAATTGCCGGAACGGTCAAGGATATCCGCGAAAATAAAGATCGTCGTGAAATTGAAGTTGAGGGCTCCGTTGAATCAAAAACCCATATTGTACCCTTTGGTGCACGGCTCAAGGTGGATGTTGGCGACGTTGTTGAAGCCGGTGACGAATTGACGGAAGGTTCGATTGACCCGAAAGAATTGCTCCGCATTAAAGGAGTCAGCGGTGTACAATCTTATATTCTGCAAGAGGTACAAAAGGTGTATCGCTTGCAGGGGGTGGAAATCAACGATAAACACATCGAAGTGATGATCCGTCAAATGATGCGCAAAGTTCGCATTACCGATTCCGGATCCACCGATTTGTTGCCGGGGTCGGTTGTGGATATTCACGACTATGAAGAAGCGAACAGGAAAGTACTGCTTGCAGGAGGAGATCCCGCCGTCGGACGACCGGTCCTGCTTGGTATTACCAAGGCATCGCTGGAAACCGATTCGTTCCTGTCAGCAGCATCCTTCCAGGAAACCACTCGTGTCCTGACAGATGCAGCAATCAAAGGAAAAGTCGACCGGCTGCTCGGTTTGAAAGAGAATGTGATTATCGGGAAACTTGTACCAGCCGGTACCGGAATGGCGCGTTACCGGGCCTTGGAATACAAGTTGGCCAACGAGGTGAAAAACGACGATTCCCAGCCCAAGGAAACCGTGATGATTGAATAGAGATTTTTGTTGACTTTGCCTGTTGATGGTGGTAATATATCCTCGTGTGCTTGGAGGCAACTAATCACTTTGGAGGGCGAAAGTATGTCTTATGAAAAAGTGAAACAGGCTCATTCGTTAACGATTGGTACCAAGCAAACCAAGAAGGCCATCGAACAGGGGCGAGCAACCCAGGTAATTGTGGCTGATGATGCGGATCCGCAAGTGATACAACCGGTTTTGACGCTTTGTCATGAACGGGGGATTGCTGTAACGCATGTTGATTCAATGAAAAAGCTTGGAAAAGCCTGTGGCATTGAAGTTGGTGCGGCTACAGCAGCAATCCTGGAATAGCGGGCATTTCTTTTATGAATGCGGCTGTTTGCTGATAAAGCGAAAGATTAATCTGATGATGACAATGCAGATTGCAAAGAGCGACAAAATACTGGACGGCTGCATTGAACCATGCAGCCCGTCCTCCTGAAATAAAAGGTCGTTCCGTTTTTTATGGATGTAAATGAAACACCTGGATCTGTGGACTTGTTAATCAGCGGATATTTCAGATGAAGGGGGTGCCTGTAAATGCCAACGATAAACCAGCTCGTACGCAAAGGGCGCAAAAGCAAGATAACCAAATCCAAATCTCCGGCACTTCAATATACGTACAACACATTTAAAAAACAGACAGTATCACAAAGTGCGCCGCAAAAACGTGGAGTTTGTACCCGTGTAGGTACGATGACACCAAAGAAACCGAACTCCGCTTTGCGTAAATATGCTCGTGTCCGATTGACCAATGGAACCGAGGTTACCGCATATATCCCGGGAATCGGTCATAACCTGCAAGAACACTCGGTTGTTCTTGTGCGTGGCGGACGTGTGAAAGACTTGCCTGGTGTGCGTTATCATATTGTACGCGGCGCTTTGGATACGGCCGGTGTTGCCAACCGTATGCAAGCACGCTCAAAATACGGTGCAAAACGTCCGAAAAAATAATGTTGCATGAGATCGAACAAGTTGGGATGAAAAGGAGGGGAAAGCATGCCACGCAAAGGACCAGTGCCTCGTCGGGATGCGTTGCCAGACCCGATTTATAACAGCAAACTGGTAACCCGGCTCATTAACCGATTGATGTATGATGGAAAAAAAGGGGTTGCCCAGCGTATTTTGTATAACGCTTTTGATCTGATTCGCGAACGTTCCGGAAACGATCCGATGGAAGTTTTTGAACAGGCGCTTAAAAACGTCATGCCTGTATTGGAAGTAAAAGCACGACGTGTTGGGGGTGCCAACTACCAGGTGCCGGTTGAAGTAAAACCGGAACGCAGAACCAGCCTTGGCTTGCGTTGGATTGTTTCTTATGCGCGACTCCGTGGTGAAAAGACCATGGAAGAACGGTTGGCAAACGAAATCATGGACGCAGCCAACAATACAGGTGCGGCCGTGAAGAAAAAAGAAGATACACACCGTATGGCAGAAGCAAACCGTGCGTTTGCACATTATCGCTGGTAATACACTATACTTGTCAACATGAAGGGAGAAATTTCCGATGGCCCGTGAATTCTCCTTAGAAAATACACGTAATATTGGGATTATGGCTCACATTGATGCGGGTAAAACAACAACTACTGAGCGGATTCTGTTCTATACCGGTCGTGTGCACAAGATCGGTGAAACCCATGATGGTGCAGCCACCATGGACTGGATGGAACAGGAGCAGGAACGTGGAATCACCATTACTTCCGCGGCAACCACAGCTCAGTGGAAAGGACATCGGATTAACATTATCGATACACCGGGTCACGTTGATTTTACCGTGGAAGTTGAGCGTTCTCTCCGTGTATTGGATGGAGCAGTAGGGGTGTTTTGTGCGAAGGGCGGCGTAGAGCCGCAATCCGAAACGGTTTGGCGTCAGGCTGACCATTATCGGGTACCTCGCATTGCCTATGTAAACAAAATGGATATTGTTGGTGCTGATTTCTTTGGTGCAGTTGAACAAATGCGTGAGCGCCTTGGCGCGAATGCGGTTCCGATTCAATTGCCGATTGGCGCTGAAGATACATTTGAAGGAATTATTGACCTGATCACCATGAAAGCAATCGTTTATACCGATGATCTGGGAACTACTTCCGAAGCGCGTGAAATTCCTGATGAATACAAGGAAAAAGCGGAAGAGTATCACACGGCATTGGTTGAAGCGGTTGCCGAATTGGATGAGGAATTGATGATGAAATATCTGGAAGGGGAAGAGTTGACCGTTGACGAAATTAAGGCGGCTCTTCGCAAAGGTACCTGTAATGTGGAAATCATTCCGGTGCTTTGCGGATCTTCCTACAGAAACAAAGGGGTTCAACCCCTGTTGGATGCTGTTGTTGAATATATGCCATCCCCTCTGGATGTTCCGGATATTCAGGGTACTTTGCCTGACGGTACGGAGACAACCCGCAAATCAGGTGATGATCAACCGTTTGCCGCTCTGGCATTTAAAGTAATGAGCGACCCCTATGTCGGGAAATTGACCTTCTTCCGCGTCTATTCCGGTACACTCAGTTCCGGTTCCTACGTATTGAATGCAACCAAAGGAAAACGGGAACGGATTGGCCGTATTCTGCAAATGCATGCAAACCATCGTCAAGAAATTGATACGGTCTATGCCGGGGATATTGCTGCCGCTGTTGGACTGAAAGACACAACAACGGGTGAAACACTTTGCGATGAAAAAAATCCCATCATTCTCGAATCGATGGACTTCCCGGAACCCGTTATCGAGATAGCGATTGAACCCAAGAGCAAAAGTGACCAGGATAAAATGGCTGTGGCTTTGTCCAAGCTGGCTGAAGAAGACCCGACATTCAGAACCCACACGGATGAAGAAACCGGTCAAACCATTATCAGTGGGATGGGCGAACTTCATCTTGATATCATCGTGGACCGTCTGAAGCGTGAATTTAAAGTGGAAGCCAATGTGGGTGCGCCTCAGGTTGCCTACAAGGAAACGTTCCGTACTGCTGCCAAAGCAGAAGGCAAATTCATTCGCCAATCCGGTGGACGTGGTCAATATGGTCATGTCTGGGTCGAATTTGAACCGTTGGAAGAAGGATCCGGCTTCGAGTTCGTCAACAAGATTGTCGGCGGGGTTGTTCCGAAAGAATATATTCCTGCAGTACAACAAGGGATCGAAGAAGCGATGCAAAATGGCGTCTTGGCGGGCTATCCGCTGGTAGATATACGTGCAACGCTGTTTGACGGATCCTATCACGATGTTGACTCCTCGGAAATGGCCTTTAAAATTGCCGGTTCTATGGCTTTGAAAGCAGCCAAAAACAAATGTAACCCGGTTCTCCTTGAACCTGTTATGAGGGTAGAAGTTGTTGTACCTGAAGAGTATATGGGAGATGTTATGGGAGACATTAACTCACGTCGCGGACGTGTTGAAGGCATGGAAGCCCGTGGTGGGGGACAAGTGATCCGTGCGATGGTGCCACTTGCTGAAATGTTCGGTTATGTCAATACCTTGCGTTCCCGTACACAAGGTCGCGGCGTCTTCACAATGTTCTTTGACCATTATGAGGAAGTGCCGAAAAACATTGCCGAAGAAATTATCAAAAATGCAACTGGCGAATAAAGGACAACCCTGTTAAACTACGTGGTGAAGCGGATTCTTTTCCGCTTCACTGATTACAATAGATCTATTAAAATATTACTTAGTCCTAAGTAAAGGGAGGATTAATTGTCATGGCAAAAGCCAAATTCGAACGTACAAAACCTCACGTTAACATTGGAACAATCGGTCACGTTGACCATGGTAAAACTACGTTGACTGCTGCAATTACCACTGTTCTTTCGCAAAAAGGCAGCGCTCAGGCACAAGCTTACGATCAAATCGACAAAGCTCCGGAAGAAAAAGAACGTGGTATTACAATTTCTACCGCTCACGTTGAGTATGAAACAGACAATCGTCACTATGCGCACGTTGACTGCCCGGGCCACGCTGACTATGTTAAAAACATGATCACCGGTGCTGCTCAAATGGACGGCGCAATCCTGGTTGTGTCTGCTGCTGACGGCCCAATGCCGCAAACCCGTGAACATATCCTGCTTTCCCGTCAGGTTGGTGTTCCATACATCGTTGTTTTCCTGAACAAATGCGATATGGTTGATGACGAAGAGCTTCTCGAACTTGTTGAAATGGAAGTTCGTGAACTGCTCAACGAATATGAATTCCCGGGTGATGACGTACCGGTTGTTCGCGGATCTGCTTTGCAAGCACTGGAAGATCCGACTGGTGAGGCTGCTCAGGCAATTCATGAATTGATGAACGCAATTGATGAATACATTCCGGCACCAGAACGCGATACCGACAAACCTTTCCTGATGCCGATTGAAGACGTATTTACCATTACCGGTCGCGGAACCGTTGCTACCGGCCGTGTTGAACGCGGAGCCATCAAACTCAGTGACGAAGTTGAAATCGTTGGTTTGGCTGAAACACGCAAAACAGTTGTAACCGGAATCGAGATGTTCCGCAAACTTCTCGACAGCGCTGAAGCTGGGGACAACATCGGTGCACTCCTGCGCGGTATTGAGCGTAAAGATGTTCAACGCGGTCAAGTGCTTGCAAAACCGGGTACCGTTAACCCGCACACCAAATTCAAAGCACAAGTTTACGTTCTGTCCAAAGAAGAAGGCGGACGTCATACCCCGTTCTTCTCCAACTACCGTCCGCAATTCTACTTCCGTACCACTGACGTAACCGGCGTAATCAAACTGCCGGAAGGCGTGGAAATGTGCATGCCTGGCGACAACGTCGAAATGGAAGTTGAATTGATTGCTCCGATCGCAATTGAAGATGGTACCCGCTTCGCTATTCGCGAAGGTGGACGCACTGTTGGTGCAGGAGCTGTTACACAAATTATCGAGTAATGATTTATCAAACAAAGCCGTTATCCGTCCGGATAGCGGCTTTGTTTTCATCACAGGTTGATTCTGTTAATCGGACATCTTTTATTGGTCAGGAAGAAATAAGCAGGCTGCTTTTCAAGAGAAAGCGTTTATTGTCAGTCCCAGGACTTGTTCCAGGTAGTTGCCAACGGCCCCATCGAAATGTTTGATGGCCGAGAAAAATTCAGGCAAATATTCTTCTTTCAGACCAAACAAAACCTCAACAATCTGGTAAATATCAGGGTGATTTTTCCTTTTATTTTTAAGTTTACCTGTTAATACCTTGTCTCTTTGCTTTAAATAGCGGAGACTTGGTATATAATTGCTCAGGATGTATTTTCCCTTCAATAGCCGGCTCCAGCAAGTTGCGATAACCCTGTTGTGATTTCCGGTTATGAATGATATACAGGTAGTTTTTCTTCAAAGTCATATATTTAATCCCTTTCCGCATTTTTACTGGCATTTTCAAAATATCAAGCGGCGATTTTTCAGGGAATACAGACCGTCGTTGATAGATCATGCCGTCAAGGTCGGAAGCGGGCGATTTGCGGGTTTCCAGTCTGGTCCAAAGGTCATAGATCACTTTTAACCCCAGTTTTCCCAGATAGGATTTGTCCCGTTTTGTAAGCCGGGCAAGTTGGTCTGACCGATACTGGCATCTCCGGCGAATCATACAGCCGTCTGAGGTTATATATCTCCCCGGGTAACGCGGATTTTGGGGTTCTTGCGAGTGCAGGGGGCGTTCTGCCAGGACAAAAATCGGCTTTGACCTTGCTGAAAACAGAAATACAGGCGCTGGTCAGGGGACGGATCCTGGTTGATCATGTAATTTTGGCGGCAAGGTATTCCCCTTCCTGATAAATTTTTTGAGGGGGGTGGTGGGTATATATTCTGACAGGCACCGTAAAAGATGAAAGGGTAAATGGAACTTTAACTGTCCATCATCCAGTTTCTCGACGCAGGCATACAGATTTATATGCTCACCTTCTTATGAAGAATAAAGAAACGAACAATTAATAGCTTTATTCCTCCTATTATAATGATTATACTGGATTACGTTATAAAATCGTTTCTGTATGCCAAAATTTGATTAATTGGACAAATCCCGTGATTGTCCATAAATTTGGGACAATGGACAAGATAAATGGTTTTTTCCTGAAAAGAAACGGAAAAAAACTTGCATATCGCCTGTTTTTTCTTTATAATCGTGAATGTTGTCATGAACGCGATGAAGCGGAAGGTTGCCGACACACCCGGCCCCTTTGCCATGGCCGGGCGGGAAATTTTCGTGGAGAAGTTCATTTTAAAAATGGGCGAGAAGGAGGGTTTAAAATGGCAAAACAAAAGATTCGCATTCGGTTAAAGGCTTACGACCACCGCGTATTGGACCAATCTGCGGTAAAAATCGTTGATACAGCCAAACGGACTGGAGCCAGTGTTTCCGGACCGATTCCGTTGCCAACGGAAAAATCTGTTTATACGATTTTACGAGCGGTTCACAAATATAAGGATTCTCGTGAGCAATTCGAAATGCGCACTCATAAACGTCTTATTGACATCATGAATCCAACTCAGCAAACGGTTGATGCGTTGATGAGATTGGATCTTCCATCCGGTGTCGATATTGAAATCAAGTTGTAATCTCTCACTCTGTAATGGTAGGAGGTGTGCAAAGTGAAAGGGATTCTCGGGAAAAAAATCGGGATGACTCAGGTTTTTGACGAAGAAGGAGTCGTAACACCTGTAACGGTTATTGAAGCAGGTCCCTGCGTCGTGTTGCAGAAAAAGGAAGTTGCGACAGACGGTTATGAAGCCATTCAGCTTGGCTTTGATGAGAAAAAGGAACATCGTGCAAACAGGCCGGAACTCGGTCATGCCAAAAAAGCTGGAGTAAAACCCCAAAAATATATCAGGGAAATTCGCGGCGTAAACCTGGCAGATTATGAATTGGGCAGCGTGATCAAAGCAGATCTCTTTTCTGAAGGCGACATTGTTGATGTTACCGGTATGTCCAAAGGAAAAGGGTTTGCTGGTGCAATCAAGCGGCATAACCAGGCACGCGGGCCGATGAGTCACGGTTCCCACTATCATCGCGGACCCGGTTCTCTGGGTGCGATTGCCCCGAACCGCGTATTTAAAGGACAAAAGTTGCCTGGCCGTATGGGCGGCGACCGCGTAACGATACAAAACCTGAAAGTCGTACGTGTTGATGCAGAGAAAAACTTGCTCTTGATCAAAGGGGCAATACCCGGCCCGAAAAACAGCTATGTTGTGATCAAGTCTGCAGTAAAAGCAGGCAAGTGATTGAGTGAAGAAAGGAGGAGCATCCATGCCTAAGTTAGCAGTGTTAGATATGAGCGGTAAGGAAGTAGGGGATATCGAACTGTCTGAAAAAGTGTTTGGCATTGTCCCCAACCAGGCTGTATTGCATGAGGCAGTGGTTATGCAGCAGGCTTCCTTGCGCCGTGGTACACATGCAACCAAAAACCGTGCGGCAGTACGTGGTGGCGGCAGGAAACCCTGGAGACAAAAAGGAACAGGCCGCGCACGTCACGGAAGCATCCGTTCTCCGCTTTGGGTTGGCGGCGGTGTTGTCTTTGGACCGCAACCCCGGAATTATGCTTACAAACTGCCAAAGAAAGTACGTCGTCTTGCAATCAAATCAGCGCTTTCTGCCAAGGTGAATGACAGTGAACTGATCGTACTTGATGAACTGAAAATGGAACAGCCGAAAACACGTGAAATGGTACAGGTTCTTAAAAATCTGGGTGTAGAACGCAAAGCGTTGATTGTTGCAGATCAAGTAGAGGATAATGCAAAACTCTCGGCCCGCAATATCCCCGGCGTGAAAATTATCCCGGCCGATGGCTTGAATGTTCTTGATGTGCTTTATCATGACAAGGTGATTCTCACCCGTGGAGCTGTGAATCAGATCGAGGAGGTGCTTGGCCAGTGAAGAACCCACGCGACATCATTCGTCGACCGGTCATCACCGAAGCTTCCACAGATCTCATGGAAGATAAAAAATATGTGTTTGAAGTTGACCCGCGCGCAAACAAGGTCGAAGTTAAGAAAGCTGTCGAAGAAATTTTCGGTGTAAAGGTAAAAAAAGTGAACACCATGCGCATTCAAGGGAAGATCAAACGCTATGGCCGTTACAGCGGACGCAGGCCAGAACGGAAAAAAGCGATTATTACGCTTACGGATGACAGTAAAGCGATCGAAGTGTTTGAAGTTTAATTTTCAAACAAGAAGGAGGGAAAAAGAATGGCTGTGAAAAGCTTTAAGCCAACGACCCCGTCTCGTCGTAATATGACGGTATCTGCTTTTGACGAGATTACGACGGATAAGCCGGAAAAGTCGCTGGTTGTTCCGCTGGTGAAAAAATCCGGCCGCAATAACCAGGGCAAGCTGACAGTTCGTCATCAGGGCGGGGGTCACAAACGCAAGTATCGTCTGATTGACTTTAAACGAAACAAGGATGGCATTCCCGGCAAAGTTGCCACGATCGAATATGATCCGAACCGTTCCGCAAACATTGCGCTCATCAATTACAAAGATGGAGAAAAGCGCTATATTCTGGCACCTAACGGTTTGAAAGTCGGAATGACCGTTATGTCCGGGCCGGAAGCGGATATTCGTGTCGGCAATGCATTGCCGCTGAAAAATATTCCGGTAGGTACCGTTATTCATAACATTGAAATGAAACCGGGACATGGCGGGCAACTGGTTCGTGCTGCTGGTGCATCTGCACAGCTGCTTGGGAAAGAAGGAAACTATGCAGTTATTCGCCTGACATCCGGCGAAACCCGTCTGATTCATCTGTCCTGCCGGGCCACCGTTGGACAGGTTGGCAACCTGGATCATGAGTTGATCAATATAGGTAAAGCAGGGCGTTCCCGCTGGATGGGCAAACGACCAACCGTTCGCGGTTCTGTCATGAACCCTGTGGATCACCCGCATGGTGGCGGTGAAGGACGGGCACCAATTGGACGCAAATCACCAATGACTCCTTGGGGCAAACCGACCCTTGGCTATAAAACACGCAAGAAACACAAAGCATCTGACAAATATATTATTCGCTCTCGCAAAAAGAAATAAAGGCTGTGAAAAAGCCTCACTCGAAGGGAGGTTGAACATATGGGCCGCAGCTTGAAAAAAGGACCATTTGTCGATGCACACTTGATGAAAAAAGTGGAAGAATTAAATGCCAAAGATGAGAAGCGTGTCATCAAAACATGGTCTCGTCGCTCTACGATTTTTCCGGAGTTTGTCGGACATACTTTTGCTGTGCATGATGGCCGCAAACATGTGCCGGTTTATGTGACAGAAGATATGGTTGGTCACAAACTGGGTGAGTTCGTGCCAACTCGTACGTTCAAAGGGCATGCCGGTGATGACAGGAAAACAAAAAAACGGTAGAGGTCTCGGGTTAGAGAGGAGGTTACGTTATGGAAGCCAAAGCAGTAGCTCGTTATGTGCGGATTACTCCCCGTAAAGCGCGGTTGGTCATGGATCTGATCCGTGGCAAATCTGTGGAAGAGGCACTTGCAATCTTGCGATTTACTCCTCGTGCCGCCTCGCCGATTATCGAGAAAGTGTTGACTTCTGCAGTAGCAAATGCGGAACACAACTACAATTTGGACACCAGCCGTCTGGTTGTAGCAAAAGCTTTCGTAGACGAGGGGCCGACAATGAAGCGTTACATGCCGCGGGCACGGGGAAGTGCAAGCCGGATTAATAAGCGTACCAGCCACATTACGGTAGTCGTATCAGAAAAGCAATAAACGATAAGGAGGGATGAAGCTTTGGGTCAAAAGGTTAATCCAGTTGGTCTGCGTGTTGGCATCATTCGTGACTGGGAATCCAAATGGTATGCTGATAAAGACTATGCAGACCTGTTGCACGAAGATATCAAAATTCGTGAATACATTAAAAAACGACTCAAAGATGCAGCAGTATCCAGCATCGAGATTGAGCGTGCCGCCAATCGGGTCAACATTACCCTTTATACCGCAAAGCCTGGAATGGTAATCGGCAAAGGTGGCACAGAAGTAGAAGCACTTCGTCAGGCGCTTACAAAACTTACCAACAAGAAAGTTCATATCAATATCAGTGAAATCAAAAATCCGGAGCTTGATGCATATCTGGTAGCGGAAAACATTGCGCAACAATTGGAGCGCCGTGTATCGTTCCGCCGTGCGATGAAACAGGCAATTCAACGTTCTGTTCGTGCCGGAGCCAAAGGAGTTCGCACCCTGGTTAGCGGACGTCTTGGCGGTGCAGATATTGCCCGCAGTGAAGGTTACAGTGAAGGTACTGTACCTCTTCATACATTGCGTGCGGATATCGATTATGGGTTTGCTGAAGCGCACACCACTTATGGTCGTATTGGCGTAAAAGTATGGATTTATCGTGGTGAAGTATTGCCAACGAAAAATAAAGAAGGAGCAGCGGAAGGAGGCGAGTAACCTATGCTAATGCCAAAACGCGTGAAATTCCGCCGTCCACATCGTCCTGGCCTTAAAGGGAAGGCAAAAGGCGGTACGGAAGTAGCATTCGGCGAATTTGGTTTGCAGGCGTTGGAACCGGCCTGGATTACCAACCGGCAAATTGAGGCTGCCCGTATTGCCATGACCCGTTATATGAAACGTGGCGGGAAAGTGTGGATCAGAATTTTTCCGGACCAGCCGATTACACAAAAACCTCTTGAAGTACGGATGGGTAGCGGTAAAGGTTCTCCAGAAAAATGGGTAGCGGTTGTTAAACCAGGCAAAATTATGTTTGAATTAGCAGGGGTTTCAGAAGAAGTAGCACGTGAAGCACTGCGCCTTGCGGCTCATAAACTTCCAATCAAAACGAAAATTGCAAAACGTGAAGAAGCGGGTGGTAACGAATGAAAGCAAAAGAGCTGATCGAGTTGACCACCGCCGAAATTGAGCAAAAGCTCGCACAGTACAAGGAAGAACTGTTTAACCTCCGCTTCCAATCGGTAACTGGACAATTGGAAAATCCGGCCCGGTTGCGTCAGGTTCGCAAGGACATTGCCCGTTGCAAAACCGTTTTGCGGGAACGCGAACTGGGGATTGAAAGGAGGAAACAGGGATGAACGAGCGTACAACACGCCGTAAAGTACGTGTCGGCAAAGTGGTCAGCGATAAAATGGATAAAACGATCGTCGTCGCTGTTGAAACCTATAAAAAACATTCACTGTACGGAAAACGTGTAAAATACACCAAAAAATTCAAGGCCCATGATGAAGAAAATCGCGCAAAAACCGGCGATATCGTAAGAATCATGGAAACCCGTCCGCTTTCAAAAGACAAGCGCTGGCGGTTGGTGGAAATTGTCGAAGAAGCTGTGATTATTTAATGAGACGCGCATGATTGACGCGGGAAGGAGGGAATATTGTGATTCAACCTCAAACACGACTACGTGTAGCAGATAACTCTGGTGCGAAAGAAGTCATGTGCATTCGTGTACTGGGCGGCTCAAAAAAATCAACAGCCAGCATCGGAGACATCATTGTGGCTTCAGTAAAACAGGCTACACCTGGCGGCGTTGTCAAGAAAGGGGATGTTGTGAAATGTGTGGTCGTACGTACCGCCCGTTCGGTTCGTCGTCTAGACGGTTCCTACATCCGTTTCGATGAAAATGCTGCGGTGGTAATCAAAGATGATAAAAGCCCGCGCGGCACACGGATTTTTGGACCAGTTGCCCGCGAACTGCGTGATCGCGACTTTATGAAAATCATCTCTTTGGCGCCGGAAGTGCTCTAAGGTATGGAATAAAGATCAAGACAGAACCGTTCGGTAGGTAAGGAGGTGTCCGGAATGCACATTAAAAAGGGTGATATGGTTATTGTCATGCGAGGCAAAGAAGCACCATACTTTGCTGATGGCAAAAAGGTTTATACCCGTGGCCGTGTAATCAAGGCGATGCCGAAAGAAAACCGAGTACTGGTTGAAGGTGTCAACATGGTCAAAAAACACTCTCGCCCATCCCAGGCCAATCCGCAAGGCGGAATCATCGAACAGGAAGCACCAATTCATGTGTCAAATGTGATGATCGAAGATCCGAAAACCAAAGAACCTACACGTATTGGCTACAAGTTTGTTGAAGGGAAAAACGGCGAAATCAAAAAAGTGCGTTATGCAAAAAAATCGGGTGAAATTCTTGACAAGTAAAGGTGAAGAAGGGAGGTTAGCCTGATGGCAGCACGCTTGAAAGAGCACTATATCAATGAGGTATGTCCTGCCCTCATGAAAAAATTTGAATACAAGTCACCCATGCAATTGCCAAAAGTAGATAAAATTGTCATCAACATGGGTGTAGGTGAAGCAGTACAAAACTCCAAGGCATTGGATGGTGCTGTGGAAGACCTCACGCTGATTTCCGGTCAAAAACCGGTAGTGACGCGTGCCAAAAAATCTATTGCCGGATTTAAACTTCGTGAAGGGATGCCGATCGGAACCAAGGTAACGCTTCGTGGTGAACGGATGTATCATTTTCTGGACAAACTGATCAATGTTGCCCTGCCTCGGGTTCGTGATTTCCGCGGTGTCTCCCCGAAATCCTTCGATGGGCGCGGAAACTATACTCTTGGTTTGAAAGAGCAATTGATCTTCCCGGAAATCTCTTATGACAAAGTTGATAAAGTTCGCGGTATGGACGTAATTATTGTTACGACAGCAAACAATGATGAAGAGGCGCGTGAACTGTTGGCCTTGATGGGAATGCCGTTTCGCAAATAAATGATGGAAATAAAAAGTCAAAGGAGGGAATCACTTGGCCAAGAAATCGATGATTGTCAAGTCAAAGCGCAATCCAAAGTTCAAAGTGCGCGAATATACGCGCTGTGAACGTTGCGGACGTCCGCATTCGGTTATGCGCAAGTTCCGTCTCTGTCGTATTTGCTTCCGTGAATTGGCCTACAAAGGGCAGATTCCCGGCGTTAAAAAAGCAAGCTGGTAATGAGGATAGGAAGGAGGGGTTCTTATGGTGATGACAGATCCGATTGCTGATATGCTGACCAGAATTCGGAATGCCAACATGGTTCGTCATGAAAGTGTTGAATTTCCTGCATCTCGTATGAAACGGGAAATTGCCGAGATTTTGAAACGTGAAGGATTTATTCGTGATGCGGAGTATATCGAAGACAACAAGCAGGGCATTATTCGGGTTTTCCTGAAATATGGTGCCAACAATGAAAAAGTAATCACCGGATTAAAACGGATCAGCAAGCCTGGATTACGCGTTTATGTGAAAGCCAATGAGATCCCACGTGTACTTCGTGGATTGGGTATCGCACTTTTGTCGACAAATAAAGGGATTCTGACAGACAAGGAAGCCCGTCAACAAAAAGTGGGCGGCGAAGTTATTGCATATATCTGGTAATTGGGTAACGGATGGAGGTGAACGGAATGTCTCGTATCGGTAAAAAACCGGTTGCGATTCCAAACGGTGTTGAAGTAAATATTGAAGGGAACATGGTCACGGTAAAAGGCCCGAAAGGTACCTTGTCCCGTAACTTCCATTCCGATATCAACGTCAAGGTTGAAAACAATGAAATTATTGTCGAACGCCCCAGTGACAACCGCAATCACCGTGCTTTGCACGGGACCACACGCAGCTTGATTGCTGGAATGGTGGAAGGTGTCAGCAACGGGTTTACAAAAACACTTGAGTTGGTTGGTGTCGGATACCGGGCTCAGAAAAAAGGAAACAAACTGGTACTCAATGTTGGTTACTCTCACCCCGTTGAAGTAACGCCATTGGAAGGTATCGAAATAGAGGTTCCTTCTCAGACACAGATTGTTGTAAAAGGGATCGACAAGCAACGCGTTGGTGAAATGGCCGCCAATATCCGCTCGATCCGCGAGCCTGAACCATACAAAGGCAAAGGAATCAAGTACAGCAATGAAGTGATCAGACGTAAAGAAGGAAAAACCGGGAAGTAATCGTAGCGTGATCAAGAAGGGAGTGAACTAGACCGTGATTCGTAAGGAAGATCGTAACAAGAAACGGAAAAAACGCCACTTGCGCGTTCGGAATAAAATTATGGGTACGGCAGAACGTCCGCGTCTGAATGTTTTCCGTTCTTCCAAAAACATTTATGCACAACTGATTGACGATACGGCCGGGCATACCTTGGCTGCTGCCTCATCATTGGATGCAGAAGTGAAAGCCAAAGGTGTAAATGGCGGTACCGTTGATGCAGCACGTGCAGTTGGCGAACTCATCGCAAAACGAGCCGTAGAGAAAGGTTTTCAGTCAGTTGTGTTTGACCGCGGCGGATATATCTATCATGGTCGTGTGAAAGCTTTGGCAGAAGGAGCAAGGGAAGGAGGTCTGGAGTTTTGAGCAAACAGGATAAGCCACGCAAAAGAGATGCTGCACAATCAGAGCTTATTGAAAAAGTGGTTCATATTAACCGTGTAGCAAAAGTTGTTAAAGGTGGACGCCGTTTCAGCTTCAGTGCTCTTGTGGTTGTAGGTGACGGCAAGGGAAAAGTCGGTGCCGGAATCGGAAAAGCATCTGAAGTGCCGGAAGCGATCCGCAAGGGAATTGAAGTTGCGAAGAAGAACATGATTCGTGTGCCTTTGATGGGAAATACCATTCCGCATGACATTATTGGCGAATATGGTGCCGGAAGGGTCATTTTAAAACCGGCTTCCAAAGGTACCGGAGTTATTGCCGGCGGACCTGTGCGTGATGTGCTGAATGCCGCTGGTGTTGGTGATATCCTTACCAAATCGACAGGTTCCAGTAATCCGATCAATATGGTACGCGCCACATTAACCGGATTACAAAACCTGAAACGTCCGGAAGACGTAGCAAAACTGCGCGGCAAAAGCGTAGAGGAATTGTTGGGATAAGGAGGGGATGACCGTGGCAAAAAAATTGGCGATAACCCTCAAGCGGAGCATGATTGGCCGTCCGGAAGACCAACGGGTCACCCTGCGTACACTGGGTTTGACAAAACGCGAACAAACTGTGACGCATCAAGACAATCCGGCCATTCGTGGCATGATAAACAAGGTAAAACACCTGGTTGAGGTACAGGAAGTTGGCGAATAATTTGCATGACATGCTGAAGAGGAGGTGCGAGGGATGAAGTTGCATGAACTGAAGCCTGCTGCAGGTGCACGCAAAGCCAAAAAACGTGTTGGGCGCGGAATTTCAGCAGGTCAGGGAAAAACTTCGGGACGTGGTCACAAAGGTCAGAATGCGCGTTCCGGCGGCGGAGTTCGGCCCGGTTTTGAAGGAGGGCAAAATCCGATTTACCGTCGTTTGCCTAAACGCGGTTTTACCAATCCAAATCGTGTTGAATATGCGATCATCAACATGGATACGTTAAACCGTTTTGAAGAAGGTACGGTTGTAACACCGGAATTGCTGGTGGAAAAAGGCGTCATCAAGAACCTCAAGGGCGGACTGAAAGTTCTGGGCAATGGTATTCTCGAAAAGAAACTGACTGTTAAAGCTCACAAGTTCTCTGCTTCTGCAATTGAGAAAATAAACGCCGCTGGTGGATCGACGGAGGGTATCTAATGATTCGGAACCTGGGAAATATCTTTAAGGTGGAAGATCTTCGTCGTCGAATTCTATACACTTTAATGATGTTAGTGATTTTTCGGATCGGAAGCTTTATTCCGGTTCCGAACACTAACGCGGAAGCTCTCCAAATGCTGATGGAACGAACTCAGGGTGTTTTTGGCCTCATCAACGCATTTTCAGGAGGCGCATTTACGAACTTCTCCATTTTTGCGATGGGAATCATGCCATATATCACCGCTTCAATCATTGTGCAACTGCTGACGATGGATGTCGTACCGGCTTTTGCGCGCTGGGCGAAGGAAGGTGAAGTGGGACGCCGCAAACTGGCACAGTTTACCCGCTATTTTACTATTGGGCTGGGGTTTATCCAGTCAATCGGTTTGGCAGTAGGGTTTAACCGCTATGTTACCGGGTTTGTGGAAGACCAAAGCATATGGTCTTATGCCTTGATTTCCCTGACACTCACAGCAGGTACCGCCTTCCTGATGTGGATGGGGGAACAAATTACGGATAAAGGAATTGGCAACGGAATTTCCATTTTGATTTTTGCCGGGATTGTTGCTGCAATTCCTGGGCATGCCGGGGCGATATATACCACGCTGTTTGCTGAAGGAAGCCAATTGTTCCTTGGCATTCTGAAAGCCGTAGGTGTTTTGTTGGCTGTGGTTCTTGTGGTTATTGGAGTCATTTACATTCAACAAGGCGTTCGCAGGATTCCTGTCCAATACACAAAACGGGTAGTTGGCCGTAAAATGTATGGTGGTCAGTCGACGCATATTCCATTAAAAGTAAATGCAGCCGGGGTTATTCCCGTCATTTTTGCACTTGCTTTATTGATGTTCCCGGTTACCATCGCCAGCTTTTGGCAAGGGCATCCGGTTGCAAACTGGATTCAGACCAACTTTGACTATACCAGAAGTGCCTTGGGTATGGTGATGTATGTTGTACTGATCATCGGGTTCACTTATTTCTATACGTTTGTTCAGATTAATCCGGTTCAGCTGGCTGACCAGATGAAGAAAAATGGCGGCTTTATTCCAGGAATTCGTCCCGGAAAGAATACTTCATCCTATTTGACGAAGTTGATGAACCGTTTAACGTTGACCGGTTCCATTTTCCTGGCGGCTGTTTCCATTCTGCCGATTTTCTTTACCAGTCTTGCCGGTCTGCCAGAATCCGTGCATATTGGTGGAACTTCACTCCTGATTGTGGTCGGGGTTGCGCTTGAAACAATGAAAACGATCGAAAGTCAGTTGATTAAACGGCACTATAAAGGATTTATGCATAAATAACGTCGTCCGTCCCCCGGATGGATGTCCGGGGTACCGGAATGGACTTGCTCCAAACATTGGTTAATCAGACTGTATTTGCGGATCACCCGTAGAC
>JBAVDL010000215.1:0-4077 GCA_049587175.1 Thermoactinomyces sp.
CTTCTGTACTCAGTTACTAGAAGGGGTTTATCTACAGTCTGAGAAAAGATACTGAAATCCAGTATCTTTTCCATATAACCACTACAAATTTTATTCTTGTGCCCACTGTTTTCCGGATGGTTCAATATGCCGATTAACTCTTTTTGTCTCTCTTTATTTCTCTTCTTTATCGGGGTAAAACAGCACTTTTATAAAATCTATTTCTTTATTAACAATCTGCCTGAAAATGGCTGGACCCTGATCCAGTTCCAGTCGATGGGAAATCATCGGTTTCACATTGATCTGGCCTGTCCCCATATAATGTAAGGAAGATGTCCATTCTTTTCCCGGAAACGGAGCAGAAACCGCATTCCAGGATCCATAAACCTTCAATTCATTCCGTACAATTTTTTCAAAGTAAAACCGTTCGATATGAATATCTGCATAGGGGATTCCCAAAAAGACAACTTCCCCGCCTTTTTTGGGCAGTGCAAAAACCTGCTTGGACGTAACCGGCGACCCGGCTGATTCAACAGCCAAGTCCACTCCCTTGCCATTGGTGTAATCCATCAATTGTTTATGCGGCGATTCTTCCAGTGAATTGATCAAAACATCCGCACCCAGTTCTTTTGCCAGTTTCAATTTGGCCTCGTCGATATCAATGGCATAAACTTTGCTTGCACCAAATATTTTGGCCCATTGCACCGCCAAAAGTCCAATACTGCCGACTCCCATAATGGCCACTTCCGCCCCGGGATGAATGGTGGTCTGGTAGAATCCGTGGGCAACCACCGAGGAAGGCTCCACCAGTGCAGCCGTATCGTAATCCACCTGATCGGAAAGAGGAATGATATGGCTTTTTGGCAATTTTACATATTCGGCATATGCTCCCGGTCGATAGGCACCGATTACGGAAAGGTTTTTGCATTGGGAAGGATGACCGCTCAGACAGCTATGGCATTTGCCGCAGACAAACGTGGGACACGCCGCTACCCGGTCTCCAACCTTGATCCCCTCAACACCCGGGCCGATCTCTGCAACTTCTCCTGAAAATTCATGCCCAAAGATCATTCCTTCTACATACGGTCCCAGCTTTTTATAACGCGATATATCTGAACCGCAAATACCAACTGCCTTTACCCTGATAATCACGTCGTCACTGTTGCTTATGACAGGCTCGGGCGAGTCTTCAAGACGCAAATCCTGCACTCCGTAAAGATTTAATGATTTCAAACGTTATCATCCTTTCGCTGACACATTCTGCTCCCTTTTCTTCTTCCTGTACAGCTGGTATATTGCTATTCCCACAATAACTGTGCTAAAAATTAATTGGTGCTCAATATAGAATTGACTGATCCCCCTGAAGGGACCCAACATAATATCCAAAAATTGATCTATCATCTGTTTGACCTCAATTCTGAAAAAGGTTGGGGAACGATTAAGCCCCCCAGCTTAATCGCTCAGTCATTCCTCAATAATTGCCATCAGCAACCTGCCCGTTTATGATGGCAATGGCACTGCTTGCACCGATGCGATCAGCGCCGGCTTTCACCATATTGACAGCATCTTCGTATGTTTTTATGCCGCCGGCCGCTTTGATCCCGATTTTGTTTCCAGCTATGGAACGAAGCAACTGAATATCTTTTACACTTGCACCGCCACCATTGAATCCGGTCGACGTTTTTACAAAGTCGGCACCAGCCTCTATCACCAGTCTGGTGGCGGTGATTTTTTCCTCATCCGTTAACAATCCGGCTTCGATAATTACCTTGGTTGTGTACCCTTTCGAAGCTTTGACCACTTCAGCAATATCGTTTTTTACAACATCGTATTCCCTGGATTTCAATGCTCCCAGATTAATCAACATGTCTATTTCTTCTGCACCGTTTTGGATCGCTTCCTCGGTTTCTTCCACTTTTACGTGTGTGGTTGCTCCGCCAAGCGAAAAGCCGATTGGTGCGCCAACTTTGATCCCGTAAGGCGATAACAGGCTACAAGCATATGGCACATAATAAGGGTTGACAAAAACTGTCCTGAATCCATATTCAATGGTTTCATCACAGAATTTCTTCAGATCCGCCTTGCTGGCACCCGGTCTTAACAACGTATAATCAATTATTGCGATTAACTCCTGTTGATTCACTATTGCTTCCCCTTTCATGAATATCTATTCCGCAGGGGTTAACAAAACCTTGATCGCTTCTCCGCTTTTAATTGCCTGATATGCCTTGTCCCACTCCGTAATGTCAAATATATGGGTTACCAGAGCCCTGGCATTTACTTTTCCTTCATTCATCAGCGCCAGTGACGGTTCCCAATCCGCTGATTTCTGGCTTCTGCTTCCAAACACCCGAATCTCTTTCTGAATGATTTTTTCCAGATCAAATTGAACTTCAGGCTGGGCAAAGAGTCCAACTTGCACGTATTGTCCTTTTTTGTGCAACAGATCCAGTCCCAGTTTGGCGGCAGGTACTGCACCCGAGCATTCCAGCACGACGTCGGCGCCATAACCGTCTGTCAATTGATGAACCAGTTCTTTCACATCTTCTTTTTCCGTATTGACGGCGTAATCTGTCCCTACTTCAATCGCTTTCTCCAAGCGCTGTCTGTCATTTGTCAAACCAGTGATAATAACTGTAGCTCCGCGGCTCTTTGCTACTTGGGCTGCCAGCAATCCAATAGGGCCCGGACCGATGACAACAACAAGATCACCTTCATGGATTTCTGCTTTGGCCACAGCGTGATAGGTACAGGCTAACGGTTCGGTCATTGCTGCCGATTGAAAATCCACATTTTCAGGAAGCTTGTGGACACTCTGTTTGCGGGCAATCAAATATTTTGCAAATCCTCCGTCCTGATGGGTTCCCAGACCTCTCCGGCGGCTGCACAGGTTATAATCTCCGGTTTTGCAATATCGGCATTCTCCGCAGATATAAAACGTGGTTTCTGAAGTCACCCGGTCTCCAACTTGAAATTCCGTCACTCCTTCTCCCACCTCAGTCACTATCCCTGAAAATTCATGCCCCAATGTTACCGGCACGCCTACTTTGTAGTGACCTTCAAACGTATGAATATCCGACCCGCAGACTCCTGCATACTTTACTTCAATTTTTATTTGATCTTTTCCAGGTTTTGGCTCCGGTTTATCCTGAATTTCCAGATTCCCGTATCCAGGTGCTGTTTTAACCAGTGCTTTCATACTGGACTCCCCCTGCTCTCTTCGATGTCAGTTATTAATTGAATATCTCGAACAGTCTCCAAATCAGCCAGTTTATCAGGTTGCCACCCTGATCGATGCTTGAAGTCATGGCTGACCCTTCAGGCAAATTGATGTTTGCCGCCTGGGCCATATCTGTAAAGACAGGGGCGATATCCGTTGCCATATAAAGTGATAACGCAATCATGATCGTTCCTACAATCACCGAATGTACAATATTTCCTCTTGCTGCACCGACGATAAAAGCCACAATGAACGGGATGGTAGCCAGATCACCAAATGGGAGAACCGCGTTTCCGGGCAGGATGACTGCAATAAGAACAGTAACCGGTGTCAAAATTAATGCTGTTGCGATCACCGCGGGATTTCCCAGCAATATGGCCGCATCAAGTCCGATATTGATTTCCCTGTCTCCAAAATGTTTGTTCAGCCATTTTTGTGCTGATTGGGAGATAGGCATCAAGCCTTCCATCAAAATCTTGACCATACGCGGCATCAAAATCATGACCGCTGCCATGGACATACCGATTTTAATGATTTCTCCGATTTCATACCCTGCCAGCGCTCCGATGGCAGCCCCCAAAACCAGACCGATAAACATGGAATCCCCAAAAATACCAAACCGCCTTTGGATGCTGTCAGGATCAGCATGCAAATTTCTAATCCCCGGAACTTTTTGAATCAGCTTAACCAGCCAGATTCCCGGCGCATAAGAAATCGTACTGCCTGTTGCCACCGAAACGCCGGGCATTTCATAAAAATCCCTGACCATCGGTGTTGTCCAGTCTGCAACTTTCAGACAAACAATCTGAAACATTACAGCTGCAATCAAAGCCTGCCAGATGCTGCCTGAAATGGTGTAAACAACAGCAGCCATAAAT
>JBAVDL010000216.1:0-18339 GCA_049587175.1 Thermoactinomyces sp.
CCATTTCGTCTTGTTGTAAGAAGGGATACCCATTTCATTAAGCCGGTTCGCAATCAGACGGGTTCCGATTCGCTCTTCGGTATACCATTGAAAAATCTGTTTCACAATAGGGGCCTGGTCCGGATCCGGGACAAGATAGCGGCCGGCGGCATCCTCTTTTATCCGGTATCCATATGGAGGTCTGGCACCCACATAGTTTCCATCCTGTACCGAGCGTACCCGACCGCTCTGCAGCCGGCGTGTAATGATTTTCAATTCTTTTCGGGCCATAAACGCTTCAAATTCACTGTACTCTTCATCAAACTCATCCTGAAGGTCATAAACCTTGCGGGGAGTAATGATTTTTGTCCCTGTTTTTTGGAAAGTCTCCAGGATAATTCCCTGCTCGCGCATATTCCCGCGCCCCAGCCGATCCATATCCATGACGAGAACAGCGTCATAAATGCCTTTTTCAACTTCCTGCAGCAGTTCCATCATTTCGGGACGGTTGACCAGGCTCTCACCGGATACAATTTCCTGGCGGATTTTTACGATATTCAGACCTTGTTGTTTGGCGACCTGCAGCAAGGTTTTTTTATGTTTGGCCAGCGTTTCCCCTTCACCACGCGCTTCCGCTTCCAGATCTGCCCGACTCTTGCGAAGGTACATGCAAACTCGGTCCATCCCCGTAACCTCCTTGTCTCAATAATTTATATGCCCGTCCATCTGTAATTCCTGCATAGAATTTACAGAGGTGATCAGGGTGAAAGAAACCGACTTTGACAAAACTTACCGGATTGGGAATACCACGATTCATATCGTAGCGGCAAAGCAAACGGATGAAGAAAGGCAGGAGCGATTGGCAGAGATTGTGAGCATAATCGAGATGATTTGGTTAAGTAAAGCAAACTAGACAATTATTTGCTTTTCCACTCGTTGAATTGTCTTTTTGAAATTCTTACGATTTCCGACCATGAACCGGCTTACCTCATGACTTTCACCGTATCTCTGAATGATTTCCTGAATGCGTTCATCAAATGTAATGTTTTCCCCGGTCGGTGCGGTGTGCAAATCACAATACGTTACCAGATCGATGAATAACCAATCGGTGTCATCTAATAACGGGGTATTCAATTCATAAACAGAGACAAGATCGCTTCCGGTTTTCTTCGCACTTTCACAGGCTCCGGAGTGAAAGAGAACAGCGGCAACCACAGGTTTTGGAAATCCATGATTTTGTGCAAATACGGCTCCATCAAATGGGTGAAAATTGGTTGCATTTAATCTGTTGCTATAGCCTATATCATGCAGGTATGCTGCTTGAATCAGCAATGGCTTTAATTTATCTGCAATATTGATTCTATCCAATAAATGTTTCATATGTCTTACTACACCAAGAATGTGTTTATATCGATTGGTTCCTGAGGGGATGTAATCATTTAATATTTTGTCGTTCATACAGATCTTTGCTTTAAGTTCTGACTGGATAAGACGAAGATAGGGTTTATTATTCATTTTATTGCTCCTTTGCAGATAAGAAGACTGCTTTAACTTTATCCCGGGCGGTCTCGTTGCTTATTTTTTATGGATTAATATTTTTTTCGATATCATACGTGTATTGAAACTCATGCAAGGCGGCATTACAGATAAATCGGCTGTATTCAAACAAGATTTCTTTATCATCTTTCTTCAGGAATTTCCCCCAAACATGACGATGCATTTCCACAACCGGCTGGATTCGGGCAATTTTTAGAATAGATGCTTCTTCATCTGTTGGCATTCGGCATTTCAGACGTTCACTTACTCGTGTCGCATGGAAATTTTTTTCTTCCCTAAGCCATTTCAGAAAGGGGACATAGTTGGAATCCCATTTTTGTATGGGGTAAAGTTCTTGATCCCGTTCGCATAATTCTTTGAGCAAGGAGCCTAGATAGAACCCTTCCATGATTCGAAGCGGATGGCGATCCACAATTTGTACCCGGTAGCGTCGGAATACTTCAGTTTCAGGAGAAATGTTTAACTGCTTTGCAATTTCTTTACCGGCTGGCATGATTTTGGACCGGTCCAGAAAACGGACCATTACCTCTCTGCCTTTTTGCTGTAAGACTTGCATATGCGTATCGGAATGTTGCAACTCATATAAATGAATCCTGGAAGATGGATCAGGACTGCCCAAAACTTCGGGCGAGATATTGGAACGTACAAATACTCCGCTTCGGGGAAAGATATCAACTAAACCTTCTGCCTGAAGACGGAGAAGGGAGGTGCGAATGGTGGCGCGACTCACTCCCAATTGTTCCGACATCACCCGTTCCGATGGCAAACGTTCTCCGGAAGAATACTCACCCTGTTCAATTTTCTTTCTGATGATATCCATAACCTCATCGATCTTTGAATTGTTTAAATTGCTCATTGGCTACACCTCTATCTGATAAATGCACGTTCCCGGTTAGCATAAAAGTCTTGAATACGAATCTTTTGTGCTGGATGTAAATCCAGTAAAGCAAGCTCTTTTTTGGAAAAAAACTTCACTTGTGTTGATTCGGAACTGACGGCAATTTTGCCTCCAATGATTCTGCATTCAAAGAGAATGGAAAATTGTTGGCGCACTTCACCATCGGAATATTGGATCAGGTGATGGGGATCAGTGTATATTCCGATACATTTTACCACTTCCACATCCAGCCCTGTTTCTTCCTTTACTTCCCTGATAATACACTGTTCAATTGACTCACCTAACTCCATGCCTCCTCCAGGGAGGGACCAAAGATGATTATCGCTGCGCTTATGCAATAAAATTTCTCCATTCCGGTTCAATACTATTGCCGATGCGGCAGGAACAAGTGAATTAGGCTTGGGCGAATCGGGTTGATAATAGTAATCTATTCTAGCCAAGACAAACCCTCCTCTTAACCTGGTTCGTACCACTGTTATTATCATATTAACACAAACAAACTGCGTTGACACTGGTACGAACCAGTGTTAAATTGAATATATAGAAAATAACAAGTGAAGGGAGGGCCTTAACAATGAAAGAAGCTGAATGCAAATGCAGGGAGCAGTCTGATAAAAAAATACCACCTGTTGCCGCAAGTGGTATGCAAACAATTAACAAATATAAAAAGGAACCACAGATAGACATGTTGGAATTTATGAACAATCATCTGAAGATACCCAGGTATATAACTCAAAAAGAGAATCAATTTTGCCAATATATTTTTGAGAAATATTCGGGTAGCCAATAGGTTATCCGTTTTGCTTTGTTTGTTGCCCAATCGGAGTAATTTTCCTGTTTCTTAAGTTGGTTTAATCCTCTTCAAGCCTGGCTTTTGCTCTTTCGTAAATAGATTTGAATATCCCGAGTGCCATTTTTTCATCTTCCGGTTCGAGTGGCTTTCCGTTAATCACCAGCTTTATTTTCCCCTCTGCGATTGCCTTGATGTCTGCCAGTTCCTTTTTTGTCAACTTCTCAGGCTTAGGTCTTGGATCGTCTGAATTTCCAGTCAGATAGTCTAAAGAAACATCAAAAAAATTGGCTAATTTAAGCAAGGTATCTATGTCTGGCTCTCGTCTGTTGGACTCATAACCTGCATATGTAGTTCGTGGAATATTTAGTTTCTTTGATAAGCTTTCTTGTGTTAATTTTTTTTCTTTTCGTAACCTGGTTAAACGTTCACCTAACATTTTGTCACGTCCCAAATGAAATTTTCTATAACCATTATATGATGCAATAAGAGACAATGGAAACTTCGACTCAAAAAAAATCAAAAACCTATTGACATGACGCGTGACGCGTCATATACTCAAAATAACCAATGACGCAATATGAGTCATTTAGGAGGGGGATATGAATTGCGGCAATGGTTAATTGAAATGCGAAAGGTAAAAAAGCTTACACAAAAACAGGTCGCCAAGTCAAGCACTCGGCTGTGTTCTTTTTCTGTCTCTTCTTCCAATTGATTGAGCGCGATCTCCAACTCAAAGTCTGTTTCACCCAGCTTTTCCAGCAATTCATTCCGATACTCTTCGTCTTTCAGGATCCGCATGGCATCGAGCAAATTACCTTCACCAACTTTATGAGATGCTTGAAGAGCGCTCTTGAAAAATCTTTCAATTGAAATGGTTTGACTATCGTCTTTTAAAAACTTTTGAAGGAGCTCGGTTTCAATCTCGGCCACTTCAGCAGCAATCGAATCATCATTTTTGTACAGTTTCATCAGATCATGCCAGGCGACCGGAACAACCCGATCCATATCTGCATGGTTCAGGATCTTCACCCGATCCCTGAGCCAATCAGGGATTCTTTCCAAAACTTCCGGTATCATTGCCCCATCTGCCACATCAAAAAGGAAAACGGAGCGCCCGATCTGTTTCCATTCTTTTCGGTTTTTCGCCCTGGTTCCGAAAAACTCCAAGGCCATATTGATGAACAAGGTGCTCTTTCCCGATCCTTGTTTCCCCACCACCATCATCGGAGTGGAAAGACTGTCCTTTGCTTCTTCACTATCTTCTCGGATCAGTGAGAGTGTTTTCCCACTTCTATGACGAGCGAATGCGATATGTTCCGGGGAATCCGTTACCATCTTCCCCGCAATTCGCCCCCGTTTTTGGACATTTTGCTGGTTATCGTTTTTCTCTTTTGTTTCGAACTTGAACCATTCTTCGATTTTCTTTTTTTCGTCCGGTTCAAACAGCTCTTCCATCACTGCTGGCCATATTTCATTTTTGGCATATTCTTTAGCTTTTTCCATCCAAACAGGGAACTTCAGTTTTTGAATCGAAACCAATGAATGGAAGTTGTTTTTCATCAGGATATCTTCCTTTCTTTGCAGGAAAGGACTAGCCAAATGCTAGTCCTGTATAGCTCCTGTGTATTCTTTTTCATCAGTTGGTGCTTGGCGGTCTTTTCTTCCAAGCCACAGAGTGAATACGCCAAGCACCGCCACAAAACCGGTAAGAATCAAATACCACGTCATTTACCCATCGCCTCCGCTTCTCTTCCCCATTGATCTGCTTCTGCTTTATGCCCCAAACTTCCAATGGATACAAAGAAACCTGTTACTATTGCAAAAGAAAGGAGCAAGGCACACAATTTTTTGGCGATTATCGATATTTTCCACTTTTCCCGAAATGACATCCAAATCCCCAGGGGCACGATCACAGCTGAAAACACAGCCATCGCGAACTTCCCGGCCAAAAACATCATAGCTTGAATCAATTCGATAAATGCCATCATAAGCTTACTCCTTTGATCCCCTCGGCAATTTTGTCGCCTAACAGGTCAATGATAAGAACAATTCCGTCCCAGGCGGATGTCATCAATTGCGCGGCGACAACGACGAGTAAACATGATGCAATCACCCAAAGAGCAAGCACTCGAATGAAAAGTTGAACAAAAACTTTGACCGGTTTTCCCTTTCTGAACCCGATATCTGCAATGGCAACGAATATGAGAAAAACAATTGCTATGCCTGCGAACAGCATATATAAATTCATGAATCCAGAAATAAACGCTATGGCTTGTTGCATGTCTGGAGCCGGCATCCTTTAGCCCCTCCTTTCCTTTTTCTTTAACCAGTCGGGGAGGAGGCTGGTGATTTTTTTACCGACAGATTCGATAAACTGAACCAGGAAACGAAAAAGAACGACGGCTGGAGCCACGTAGATGAGCAAGAAGAGAAGCAGGCTGCCCGTTTGATAAAGGGTTTCTTTTATTTCACTCATACCTAGTTCACTTCTTTCGGTCTTTCCCTTGGCAAGAAAGACACTTTCCTTGTTTGTCATACACTTTTTCATAAATATCTGCTTGAACCGTCAAGCGCTTTCCGCACTCCTGGCAGACAAACGGAATCTTTTTCAAGTTGTTCTCCTCCTCCTTGATATAATTTTCACGCAGTACATTTGTGCATTCGGTGGATATAATCAGAAATTTTGTTTCGTTTTGCGTCATAAAAATCCAAAAAAATACTCATATCAAAGCCCAATGATCCGAAATTTTAAACTTGTAAAGATCCAGCTTTTACAGAAATTCTCTAATGCAGTTCATTTTCAATTAACCCATTGCTGAGATTTCTCTTTCTAAATAAGACTCATATTGCGTCGATAATCACCTTAAGTATATGACGCATTAAGCGTCATGTCAATGTTTTATTGATCATTTTTTTGTCTTATTATTTTGCTATTAAGCCCTACTATACCGACAAAAGAAATGGCAAAAAAATAATTGGAATTATGATATAATTCCCTCGATTTAAAAGAAAAACAACTGGGGGATCGAGGGATTAATGAAAAAGAAAATAGTTTTCTGACTTCTTCGTGTGTTATTTGTTGCTTTATTTAGCGGTGCAGGCTATCTGGGATTTTGGCTTTGGAGGCGATATGGTCCATCGCTTTCACCAGAAGTGAATGCCGCAATTGTTGGTGGAACTATTGCCATTCTGTCCATGATCATTTCCAGCATGATGACTTACTATGCGACGAAAAGATCAGAAAGGATCACCGTCCGCGATGAGATGTTTCGCAAACGACTGGAAGTGTATAGCACCATCCATGGCATTTTATATTCCCTGACTTTAACGAGTCATCGCTATTTTCGAAATGGAAGAGTAGAAGAAAAAGAAAAGATCGAAAAACTGGTTGAGGAGTATACGAGTTATTACAACCGGAATGTTTTTTATTTATCGAAAGAAGTAAAACGATTTGGTTTTACTGCCCATAATGTTTTGTTGGCGTTGGTAGATTTCATCAATCAACGAGATGTTAACTGGCTGAATCATTTTTTGCAGGAGGAAACAATGATTAAGCTTTTAAAAGATGTGAAATGGTTTGTGCCTTATTATGAAGTTTTAGTTTTTCGACGAGAAGTTATCCCTTCCAGTGCAATCAGCGGTGCGATTCAAGATTATTGCTTACCAGTGATTCTTCAGATGAATGATGAACTTGGTTTTCCCCTCGTTGAAAAAGAAATCCATCGGTTAAATGAAGGAGAGTAAATATATCTCTCTGAAGTGGTAGAAGGAGGCGCATCCTGTTTTTTGATAAAAGATGGACATTTCTATTCAAATGAAGGAGACCAAGGAATTGTTCAAGAAATTGAATATTTGAATCTGAAAAGAGGTGATCTTATTTGGCTTGGGATACATTTAATGGCAAAAAGGTTAGCACGGATATCAAACCGGAAAATCCGAAATCCAGTTGGGTCAAAGGGCCAAAGGGCAATTACGATGGGGTTCCACGAGCTTATTTCAATTCAAAATCGGATAGCCTGTTAAACGGAAAAAGAAAGAATCCATGGGATAAATAAGGGGATACATAAATAGCTTTGGGTCATATTCCAAATTTGTGTCAAAAATAAAATGGTAAATGTTAAAGTTTAGTTTCAAATTTGAATCCTGATTATCACCTGACTGGTTGGAAATCGGGATTCATTTTTATTTTGTTTAAAAGGTATCCATAATACACATGTTAATTTATAAACCATGGTGGCAATCATTTCCAAATGGGCGAGTTCTTCCGTTCCGATATCTGTAAGCAATCCTTTTACTTTGTCAGGCAATGTGTAACGCTGGTTCAAATAGCGCAGGGCGGCGGCCAGTTCGCCATCGGCTCCCCCGTATTGTTCAATAAGGAATTTTGCCAGTCTGGGATTGCACTTGCTGACTCTTACCGGGTATTGCAGTTTTTTTTCATAAATCCACACAGACCATTTTCCCCCTTATATTTCCCAAGGCCAGGGGCCTTCATTCCAACCGCAGGGATATTGGTTGCAGCTGAGTCCGAAATTGTAAAGCGGGCCAAAGTGCGACTCGTATGTACGCCGCAGTTTGTTGCGCTCCTTGACGTACCAGTTGTATTGATCCAGAGCCCGCTTGTCATCGGGATGCGTATCGAGATAAAGTTGCAACTCCACAATGACGAAATCGACTTCCTGCAATTGGGTCAGGAGATGGAAACGTTTGGCGTGATCCATTTTCGGTTCCATTTAGCAGTCCTCCTCATATTTTCTTTTTTTGGGAGGGTAGGGGCTGTAAAAAATCGGCCATAATGTGCCGCGTCTCAATGCCTTGCGGGGCGGGTACTGTGGCAGATTGGCCGGTTGAAAACCGAGAAAAAGATTTGGGGGAACGACATACCATTTTACTCGTTGCGGCGGGCAAGGATCCAAAGGGCTGATATACGGGTACCAATACCTCACTTGATTCCGGTACGGGTTGGGTGTATCATGGCGACTTTCCAAAAAAATCACCCTTTCCTTAGCCAAAATAAAATCGGGTCATAAATAACTATATGTTGGAAAAAAAATCTTAGAATAAGAAAAGCATATTTTGAATTCAAAAATAATACCGGGGAAATTGGGCAAAATATAACGGCAAAACGAAAATACAAAGTTTTATTATTGGACAGGCCGGGAGCTACAAAGGCAAAAGTTATTGGATATACCAAATTTTCCTATGCATGGATCGTTCAAAAAGACGCAAGATAGTAACAACCAAGCCAAGGAGGTGAAAAATATATGGCACAACAAAGCGGTTCACGCAGTTCAAACCAATTGCTGGTAGCTGGAGCAGCTCAGGCAATCGACCAAATGAAGTATGAGATTGCACAAGAATTTGGCGTACAATTGGGAGCTGACACAACTTCCCGCGCTAATGGTTCTGTTGGTGGAGAAATTACAAAACGTCTGGTTTCTATGGCTCAACAACAACTTGGAGGCGGAAGCTTCTAATCACAACTGAAAATAATGGTAATTGTGGCGGCTTTTTGGCCGCCACTTTCCTTGCAATATCTGTAAGGGAGACTTACGATTTACGAAGAGTTTTTATAACCATTTTGCAAATGATAAAGGATATTTCAAAAACATAGCGAATTATTTGAATAGTTAAATTCAAGGGAGGATTAGGTTATATGGCAAAAATTTATAATATGGCACATGATATTGACCGTCATGCAAACTCAGGCAAAGAAGCGATTCGTTGGTTGAATGCAGATGGAGTAAGGAAATCACTTACATATTCTGAATTGAAAGACTGGTCTGACAGTTTGGCGAAAGCTATGGTGGAGATGGGACTGAAAAAAGGAGACCGGGTAATGATTCTGTTGCCCCGCCTTCCCGAAGCATATATCTCCTATATGGCTTGTTTGAAGGCCGGTTTGGTGGTTATGCCGGGATCAGAAATGTTGAGACCCGGGGATATTGCGTATCGCCTGAGGCATGCCGGGGCCATTGCCGTCATCGCTTATCACCAGCTGGCAGATCGTGTGGAAGAAGCCGAAAGACAGGCAAATCCTTTACGGGTAAAAATCATACTGGGCAGCAACCGTGCCGGTTGGATTCCGTTTCATGATTTAAAAGGAATTGCCTCAACCCCCCTCCCGCAAACAAAGGAAGATGATATGGCCTTTCTGTCATATACCTCGGGCACAACCGGCAATCCCAAAGGAGTAATTCATCATCACAGCTGGGCGATTGCCCATCAGCAAACAACTACAGAGCACTGGCTGGATATCCGGCCGGGGGATGTGGTTTGGGCAACAGCCAGTCCGGGATGGGCCAAATGGATCTGGAGTCCTTTTATGTCCACGCTGGGGGCCGGGGCAACAGCGTTTGTCTATCATGGGGCTTTTGATGCGAAAAAATATTTGCAGTTGCTGGAAAATGAGAAAATCTCGGTTCTATGCTGTACGCCTACCGAATACCGTATTATGGCCAAACAGGACGGATTGGCTGAATTAAAACTGCATTTGAGAAGTGCCGTCAGTGCCGGTGAACCATTGAACCGGGAAGTGATCAGTATTTTCCAGAAATATTTTAATCTCAAGGTTCGTGACGGTTATGGCCAAACCGAAAATACGCTTCTGGTGGCAACCCTGAAGAATATGAAGGAGAAGCCGGGATCCATGGGAAAACCGACACCTGGCAACATTGTAGCTATTTTGGATGAGGACGGGTATGAAGTGGCGCAGGGAGAAGTTGGTCATATTGCTGTACATCGTTCTTCACCTGCCCTGTTCAAGGGTTATTACAATGATCCGGAGCGTACAAAACAGGCTTTTATCGGGGATTGGTATTTGACAGGAGACCGGGCCAAAAGGGACGAAGATGGTTACTTCTGGTTTGAAGGGCGTTCTGACGACATTATTATCAGTTCCGGATACACGATCGGTCCTTTTGAAGTAGAAGATGCGCTTGTAAAACATCCGGCTGTCAAGGAGTGTGCGGTTGTTGCCAGTCCGGATGAAATCAGGGGTTCGATTGTCAAGGCATTTGTAATTTTAAAAGAACCGGAGCAGGCTGGAGACGACTTGGTTCAGGAACTGCAGGAACATGTCAAAAATCTGACAGCTCCTTATAAATATCCGCGCGAAATAGAATTTGTCAGGGATCTGCCCAAAACAGCCAGCGGCAAGATTCGTCGTGTTGAGCTGAGGGAACGGGAATTTCAGCGCAAAAAATCACTGTCTTGAGACAACTCAGGCCTATTCGCTATAATATTTGAAAGCAAACCATAAAAGGAGCCGACCAGATGAAAGTATTTGCGCATGGCTGTAATATCAATTTTCAGGAGTCGGTCAGGGAAATGTTTGTTCCTGATCTGAAGAGGCTTTTTGACAAGGCTTTTGCTGAACAAGAACGCTTGCTGTTTGGGAAAATTTATTTGGATAAAGAGGAAATAGTTGTATACGGTTATCTGAAAAATATTGTTTTTTCTGAAGAGAATAACGAGTGTTTATTTACTTATCAATTGAAAGACCGTCCGGGTGACAGGGAAGAACGGCAAAAACTGGAGGAATTGCATTTAAGCCATGAAGCCTGTTTTGATATCGTAGATGAGAAACAGGGGACCGTCCCGTACCAGGTTCTGTATGTTACCTTCATGGAGGAAGATTCTGGCGGCGAAACGACTTATTTTGTTGCCGATGACCAGAGGGTAACCCAGCCGTTGTCCTGTGTTGCAGAATTTTGGCAGCAGGTTTGTGAACTGGGGCGGGATATCGATTTTGAAATGTTTGGATGCACAGCCCATGACCTGAATAAACATTCATGCCGATGCAAGTAATCAGGAGATTAAAGGCAGAAGCTGCAAGGCTTCTGCCTTTTTTTTGCTGTCTGGGTAAATGGCATGTGACTTTTGGTTGCCCTTTTCATACTACTAAATAAACCAATGCAAAACTTCAAATTTTTGCAAAGCTGTTCAGAAGAAAACCCGGTTACCATTTTCTTTTATTTTTAAACACTTCTTTGATTATCTCGTTCATAGCCGGGGAGTTCATGAGTTGAATCAGTTCATCGTTGGATGCAAATGTTACTGCCTGATTTTTTGTTTTTTTGCCGGCTGAAGTCTCTTTTTGTGTCTGTTGTTGCCTTGCTTGGTCCAGACTGGCCAGAGCTGAAATCAATTCTTTCAATACCCCTTTATCCAGCATGGCCATATTTACGGATTGGAGAGCCTTGATCACTTCTTCCACTTGCTTTGAACGCCTGGACAGATAGCCAGACCAGTTTTGCAGCTGTTTCAAGTATCGAAGTAGGTCCTCCTGATTGCCTTTCATGGATTGCACCGCCTTTCCTCAGATAAAGGGTTTGTTGGAAATATATTCTGAATCTTGCTGATCAGTGATTGCGGGGAGTGAAAATAATGGAATATTCCGACTGGATACTCCCATCCTCAATAAAGTGGAATCAACCGCAGCCCGGCTTAAGAAGGATTTTTTATTTGCGAAGCGGTTCTTCCTTGGGGCGCTGCCTGCGGGAGATGAAACGTTCGGGTGTTAAACCGATCCGTTATTTGTCTCATTTGGGAATGATTATCGGGGAATACCAAAGCCCTTCAGCAACATATAAATCAGAGGATATCGAATACTCGGAGAGCGATATCCGAATAACGATCACAGAACCGTATGTCGGGTCATTGACGTCCCCTGTCAAACAGGAAAATATCCCGTGGGGAATAGAAAAAGTAAAAGCACCAAAAGCATGGAAGTGGAGCCAGGGCAGGGGAATCCGGGTAGCGGTGATTGATACGGGAATTGCAGCAGACCATCCTGCAATCCGTGATAATTACCGGGGAGGAATCAACATTTTGTCGCCCTATTTTACGCCAACCGATTATAATGGGCATGGTACGCATGTTGCGGGAATCATTGCGGGGCGTACTTTTGAGTCCGGAATTGTTGGTGTGGCGCCGCGAACCCATATTTATGCAGTAAAGGCTTTTAACCGGAGAGGAAGCGCCAATCTTTCCGACCTGTTAAGCGCAATTAACTGGTGTATTGAAAACAAAATGCATGTTGTCAACATGAGCTTCGGGATGGACAAATTGAGTGAATCGTTAAGGCAGGCGATTCAGGTGGCGCATCGAAGGGGGATTTTGATGGTCGCGGCAACGGGCAACCAGGGGCGGAAATCTCATATTGATTTTCCAGCCCGTTATCCGGAAACCATCGCAGTTACTTCCATTTCCGAGAACGGAAAATTGTCCGCTTTCAGCAACTTCGGAAAAGGTGTGGATATCGCAGCGCCTGGGGACCGGATTCCTTCGGCATGGCTGAACCACTCCAAACGGGTGATGAGCGGAACATCGATGGCTGTTCCCCATGTGACCGGAACCATTTCCCTGCTGCTTTATCTCAATCCCTATCTCAATCCCGAGCAGGTTCGCTATATCCTTACACAATCGGCGGTAAAATCGGAGCATCTCAAGGAAGTGGGTATATTGGATGCGTATCAGGTGTTGCGGTTTTACCAGAAAGTATGGAGATAATAAATCTGCTGCTTCATTCAAAGAAAGATTGTAAAAGTAACTTCGCATCTGTCCGTTTTATGTTAAACTTATATTCGTATCTTTGGACAGCACCATTTGAAAAAGGGTTGATCCAAGCGATGAAGAAGTTTAAGCAAAGATCAGTTGCGAATGGGCCGGTTACCCATCGTCTGCATACCCTGTGGTTTATTGTTGTCCTTCTTTTTGTTGCCTTGATTTTACGCCTGGGCTGGATTCAACTGGGCTCAGGAGAGAAATATCAATTACTGGCAGAAGAAAACAACTTTAAAAAAATCCAGGTCGTTGCTTCACGGGGGAAGATTTTTGACAATAGCGGCAAATTACTCGTTGGCAACGAATCTTTGTTTGCAGCCATGTATCTGGAACCGGACGTCAGCAAGAAACAAAAGTTGAATACAGCTAAAAATCTGGCTAAAACGTTGAATATGCCGCTTAAGGAAGTACTGGAAGCCATGGATGTCGGCCTGGATGAACGTGGAAAGTCGGTTCCACGCAAACAGCCCCCTTATTATCCCAAAAAAATAAAGAGTCCGTTAACGGATGAGGAAATTGTCAAAATCTCTGAAAACCCGGATCTTTTCCCAGGGGTCAACACATTTTCCCAACCGCTTCGCAAATACCGGGATGATACATTTGCAGTACAGACGATTGGATATGTCCGCTCCTTTGCCGGAGCAAAATCCTCTCTTTCCAGATATAAAAAAGAAGCGGAAAAACCGAATGAAGGCGGATATCTTGACTGGGAACAAGTCGGGATGGATGGATTGGAGTATTCATATCAGGATGAATTGCGCGGCAAGAACGGGTATCGGCTGGTTCGGGTAAATTCAACCGGCAAGCTGGTTGAAGTGTTGAAAGAGGTACAGCCGCAATCAGGAAACAACCTGTATCTGACGTTGAATGAAAAAATGCAACTGGATGCAGAACATTTCATCGAGCAGCATTTGAAAAATTTACGCACAAACAATCGTGCTCCTTACGCCCGAAATGCGTATGCTGTGGCCATGGAAGTAAAAACCGGAAAAATCCGGACGATGGTCAGTTACCCCGATTATGACCCCAATATCTGGAATGGCAATGTTTCGCAAGAGAAATACAGGAACTTGAGTTACTCCATCCGAAATGGAACCATCAGCGAAGCTCCGTTTGATGCAACCAGGTATGCCAATCCGGAGACAGAGTACCAGAGGCATCCGCTGTCTGTATTGCCTCCCGGTTCCGTCTTCAAGCCGCTTATGGTATGGATGGGGCTGGAAAAGGGGCTGATCAGCCCGGGAACCTACTGGTCCGATCCCGGAAAATACTATTACGCCAAAGCGACGCCGCCTGTCCGCAATGCCGGGGGCCATAATTATGGCATATTGACACCGGAAAAAGCTTTGCAGAAGTCTTCCAATACTTTTATGGCCTGGATGGGAACCAGATGGTATTGGAAAGAAAAAGCTGATGCCGTCAAACAGTTTCAAAATATGACGCATCAATTTGGCCTGGGTGTTAAAACAGGTGTGCCGTTAAAAGGGGAACAGGACGGTTCGGAAGATTACCTGATTACAGCCCGGAAATTTTCAGGACTTGGCGCAATGTCGCTTGCTTCGTTTGGCCAGGCCCAGCGTTATACAGCCATGCAGCTGGCACAATATACGGCGACCCTGGCCAATCAGGGAAAAAGGATGAAGCCGCAACTGGTAGAAAAAATAATCAATCCTGATTCCCGGGCCGTAAAAGAAATTAAACCGGAAGTATTGAATCAGGTTGACATGAAACCGGAGCACTGGAAAACTGTCGTAAATGGAATGGTCAAAGTGACCAAGCCCGGTGGAACGGCTTCCAAGCTGTTCAGCCATCTTCCGTTTGATGTCGCTGCCAAAACCGGTACATCCGAACAGGACATTATCGGCCGGGGCCGTGTGGAAAACTCCGTATTTATCGCATTTGCTCCTGCCAATGATCCGGAGATTGCCGTGGCCGTTATCGTACCGGAAGGGGGATATGGGGCGGTTGCAGCAGGGCCCATTGCGGAACATTTGATTACTTCATATTATGAACAGTTCATGAAAAAATGATGAACAAACAGGTTGAGGCAAGGTGGATTTACCTGTTATGAAATATATAAATAATGGTAAATCCCATCTACGCAAAAAAAACGGTAGATGGGATTTACGTTTCCAAAGCAATTATTGTTGTTGTTGGCCTTTTTTGGATTGAGATTGCTGGTTTTGTTGGCGAACTTGTTGTGTATTGGTTTCTGAAGCAAACTCGGTACCATAACGGCCAGCCTGGGAAGCTGACTGAGCTTGTTGAGCCTGGCGTTGAGCTTGGCGGGCTGCTTGAGAACCAGCTTGGGATGCAAACTCAGTACCATAACGGCCAGCGCCTGACTGAGCGGATTGCTGGTTTTGCTGGCGAACTTGTTGAGCGTTGGTTTTGGACTGTTGTGGTCCAGTGTTCTTGGTGTTCATTTGTTTCACCTCCCGTTTATAGAGTGTCCCCCTTGTTGAGCAAATATGTTTTCCGATTTTTTCCTTTTTGATTGAAATATCTGATTGACGCAAGGAGGCATCCATGAAACAAATATGGCTTAGAATCATGTGGAGATGGCTCCCCAAAAGGGTGTTGTCAAGATGGATCGGCAAGCTTTGCCGTCAACACTGGAGCCGAAAATTGATACCTTATTATGTTCGCCGCTTTGATATAGACCTGAAGCCCGTAAAAAAGCCGGTTAATGAATTTGAGCATTTGCTCGCCTTTTTTATACGGGAATTGAGACCGGAAGCAAGACCTATTGCGGAAGGGGATGATGTGATTGTCAGTCCTGTTGACGGAACGATTTCCCAGGTCGGGATGATTGAAAAAGGAATGTTGTTTCAGGCCAAAGGAAAGACCTATTCATTGGAAGAATTGCTGGGGCAAAGACATGAACATGTTACTTCCTTTCTTGGCGGATGTTTTATGACCATTTATTTAAGCCCCAGTGATTATCATCGTATCCACATGCCGTTTGACGGAAAGATCGTAGCCTGTACACATATCCCGGGAAATCTGTATCCCGTTAACAAGTTTGGCGTAAATTACATCACGGATCTCTTTGTTGCCAATGAACGCCTTGTTACTTACATAGATTCACGCGTTTGCGGAAATATTGCACTGGTTAAAGTGGGGGCAACCAATGTTGGAAGTATCAAGGTCTGTTATGATCAAAACATTACAACCAACCAGAAAGTCAAAAAAGTAATGCATCAGATTTATGAACCGGCTCATGTTCTCCGGAAAGGAGATGAGCTGGGCTGGTTTGAATTTGGATCAACCGTCATTTTGCTATTTGAACAGGATCAGATAGCATTTATGGAAAACTGTGCGCCCGGTACCAAACTTCATATGGGCCAAGCTGTCGCACAAATTCTGAACAAAAGGAGGGGAGCCGATTGCAACAGAGACAAAAACATAGGCTGATCTCCTTTCGTCAGTTTCCACAAATGTTTCCTGTCGTGACGGGGATTCTTTTACTGCAAACAGCGGTATACTTCTTTTTTTTATTCACCGGACGCACGAATAATCCGGAAGTTTGGGCGAATTGGGGTGCAGTCGTAAATTGGCGGATTGATGAGGGCGAGTTTTGGCGTTTGCTGTTTTCTCTTTTTTTGCATGTGAACTTTTTTCAATTTCTTATGATTGCTTTTTCCATTTATTTATTTTCTCCGCAATTGGAACGCCTGTTTGGCAAAAGTATTTTTTTGTTTATTTTTCTGGTAACCGGCATCATGGGAAACCTCGGGGTCTATTTAATGGATTTCCAGGGGATTTATACCGGTGCCGCAGAAGCCGTTTATGGAATCATGGGTGTTTATCTGTATTTGTATTTGCGTGGAATTGTTCATCCGTTATTGGGCAAATCTGTCTGGATTTTTGTGACTGTGCTTTTGCTGCTGGGTTATCCGTTTCTGTTCGCCCATGTTCTGTCTGTGATTACGGGTTTTGTTCTGGCAATGATCATGCTTCAGATCAAACAGATCATAATCAGAAAACAGTAAAAATAAAGGGGACAAATGAAGGAGAATGGCAAAACGTTTATTCCTGCAGCCATGAATCATGAAAGGACAGGGTTATTTTCCTGTCCTTTTTTTGCTAATCAAATACAGGCCTGTTTCTGTTGTAAAAATGTAAGGGTTGGTTAAGCTAAGACTGGTGATCGACCATGCAAATCTTAGGAAATGTGGATCGACTGGATCGGGAAGCCTGGCTGCTTCTGCTGACAAGCAGTCTCTTTTCCATTGCCACTTCATTGTCCAGCACCTTTGTCAATGTTTACCTGTTTAAAATTGAAAATGACTGGATGTTGATCAGTCTCTTCAATCTCATTCACTATCTGGTGGCGGGCGTTACCTTTATTATGGGCGGATGGCTGGCAAAGAAATTTGACCGGATTGTGGCGATTCGGCTTGGTGTAGCTATATTGGCTGTATTTTACCTCAGTGTATGGCAACTGGGGGTCCAATCCGTCTCCTATGTCGTGTTGCTGGGAATCGTGATTGGCCTGGGAGCCGGTTTTTACTGGCTGGCCTACAATGTGATGTATTTTGAGATTACGGAAAAGGATAATCGTGACATTTTTAACGGGGTTAACGGATTGTGCACATCGGTATCGGGAATTGCAGCTCCGTTTGTATCCGGAATTATTATCAGCCGAATGGGTGAATTCCGGGGATACCGGGTCATTTTTGGAATCTCCCTGGCCATTTTTTTATGTGCCGTATTGGCAAGTTTTCTGTTCAAGGCCCGAAGAGCACGAGGCAATTACCGTTTAGGTTCCATTTTATCCCTGATCAGACAGAAACAGGCTTACTGGTATTGGGTCAATCTGGCAATGATTGGCCAGGGGTTGCGTGAAGGAATCTTTGCTTTTTTGCTCGGGTTGCTGTTTTTTATTGTCGTCAAGAGCGAACTGGCTCTGGGCAGTTTTTTTACACTCTCATCATCAGTTTCCTGTATTTCCTTTTATATCCTGAGCCGGTATATGCGCCCGAACCTGCGGTACCGGTTCATGTTTGTCGGCGTAATCATGATGGGACTGGCGGCAATTCCGTTTGCCTTTCAGATCAATAACTGGACAATCTGGATTCTTGGAGTGGGATCGGCCTTGTTTTATCCATTATACATGTCACCGCTTACTTCAACTGTTTTTGATGTTATCGGTGAGTCGAATGAAACAGCGAAATTGCGGGTTGAATATGTGGTGGCCAGGGAACTGGCCTTGAGTACGGGCAGGATGACCGGCGTTCTCCTGTTTATGTGCTGGATCCAGTATTCGACCAATATACAGCATATCCGGTGGTTTGTTTTGATCATCAGTTTCATCCAGATCCTCGCCTGGTTTGCGATCCGCCATATTCCGATTGCCCGGCTCCTGAAACTGGGGACCGAAAGCAGAGGTTAGGCTGTCTGAAGCAATTGAGGCAAATTGTGCCTCAATTGCCTGTTTTGCTGTGAATTTTATGAATAAACAGATTTATCGTTATCTGGTAAAATAGTAATGGAGACAAAAAGAATGATTGGTCGGGAGGGGAGGGGAAGAATTGAACCT
>JBAVDL010000217.1:0-1959 GCA_049587175.1 Thermoactinomyces sp.
CCTTCTGGAAGCGACTCCGGCTTGTGCCATCACTTTTTGCAAACGCTTCATTTATTTGTTCACCTCTCTGTCATATTAACTGTTAACATAAATTAGTACAAGTAGAAAACATTCTCGACAATCCCCGGAAAACAAGTAAACCCAGCTTAACAGAAGATCTTCCACCCTCTGTTTAACTGGGCAAAAAAATTATTGAACAGATGATCCAGGAGGCTACAAAACCCGCCAAATCAGCCCATAAACCGACTTTCAGCGCATACAGCGAATTCCGGATTCCCACCGCCCCGAAATAGACAGTCAGTACATATAAAGTGGTATCCGTACTGCCCTGGATCGTAGAAGCCAGCTTTCCCAAAAAAGAGTCGGGCCCGTAGGTCCGAAGGATACTTTCAACAAAAGCCAGCGAACCCGTACCGGAGATCGGTCTCAAGATGCCAATCGGGATCACTTCATCCGGGATATGAATCCAGCCAAGAACCGGGTTCAGAATACGCAAATAAAACTGTAAGGCTCCCGTATCACGAAATATGGATACAGCGACCATCATGCCTACCAGATGAGGAATAATCGATATGGCGGTTGGAAATCCATCCTTGGCTCCCTCGATAAAACTGTCGTAAACCGGAATCTTGCGAAAAATGGCATAAAGAGGTACAAATACAATGATTGCCGGAAGCATCATATTGGATATAAAGCTAACCACTTCAAACATTACAATTTCCCTCTTTCTCCCCTCACTTTTTCACTTTTTCCGCTGGCCCGTTCCGTCAAACGTACGGTTCTGATAGTAGCGATCCAGCATAATGGCAACGGCCGTGGCAAAAATAGTCGCCAGAAAAGTCGGGCCGATGATTTCGGTCGGATCCTGAGACCCATGTTTCATGCGAATCCCGATAATCGTGGTTGGAATCAATGTCAGGCCGGATGTATTTAATGCCAGCAGGGTACACATGGCCGGCGTAGCCGTCTTTTTATCCTTGTTCAGCTTTTGCAGTTCTTCCATAGCCTTGAGTCCCATGGGAGTTGCCGCGTTTCCCAGACCAAACAGATTTGCACTCATATTTGACAAAATATATCCCATTGCCGGATGATCACTTGGAACGGAAGGAAACAGAAATCTGGCCACAGGACGCATTATCTTTGCCAGCTTTTCCAATAACCCTGCATCCTGGGCAATCCGCATCATCCCCAACCAAAATACCATGATGCTGATTAATCCGAAACAGACGGAAATGCCTTCTTCAGCCCCTTTCAAGGCAGCTGTGGTTACAAGATTCAGTTTGCCCTCAAATGCCGCTGCAACCACTCCGCTTAATATCATGAATACCCATATATAATGGATCATTTTCCCTCACCCTTTCCACACGGCCAAACTGAACAACTGTTTCCACCTTGTCAGAATGGAAGACTCGGATTGCATTTTGACTTCCAGCGGAATGGATCCGATCAGTTGCTGGTTCAGATAAATACGTGCACTTCCTATTTGCATATGATCCTCGGACGCCAACCGGAGGGGATAACTGACCAGTGGCTCGACTGTTATTTTCTTTTTCTCCTCATCCGTCAGGGGATAAACAAAAGATGCGCCGGCAACCACCTGGAATTTTTCCTCTTCTTCGTTCTGATAGGTTTTATTTGAAATAACTTGTCCTTTTTTTATGACAGAAACCAGATCATATTGATTAAATCCATGTTCCAGCATAAACATGGAATCTTTCCAGTCATCTCCGTCATTCAAGGTGACGGTAATCAGTTGGTGGCCATCCCTGGTGGCAGAAGAAACCAGTGTTCGTCCGGCTTTTTTGGTATACCCGGTCTTCACGCCGTCAGCCCATTTATAAAAACGAAGCATCTTGTTTTTGTTGTAAAATTTTCGTTTCCATTGTTCTCCAGGCCAGTAAACCGTTTTTACCTCTGTTTTTACAATTTCCTGAAAAACCGTATTTTTCAGTGCATAGG
>JBAVDL010000218.1:0-13806 GCA_049587175.1 Thermoactinomyces sp.
ATTCCCACCACACAGACTGCCGCAAAGAAGATCCCGGCAACAATAAAAATGGTGTAAAAAGCAGTTCCCTTTTGATCCAGATGCATAAACGTAAACAATTGTAAAAATACTTGAACGGTAGCCAATATCAGGATGAGTGGCAGGATTAAATGCTCAGGCACAGCACCGGCTGCGACAAGATAAAAAGCAGCTGCCGTTAACAGAATCATGAAAACAAATGAAATGATATACTTCATTTCCTTGCCGGATTTTCCGGATACGGCCTGCCCTTTTGAGGATTGGTTCTGCTGTTGTACCACCGCTTATCCCACCTTTCCCAAAAGATAGACCAGGCTAAAGATAAAGATCCAGACCACATCAATAAAATGCCAGTACAAACTGGAAACAAACAGTTTTGGAGCTGTTTCTTTTGTAATCCCCCACTTGGCAGCCTGAAATATCAATGTTGTGATCCAGACAATTCCAAATGTTACGTGGGCGCCATGGGTACCAACCAGGGCATAAAACGAGGACCCAAACGCACTGCTCATAAATGTATGTCCAAGGTGTACATAGTGGAAAAACTCGTAAATCTCCAGAATCAGAAAGGTCAATCCCAGCAGAACTGTGATCCCCAACCAGGTCAGCATGGATTTTAACCGGTTCTGGCTCATTTTGGCCATAGCCAATACACTGGTCAAACTGCTGGATAAAAGAACTACAGTCGATACTGCAACCAGAGTAAGATCGTACAACTCGCTGCTTTCCGGACCGCCCATGGACTGATGGCGAAGTGCAAGATAGGTACCGAACAGGCAAGCAAACAGAACTGTTTCTGCGGCCAGGAATAGCCAGAAACCGAGTATTTTGTTCTTCCCCTCCAAAGTGGCCGTCTCCAGATGGACATGCATATTTTGGGTTGGTCTGACTTCTGTGTTGGCTGCCATTATGCCTTAACCCCCTTATTCGCCTGTTCCAAATCTCCAGGTTCAATGTGGTAACCATGATCCCGGTCAAATGAGCGCATGAACATCGCGATAAAGAACATGATCAACCCGAGAATTGCCACCGCAAAGTTTCCCCTGGCAATAAAACCGAGCCCCGAAACAAAGAGCCCTAACGACATCAGGAAAGGAATAAAGGTTGAAGAGGGCATATGAATCGGACCGGGTGGTTCAGCCGCTTGCATGCTTTTGTTTCCCGCCTGCTTTTCAATCCACCAGCAATCATAACCGCGAATCAACGGAAGCTGGGCAAAATTGTAGGCTGGCGGCGGCGAGGGAATGGTCCATTCCAACGAGCGGCCATTCCACGGGTCGTTTGGCGCTTTCTCCTTTTTGACAAAGGTCAGGACGATATTTGCGGCAAACGCCAGTACTCCGATTACCATTCCAATGACGCCAATGGTACTGACCATATTCAGACTTTCCAATCCGACTCCGGGTTGATATGTAAATACCCGGCGCGGCATACCAAACAGCCCCAGGAAATGCTGCGGGAAAAACGTCAGGTGAAATCCGATCAAAAATGACCAGAAATGGACTTTTCCCAAAGTCTCATTCAGCAATTTGCCAAACATCTTTGGCCACCAGTAGTACGTTCCGGCAAACAACCCCATGACAACACCGCCAACAAGCGTATAGTGGAAGTGTGCCACAAGGAAATAACTGTCCTGATACTGGAAATCAGCCGGAGGCAATGCAACCATCACACCGGTCATTCCACCAATGACAAAAGTAGGAATAAAACCGAGTGCAAACAACATGGCTGTTGTAAAACGGATCTCTCCGCCCCACATGGTAAACAGCCAGTTGAATACCTTGATTCCCGTCGGAACGGCAATGGTAGCCGTAGCGACCGCAAAAATGGAGTTGGCCACCGGCCCCAGGCCTACTGTAAACATATGGTGAACCCATACCATAAAACCAAGGAAAGAAATCAGCACCGAGGCAAATACCATGGATGTATATCCAAACAACCGCTTTTTGGAGAAAGTGCTGATCACTTCCGACATGATCCCGAATGCCGGCAGAATAACGATATATACTTCCGGATGACCAAAAATCCAGAACAGGTGCTGCCAGATGACAGAACTGCCGCCCATTGTGTAATCAAAAAAGTTTGCCCCGAACAGGCGATCAAACATCAGAAGCAATAGTCCGACAGCCAACGGCGGCATAGCGAAAATAAGCAACGCCGATGTGGCAAAAGTAGTCCATGTAAAGAGCGGCAATCTTAAAAAATTCATTCCAGGCGCTCTCATATTGATAATCGTGACCAGGAAGTTGATTGCACTGATCATGGTTCCGATCCCGGCAATCTGCAACCCCAGTACATAATAATCAATCCCCGGTCCCGGACTGTATTCGTTAAGTGCGAGCGAAACATAAGAAGTCCATCCCGCATCCGGGGCATTTCCAAAAAACCACCCCAAATTTACCAGGATGGCGCCAAATGTAAACAGCCAAAAACCCAATGCATTCAAAAACGGAAAAGCAACATCACGTGCGCCAATCTGCAGTGGTACAACCACATTCATCAAACCGAAAATCAACGGCATTGCTGCCAGAAAAATCATTGTGGTTCCGTGCATGGTCATGAGTTCATTATAGGCATCCCCCACAATAAAATCATTTTGGGGAACAACCAGTTGCAAACGAATCAAAAGGGCTTCAATTCCACCTACGATGAAATAGAAAATCCCTGAAAAGTAATACATAATACCAATCTTCTTATGGTCCACCGTGGTCAGCCAATCCCATACCGTACTCTTTTCCAGCAAATTGCCCAGGTTTTTGTTATACCCTCCTGTGAAGATAGCTACCAGGAAAAGAGCAAAGACGATCAGCACTAGCAGTGTCCCCATGGTTTTCCCTCCCTTGTTAACTTCATCATGATCAAATGCCTGGTTTTCTGGAATTTTTGAGTGTCTGTTTGTCACTTTCGCAATGTTCCAAATTCAGTTTCTGCTCATCAGGTAGTCAACAAGCGCTTCCATTTCCTGCGGTTGCAGATAGTCAATTTTGGGCATTAATGAACCCGGTTTTACATCTGTCGTATGCATCAGCCACATTTTCAGGTTCTTTTCGTTATTCTCCAAAATTCCGGCAATGGTTGACCGTGTTCCAAATTTCGTCAGATCCGGTCCCTGAATATTGGGATTTGTTCCGGCATGGCATCCCAAACAATTCTGCATGTACAGTTCTTCTCCCTGTTTCTGGCTGGCTGTTTGCACTGGAGAAGGTTTTTGCATCCGGGCAACCCACTTGTTGAAATCTTCCTCTTCCTCCGCAAATACCTTAAAATCCATCAGGGCATGACCTGCACCACACAACTCTGCACATTTCCCCTGGTATACACCCGGTTTTTCGGCATCCAGAGGCAGAATATTGGTTCGTCCTGGAATGACATCCATTTTTCCTCCAAGAGCAGGAATCCAGAAGGAATGAATGACATCCTTTCCTTCAAGAATAAAATTCACCTGTTTCCCAACAGGGATATGTAACTCCTGCGAAGTTATGATTCCCAGGTCGGGGTATTCAAACTGCCACCAGTACTGGTGTGCGGTTACCTTGATCGTGATCGACTCTCCCGCTGCCTTGGTGTCAGCCATCTCAAATGTATATTTTACAGTCGGGATCGCCAGAATTGTAATCAAAATGATTGGAATGGCAGTCCAGATAATTTCAACAATGGTACTGCCATGTACCTGTTTTGGCATCACATCCTTGCCTTTCCGCTTCCTGTAACGAACAAGAACATAAATATAGATGGAAATGACAACGGCAAATACCCCCATCATGACAAATATACTCAACTTGATCAAATCAAGCGACTTTTCAGCCGAAGATCCTGAGGGATCAAGGATATTCATACTCTCATGTCCGGTACATCCGCTGAGGGCAAGAGCCGCAAGCGCAAATAAAGCAATTAAATGACGTACCCCTTTTCGACTTACCACAATTTCAAACCTCACTTTCCGCAAGTTAGTTGGGATTCTGAAAACAAACGGCTGACTGTTTTTTCAGGTATCGGCACCCGGGAACTGGCAACAATGTCTATATGTTGCCAATAATGCCCCGAATCAAAACATCAGCAACCATGGCAAGCAAAATCGAGGTCAAATAGATCAGGGAATAGAAAAACATCCGGTTAGCCCACTGCCTGTTGTCTCTGGCATAAAATCCCCTGATTGAAAATACGATATAGATCCCGCCCAAAACCAGGGCCGCTGTCAGGTAAAACCAGCCCAAAGCACCGGTATAAAACAGGATCATTGACGACGGCAATAAAAGAACAGTGAACAATAACATTTGTTTTTTGGTTTCATAAAAACCACGGACTACTGGCAACATCGGAATCCCGGCTGCCTGGTAATCTTCTGAGCGGCGCATCGCCAAGGCAAAAAAATGAGGAGGTTGCCACATAAACAGCACCAGGAAAAGGGCCCAGGCATTGAGATCAATTGAGGAGGTTACTGCAACCCACCCTACCATCGGCGGTACAGAACCCGAGATTCCTCCTACAACTGTATTCAGGGTACTGTTTCTTTTCAGCCACATGCTGTATATCACTACATAAACAAACAAACCGGCAAAAGCGATGAAGGCAGCCAGGTAATTAACACCAACGGCCAGCACCAACAGCCCTGAAAAAGCAAGTATCAAACCATACCAAAGGGCAACTGCCGGCCTGATCCTTCCTTCTGCCACCGGGCGGCTTTTTGTGCGTTCCATCAACGGGTCAATATCCCGGTCAATAAAATTGTTTAATGTACAGCTGCCGGCGATCGTGAGTGCCGTTCCCGCCAATGTTAGAAACAGTTTCAGAAAATCCAGCTCCATCATTTCCGCCGCCACAAAATACCCCGCAAAAACAGCTATCAGGTTGCTCTTGTTTATCCCTGGCTTTGTAATTTCTATATAATCGCGCCAACCGGCTCTGGATACCAGTCCGAAAGGCTCTGAACGAATCATCTGTTCTGCTGCAGTATGCTCGGACAGCGATCGATTCACCACGAACCTCCTTTCAGCCAAAAGCATGATTTAATATTTGAAACTTTCTTTCATTAACAAAGAAAAATGCTGATTTGTGAAAAACGGGGAACTGACTATAAATTCCCCTTTCCATATCACCGCTCATAAAATTGGGAAATGTCAAAACTTATGCTCTATTTCATCATCATTTTAGATTATCCGCAGACTTCATGCAAGGGTAACAGAAAGGAGCATTATATGTGTAAACGAAATATTGTCTGCAATTTCAGCTTTTCTCGCTTTTTTTTTGCAAGATCACTTTCTTTTCCTAACCTGTACAATCTTGCAGGCATGAAAGTGATACTTTTTGTGAAATGTTTTTGAACATGAAGACAACCTTTCCTATTACAACCAAAAAAAGGGTGATATTTTGTCACAAAAAATACCACCCTGCCATTTTTATGATAAAGCTATGAAATAATGGGTTTGTTTTTTAACCACTTGATTGCTTCAACACAGGTTCCTGATTCAACCGGAATTTGCCTGAACTCATCCATTAACATATATACATGCTGCAACCCCGATGTTTCTCCTACCTGTCCGGTTTTCCCCCTGGCTACTTCCTCCAGGTTGATCAGACCTGGTCCCCTGTCCTGAACCAGAATTTTCAATCCCTTGCGGCCATCATCATCAACTGACGAAATGGTGATCTCACCTTTTTCCGCATGTTGCACAACATTGCGTGCCAATTCAGATATGGACTGGACAATGCGGGATTGATCCAATTCATCAAAACCAAGTTTCTTTGCAATTTCTCTGACCTCACTGCGGATATTTACAATATCCCATTCGCAATTTATCGGAAATGTCTTTTGCATTTTTCCCCTCCGCCTGTCTGGTATGCATCTGAAGAACCGCTTCATCCTTATCAAGATTTTGCACACGAAACAATTCTGCATATATACCGTTTAAGCGCATCAGTTCATCATGTGTCCCGTGTTCAGCTATACGCCCGTGGTCAATAACAAAAATCTGGTCTGCATGGGTAATCGTTGATAGCCGATGGGCCACAATCAGTGTGGTCCGGCCTTTTGCCAAACGCTCCAGGGATTCCTGTACCAAATATTCTGTTTGCAGATCAAGTGCTGATGTTGCTTCATCAAGAATCAGGATTTTCGGGTCTTTCAAGAAGACCCGAGCCAGTGCCAGCCGCTGCTTTTGGCCACCTGACAGTTTGACGCCCCGTTCTCCGATTTCTGTCATGTATCCCTGGGGAAGTTCCTGAATAAAATCGTGTGCATTGGCCGCTTTTGCAGCTTGCTTAATTTCCTCAAAAGTGGCATCTATTTTCCCCAAACGGATATTCTCTTTCACGTTTCCACTGAACAGAATATCCTCTTGCAAAACCATGCCAATGTGTTTTCTCAAGCTTTCCAGGGTGAAATCGCGAATATCGACTCCGTCGATTCGTATCTCACCTTCATTGACATCGTATAAACGGGGAATGAGTGATATCAGGGATGATTTCCCGCCACCGCTGGAACCCACAAAGGCAACAGTCTGTCCCGGAGTGATTTCCAGATTGATCCCATCCAGAATATAGGGTTGCTGCTCATGATAACGAAAACACACCTGCCTGAATTCAATCCGTCCATTGACATGATCAATGTCTTTGGCATCTGGACGATTCCTGATCTCATACGGTTCATCCATAAACTCAAAAACGCGATCCATCGATGCAAAAGCCTGGGTTAGCGTGGTAGAAGAATTCACCAGTCTTCGAATCGGATTGTAGATCAATCCCATGTATCCGTAAAAAGCAGTCATTTCACCAATGGTGAGTTGTCCTTTTAGTACCAGAAAACCTGATACGCCGATTACGATAATCGGAGCCAAATCGGTGATCGTATTGATTGCCGCAAAAGTTTTGGCTACCCAGCGGGTATGATTCAAGGCCTTGTCCAGAAAGTGGTTATTGCGTGCCTCAAATTGATCCTGTTCATACTTTTCCAGTTGAAAAGCGCGGATCACGGAAATTCCCTGAATCCGTTCATGCAAATGACCTTGTAATTCCGCCAAAGCCTGGGACCGTTCTTTGGTGGTTCGGCGCATATTCTGAAAAAAATATTTTACCGAGACCGCATATAACGGAAATATGGACAGGGAAATCATTGTCATAAATGGGTCCAGCCAAATCATAAATCCTGCGGCAATAATCAATGTGATCAAGTCCAGCCAGATATTCATCATTCCGGTAATGACAAATTCCTTGGTCTGCTCCACATCGTGAATCACACGGGAAATAATTTGTCCGACTCTTTGATTCTGGTAATAACGAAGAGACAATTTTTCAATGTGATCAAACAACCGGTTGCGAATGTCAAAGAGCACTTTACTTGCTGTCCATTGGGCAAAATATTGACGAAAATATTCAACCGGAATCCTTACAACCGTAAATATGAAAAGGGTACCCAGCAACAACCATATCAAATTCTCCACTTTTTCCCGATAGGACATGGAAGACAACAGCAAATCATCCACTACATATTTCAGGATTAAAGGGAGAAGCAACGGAATTCCAAATTTTATTATTCCTACAACCATCGTAATGGTAATCTGTTTCCAATACGGCTTTACAAATTGGAGGTAACGCCTCATACTCTCCATGTTATTCAACCCCTGATTTAAAGAACTGATATTTATTATATCAAGGATTTGAATAACGTGACTGATAATGCGCAGTACTTCTATTCTAGTATAACGAGAAACCGAATCAAAAAGATTCAACCGGCAATATAATACTTCTGGAAATATCCGTGTATTTTTCTTGAAAAATGCTGCTTGTTCCTTTATTTTCCAAAACCGGAAAACCAAATTTTCCAACCTGGTAAACCTGGTTTGAAAACTTTTATGAAGTATTCACATTATATCATAGCATTCGAAAAGTTCGCATAAAAAAACACCAATTACCTTTGCAGGCAATTGGTGTAAAAGAGCAGGATTTCCTTTTCCTGGTTTAATGACGGGCTTTTTCTAATGCCGGGAGCAATTTCGGATTCAAGATTTTGATATAGGTTCCTTTCATTCCCAGGGAACGGGACTCAACAACACCGGCACTTTCCAGTTTCCTCAGTGCATTGACAATAACGGAGCGGGTAATGCCGACACGGTCAGCAATTTTGCTTGCAACCAGCAGTCCTTCCAAGCCATCCAGTTCGTTGAAAATATGTTCTGCAGCTTCCAGCTCGCTGAAAGACAGAGAGTTGATGGCCAGTTGAACAACTGCACGGCTCCGTGCTTCTTCTTCTACTTGTCCGGCACGTTCACGCAAAATTTCCATCCCGACTACAGTTGCTCCATATTCCGCCAAAATCAGGTCATCTTCTCCAAACTTGTTGTTCAAACGGGACAGTACCAGCGTTCCCAAGTGGTCACCGCCACCAATAATCGGAATCACCGTTGTATACCCATCCTTGAAAATATCTTTCATTTCAGTCGGATAGGCCGTATAAGGGCTGTCGATTCCCAGATTTTGCAATGGTTTATCTACTTCCATAAGCAACTTGGCGTAATCAGTCGGGAATTCACGGTTTTTCATGTATTGCTTCATCCGTTCATTTTCCACATCATGATTAATTGCCATACCCAAAAGCTTTCCTTCCGGTCCGACAACATAGATGTTTGCCCCGATAATGTCGCAAAGAGCTTCAGCCACTTCGTCAAAGTCAACCAGGTGATGGCCTGCATTTCTTTGTAAAATTTTGGAAATCCGTCGTGTTTTTGTTAATAGATCCATTTTTACATAACCTCCTGAATATTTTTGTTTTGACTTTTTATGTTCATGGGCGTCTATAGACTGTCCATAAGGACGGTTATTTTTTACGGGATTGAATTTTTGGGGAAAGCAGATAAACCCTTACCTATTATGCATCATTTAAGCAATTGCGCAATTTTACTTCTGTGAACAATTTTTGACTTTTATACCTATTTCAAATTGTTTTCTTTTGCCGACAAGAGATCAGACCTTTGTGAAGAAGGCCACAAAATCCATTCCACTTTGCCATCTACCAGCTCAAAGGGAACGAGTCCCACATTTTTGTAACGGCTGTCTCTGCTGGCGAATCGATGTCGGTTATCCCCCATAACAAATACAGTACCCGGCTTTACCTGGACAGGTCCATAATCCCCGTCTTCAATTTTGCTGTCAGTATAATTTTCCTTTACTTTCACACCGTTTCGGTACAACCACCCGTTTTTTATTTGTATTGTGTCACCTGTTACCCCCATTACCCGCTTTACAAGATAGCGGCTCGGGTCTGACGGGTCCCGGAATGTAATGACATCTCCCCTTTCAGGTTTATCCCACAAGAATACAAATTTGTTGACCAGGAGATAATCTCCGTCTCTGAGTGTTGGTTGCATCGAGGTACCATTTACTACAGATAATGCAATCCCGTACTGATTGACTGCCCAGGAAAAGAGGATTGCATAGATGAGCAGAAAAACCCATTTATACAATCGCTTTACCTGAAACATAGCTCATTCACTCCATCATCTGCCCTCATCTTCACGATCTTCATGTAAGGTATGAATGATACCAACAGGCAGCGGACTTTGGAGCAAATGGATCATTAAACCATTTTACTTTTGTGAAGAGCACAAGAATGTGCAAAAATACACAAAGACATAGAATTAACCTTTTTTAGAAAAAAGATAAATAGACAAATCAGAGAATTTTTATTTGCCATCATCTTTTTCTACCACTTTTCCATTGTTGTTTGCAAGTGTTAAAAACCCAACTGTTAACAAAATGACGGATTTTTTCCAAATAATGTATTTGCACTTGTCTTCTTGTCCGCTGATTATGGTATCACCAAACCTGAACATTTATTTGTTTTTCAACAAATTAGAAGATCCTAATTTCTTTATTTCCAAAAATAACATAAAATAAAACATCCAAAACTCTGAATTTATTTTTTTCCCGAAAACGTAACAAAAGCATGGAGTATTTTTTATCCATGCTTTAACAGTCAAGGCCGCCATTCACGGATTTTGCATCTATATCTGACACTTGCTGTTATATGGATGCCAATTGTTTGCCCAATTGGCCGGCGCGATCTCTGGCCCTGAAAACAGCCATCTTCATCGCCTCGTCTACCTGATATTCTTTCAACGCCTTCAATCCGGCCATTGTTGTTCCTCCCGGAGAAGTAACCTCCTTCCGCAACTCGCTTGCATCTTTTCCTGATTGCAATAGCATCTGGGCTGCTCCAAGCAGGGTTTGAACAGTCAGGAGTCTTGCCGTTTGCGGATGCAATCCGGCAGAAACACCCGCTGATTCCAAAGCCTCAACCAGATAATAGATGTATGCCGGCCCACTTCCGGACAGACCCGTTACTGTATCCATCAGTGCTTCATTTACCAGAACAACAGAACCAATTCTGGAAAAAATTTCCCGTGTTGCTTCAATGGCATGGTCTGTTGCACGTTTGCCGGCACTGATCGCTGTAGCCGATAACCCGACAGCACAAGACGTATTTGGCATTACCCGTACAACGGATACCTCGTTTTGTATATAATTTTCGATCAATTCTGTCGATATTCCTGCCGCAACGGAAATGAATATTTGTCCGTTTTGTAAACGGTTTCCCCATTTTTGAAGTACTTCGATTACATCCTTCGGTTTTACGGCCAGAATCACAATATCTGCGCGGGCAACATAATCGTCTTTTTGCCTGTTCAGATTCAGTCCATACCTTTGGCTCAACTCATTCAAACGAATCTGATTCTGTCGATTGACCATAAATACGTTTTCCGGATTTACCAGTTTCCCTGTCAAGAGCCCTTTTAAAATCGCTTCTGCCATCGAACCTGCTCCAATAAACCCGATACTTTTGTTTTTCAGCAATGATAATCCTCCCTGTCTTTAAAAATATAAAACCCCTTTCGCCATAAAGGACGAAAGAGGTTGCTTCCGCGGTACCACCTTTATTGGCACTATCATTGTGCCCGACTTGTATGAATAACGGGAACATCCCGGCATGATTCATCATCAGCCGCTTTCAAGGGCGGGTTCAAACATTCGAACTGGCAAAACCTCTCAACCATCGGGTTTTACTCTCTGTACAGCCTGCAATGTTTTACTGTTCCCTTGTCATCGCGTTTCAAATATATATCCGATCAGAATTTTGCTGCCTTGCGGCAGTGATTGGTTTTATCCCAAAAATCTTTTTATTTATTATGAATAAAAAGCAAAAAGTTGTCAACAGATATTTATAATTTATTGGAGGATTTAATCTTTAAAAGCATTTTTTAAAAATTAATTTTATTTTCAAGAAGTAAAAGCTGAAATATTTAAACAACACTTTGCTGAAAATTTTGAAATCATACGTTAAAAATAATTTGTCAAGATATTTTTTATTTGAAAGCGCATTCAGATTGTAGTAATCTTATTTTATACAGATACCTCATCAATATTTCGGATCATCCGAACAATCGGGGATTTGGACACAAAAAAATATCTGCCTTGCGGCAGAAAAGATATTAAAGAGAAAGTTGATAAAAAACAAATCACTTAACAACCAATCTGATGCTGCGAAGCAGAAAACAAATCCTTCTCCAAACGTGTTGAGCAACAATTGTTGTAACCGAGATGCCGGTAAAAGGGAAGCAGTTTTATTGTTCCCTCATCCACTGTGATCCAAATCCTCTTTACTCCTTTTTTCCAGAAACGGTGTTCCAGTTCATTTACAAGCATGGTACCCACTTTTTGCTGCTGATAGTCCGGATGGACAGCCAGGCAATAGAAAAAACCTGTCTGGCGGTCGATTGTGCCGACGATCGCACCGATTACCCGGTCATTATGCTCGGCCACAATTACCAAATCACGATCATAGCTTAGCTGTTCCGAGAGAACTTGCAACGTTTCCTTCTCCGACTCATGTGAAGCAGTCATCTGCCAAATCATCAATACTTCATGTACATCTGACAATCGAAAAGAACGTAGGCGTATCATCTTTTCTCCTCCGCTTTGGATCCCTAGATCTCGGCTTATTTATTTTACATCAAGAACTAATTTCTTTTCAACGTTCTTTTATTCCATTGGCATTCCTGAAAAGAGGCTTCAAATCCTCCGCCACAAACCATACCCAGGGAATAAACAGCAACACAGCAGCTCCTTGCCAAAATGTGGCAAACACCCCTACCCAACGAAAAATAATGGCGCCTGTAAGTACCATCCCCCAAACAGCCAGTGACCACCATTTGAAATGATGGGAAAAATTTCGTGTACGAAACATGACTGCTGTATAAATCAGTCCGCTGATGGCCCAGCAGGAAGGAACAAACACGCTTGCCACCGGAACAAGCAACTGTTCCCAGTTATCCAAATAACGAAAGATGGAAGGATTGGTTGTCTCCCAGGCAGCTTCCATTAACGGCGGATAAACAAGCATCTGAATCAGTACATGAATCAGGAGAGCAACGCTGCCGATCAACTGGATAAACCACGCCCATTGCAAAATGACCCGAAAATGGCGATCAAGTGCAAATAACAAAATGGTAAAAATGGCAGCTGTGGACAGGATGGCAAACAGACTGAACAGCCACGAGACCATAACCAACAATTCATTTGACTGCCAGTATTCAAATCGCACCATCCATGATCCGTCTGCCAGATGGACGAGAACAAACAACAGGAAAATCACGGCCGTTAAATAAAGACATGCAGATCCACGAAACACCCATAACAACCAATGTTTACGGATTCCCGCAGACAAATTTTCCATGCACTCATCTCCCATAAGGCCATCAAGCAGACGACCGAATTTTCCCTTTACTAACATTCTATCCCGATTCTTTTTCAGTTAACCCGTTCTTTTCTGTTGTAACACAATTGATATATTTGGGTCTGACGGATACATGATCTGGAAAAAAATCTATTGCAGATGGTGAAAAATTGATGATTTGTCTTTTCACAGGATATTTTTTATTAACATGCTTCATATTTAAATGGACTTATTCTTTTATAAAAATAACCTTAGATCAATCGGGTTGAATCTAAGGTTATTTTTTTCAATTTCTATGGCTGTGATGGCTGTTTTGAAGACAGCTCATTTTTTCCTTCTTCGTCAACAGGTATTTCGGTGAATGATTCCGGAGCGGGGGCTACATCCCGTTTTTTCACCTTGGCACCAGGAACAGTATAAACATTTACGGTCAATTTTCCGTTATTGATAAACACACGCAACAGAATCGGCGCATCCAGATTGTTCTGGAAGCGGAAATCCGGACCTCCCCATGATACGGTAGCATCTCTGCCTTTTGGAACATAATCGACATTGGCACTGTGATGAACGACACGCAGCATTCTCAGTCCGGCACGGTCCGTACTGTTATATAGGGTGGAGGATAACTGGCAAATCCCCCCGCCAATTCCCTCTGTATATTCCCCTTTCACAATGACGTGCGCTGTTTTGTAACCTCTCTCCGCTGTCCGCTCCCCAACTACCTTGTTAAAAGAAAATTTGTCGCCAGGCAGCATGACAAGATTATGGATTTTATTTGCAGCGAGGCGGATATTGGTTGTCCGGTTTACATTGTCGGGATTAAATAACGTCGTATAACTGCCAATCAGTTTGAGGTGTACCTTTTTCAGATCATTGCTGGTCACTTCCGGTTTTACCGAAACCATCGGGATGTTATACGGCTTGTTGATATAGGCAGGCCAGTTTTTCAGCCATTTCTTCATCTCTTCAACATTCATTTCCTGTCCATACTCGCCTAGAATGATCGGATTTGTCCAATATTTGTTTTTAAAATGGGCATTTTTGGGTTCTACTCTTACTTCATC
>JBAVDL010000219.1:0-4059 GCA_049587175.1 Thermoactinomyces sp.
GAAGGGGTTTATCTACAGTCTGAAAGAAGCCTGTTCCATTCAAGGAACAGGCTTCTTTTATGTCTTGAATTATTCTTTGATGTTTAATAATCGGAGCCCGTTTAAGGTAACAATTAGCGTTGCTCCCATGTCAGCAAAGACGGCCATCCAGAGCGTCAGCCAGCCAGGGATGATAAGAAGCAGGGCAAGTGCCTTGATTACCAGGGCAAACAGGATGTTTTGCTTGATAATCTGTAATGTTTTGCGGCTCAATTTAATGGTAAAAGGCAGTTTCCCCAGGTCATCCGCCATAAGTGCGATATCTGCTGTCTCCAGGGCTGTGTCAGTTCCCGTTCCGCCCATGGCTATGCCAACAGTGGCTGCGGCAAGGGCCGGTGCGTCGTTGACTCCGTCGCCAATCATGACCACAGAGCCTTCCTCTTTGCGCAATTGTTTGACCACATCCAGTTTATCCTGTGGCAAAAGTTCAGCGCGCGTTTCCGTGATACCTGCCTTTTGCCCGACTGCGTGGGCGGTGGAGACATTATCACCAGTAAGCATCACTGTTTTCCGGATTCCCAGTTCATGCAGCTTTTGAATTACTTCCGCACTTTTTTCCCTTATATCGTCGGCCATGGCGATCAGGGCCAGCACTTCCGATTCTGTTCCCAGCACGATCACTGTTTTTCCCTGCATCTGCAGCTTTCTGATCTGATTCCGCAGTCTTTCCGGAATCCCGCCGGGCAACAGTTCTTCAAACAAGGCGGGATTTCCGGCATAGTAAAGTGTGCCGTTTACTTTGGCTTGCACCCCTTTGCCCGTCAGAGAGGCAAACTCTTCAACCAAAACTTCATGGAGGCGGATTCCTGCAGTATCCGCCTTATGCAGGAGGGCTGAAGCCAGCGGGTGTTGCGAGTTTTTCTCCAGAGCAACCGCGATGGTGAGTACTTCATCCTCTGTTCGGGAACCTGTTGCAAGCAAATCGGTAACAACAGGCACTCCTTTGGTTAACGTCCCGGTTTTATCAAAGGCGATTGTTTTAATCTGTCCCATTTCTTCAAGGTGGATTCCGCCTTTGATTAAAACTCCGTTGCGGGCGGCGTTCCCTATGGCGGTGACGATGGAAACCGGAGTCGATATAACCAGGGCACAGGGGCACCCCACAACAAGAAGAGCCAGTCCCCGATAAATCCAATCATTCCAGTTTGCCTGGAAAAAGAGGGGAGGAATAATGGCCAGGAGCAAGCCGGTTATCAGGATGGCGGGGGTGTAAACTTCGGCAAACCGGTCCACGAAAGCTTGTGACGGAGCCCTCTCCGCCTGTGCCTCTTCCACGAGGTGAATGATTTTGGCAAGGGTTGTATCCTCTGCCCGTTTGGTTACCTTTACTTCCAGCAATCCTTCCCCATTGAGAGTTCCGGCAAAAACTTCGTCGTCAATGCTTTTGGGGACGGGAATTGATTCACCGGTAATCGCAGCCTGGTTTACCGAGGATGCTCCTTTGGTTACAATGCCATCCATGGCGATCTTTTGTCCCGGCTTGACGATCATGATGTCGCCTGTTTGAATCTCGTCAACGGCTATAAATCTTTCTTCGCCATGGCGGCGAATCAGGGCCTGTTTGGGTGCGATCTCCATCAGGGAACGGATGGACTCGCGTGCTTTGTCCATGGAGAAAGACTCCAGCATTTCACTGATGGCAAACAGGATGACCACTGTTGCTCCTTCCCGCCATTCACCAATAGCAGCCGCACCTAAAATGGCAATCGTCATCAGTGTATTCATCTGGAACTGCAAACGAAGCAGATTTTTCAGGCCATGGATAAACAGACGGTATCCCCCGGTCACCATCGATGCGCTATACAGGATCATCGCCCAGACATTTTTTTCACCATGAAAATGGCTGACGATCCAGGCTAGGATTAGAAATGATGCCGAAATTAAAAGAAAGAGATTTCCTTTTCTTTTCCAGAACGGATCCTTGCGGGTGTTTGCGACTGCTTGCTCAGGTGTGATCTTGAGGCCTTCAAAAGAGCCGGCTTTTTCCAGATCCGCAATACTGGCTTCTCCATATACTGTAATTTTGGAAGCGCCAAAGTTTACTTTAGCCTCTGTGACCCCAGGCAGATTGCAGACATTTTTTTCAAACTGTGCCGCACAGTTGGCACACGACAACCCCTGAATGCGGTAAATATTTTTAGTTTGAGTTTGTCCCATTTCCCCTAAACTCCTTACTATGGTCGAAAGCCAGACAGATTAATTGGTTTACATGGTCATCATCAAGCGAATAAAAAACCATTTTCCCTTCTTTGCGGTATTTGGCCAACCCCATATTTCTGAGCAGACGCAGATGATGGGAAGCTGTGGCAAGGGAGGAGTCAATAATGTTGGCAACATCACAAACACAAAGTTCATGTTCCTGCATCAGGGCGTAGGCAATCTTTAATCGTGTCGGATCGGCCAATGCTTTAAAAATTTTGGACGTATCGACAGTATCTACCATTTCCAGGGAAGATTTTGCTTTCTTGACCTTGTTTTCATCAAAGCAATAAATTTCGCAACGATCATTCCCCAAGGTGAGCACCTCGCTTTAATGATCAAACAATTATTTGATTATATTGTAATCGATTATCTTCAAATAATCAAATGAATGTTTGAGTTTAAGTGTTATATTGAAAAATTGATTTTTGGGTTGCTGGTTGTATTGGATTGCATTTGTAAAATGGAAACCTTGAGTGAATTATATATAAAAATAGGAACCAGGACATAGTGTCTCCGGTTCCAATAGAAATTCTATTAGGTTGAAAGGTTATATGAAATTCATTACTGATTCCTTTGAAACGGGCCAACAGTGATAGATTCATCTCCAACTGGTTTTGCCGAAAAGATTCCAACACGGTTGCCAATAATGGTAAAACGATCTTTGCTGACAATGTCGAGGATTTCCTGATCGGAAAGCTGATTATTGGTTTTGATAATAGCTCTTAGTATAGTTTTATAAGATTCCCTTGTAGGGAGATTTTTGACAAAGAAAAAATTTTTTTCACTTACCACAAGCAGTTTATTCGTTTCTTCCGAAAACTGAGGTTGAACACGGTGGTGGACACTATAGGCTAACCAGGAATTATTTTTGATTTCAAAGGTATATATCACCTTTTTATATTCATTAATATTGTTCCAAATCTCCTCCTTCTCAGCTTCACTCAGTCTATATGAGTTAAGTGATTCTTTGCTTCTAATGGAATTTTCCAGAGGTTTGATTTGGATATCTTTTAATTGGGCTTTCATGATATTACTTCTTATAGAAAACTGATAAAAGGCAGTAAAAGAAACGATTAATAGGATAATTGAGAGGATAATAATCATTAAAGCTCTCCTGCTGAAAAAACGCATAAGAAACCTCCTGATTTTTATGGGAAATTATCTAACTTGAAACTTATCTTTCATTTTTACAATATGTAATTTTACGTTGCTAAAATCATTGAGCCCTTCATATACATCAGCATTATACTGATCAACAGTATGGCCTGAATACTTTAAATAGCCGTTTTTATCAATATCTGTAATCATTGTAGCATGATCGATTATATCATCTCCCTCAAAATCCCAATAAAGTAAGTCACCCGGTTTGATTTCACCGCTTTTTTCCACTTTGACTAAATCTTCTATTGTAGAAACTTTAAAAGTCTTCTCGGCAAAACCATTCTTTTTATCAGAAAAATAGCGGTAATGAGAATCTGCAACTCCCCAAGCAGGGGAAAAATATCTAAAAAACTTCCGAAATAAGGGGAACGTGTAAAAAAAGTTATCCTTGTTTTCTTTGTCAAAATACCATTCGTCATTCATTTTGAGTCCGCCCGCATGAAGCATTTGTGAAACGAAGTTGGCACAGTCTCCCCCAAGAGAGCGTCCATAATTGTCTAACCTTACGAAGTCCGGATGGAATTTCCCTGGATTATCTGGATCACTCCATTCCTTCGCATATTGGACGGCTTTTTCCCGGTCGTACACAATGAAATTCGCAAAATCTTCACTGATTTGCGGGACATCAAATGTGCCGCCCGCCGGTTCAGCATAAAT
>JBAVDL010000220.1:0-4059 GCA_049587175.1 Thermoactinomyces sp.
GTGTACTCCTTTCAAAGAAGTGGAAATAAGGCTTGTGATTCACCTGCCAAGGTTGACAAAGCGGCCGGGAGGTTCCGAGTCTTCGTGCGATGTTTCACTTTTATGGAAAACTCCCGGTCACTTCGCTACATCCGCAGGTTACAAATAACAAATCTTTCTCTGTCTTCAGTCCGGTAAAATCAGGGAACCTTGCGGCTGTCCTTTTTTAATCGAGGCCCAGCCGACGAAAGATCGTATCCACATGTTTCAGATGATAGTGATAATCGAAGCAATCCTCTATTTCTTGCGGCGACAGCGTTTCGGAGATCAAATCATCCTGTTCCACCAACAATTTAAAGGAGGATTGTTCCTCCCAGGCTTGCATTGCCAACCGCTGAACGCGGTCATAAGCTTCCTCCCGCTTTAATCCTTTGTTAATCAGTGTAAGCAAAACTCTTTGCGAATAGATTAGACCAAAAGTACGTTCCATATTCCGCTTCATGTTTTCGGGGAACACCGTCAGGTCACGAACAATATTGGCAAAACGATTCAACATATAATTGAGCAATATGGTGGCATCAGGAAAAATAACCCTTTCTACGGACGAGTGGGAAATATCCCGTTCATGCCACAAAGAAACATTTTCATAGGCTGAAACCATGTGTCCGCGAATCACGCGGGCCAACCCGCTGATATTTTCACAACCGATCGGATTCCGTTTGTGAGGCATGGCGGAGGAACCTTTTTGCCCCTTGCGGAAAGGTTCTTCCACTTCCCGTGTTTCACTCTTTTGCAATCCGCGAATCTCGATTGCAAACTTTTCAAGGGAGGTGGCTATCAGGGCCAGGACAGACATATATTGAGCATGGCGATCACGTTGCAACACCTGGGTTGAAATGGGGGAAACGTTTAATCCCAATTTTTCACAAACATACTTCTCCACGAAGGGATCAATATTGGCATAAGTCCCAACAGCACCCGAAATTTTCCCGACACGCACCGTTTCCATAGCCTGCAGGAACCGTTCCCTGTTTCGCCTCATTTCTTCCAGCCACAATGCCAGCTTCAGGCCAAACGTCGTCGGTTCTGCATGGACCCCGTGCGTCCGGCCCATCATAACCGTATATTTATGTTCTTTGGCTTTGTCCTGTAAAATACCGATGAACCGGTCCAGATCTTTCAGCAGAATTTCATTGGCTTGTCTGAGAAGATAGGAAAGAGCGGTATCCACAACGTCGGTTGATGTTAAACCATAATGAACCCATTTTGATTCAGGGCCTAATGTTTCTGAAACGGCACGGGTAAATGCCACGACGTCATGGCGTGTATCCTGTTCAATTTCATAAATGCGATCAATATGAATTCTGGCATTTTGGCGGATCTGTTCCACATCCTGCCTGGGGATTACACCCAGTTCCGACCAGGCTTCACATGCCAGAATTTCAACTTCCAACCATGCCTTGAATTTATTTTCCTCGGTCCAAATCGCTCCCATTTCGGGTCTTGTGTAACGTTCAATCATGAAGTTTCCACCTTTTTCCGTTTAGAATGATCTCTATTATAAATAATCTTTTTTTCTTGCTCTGTCAAAGAAGCCCAGATTCCAATTTCTTCTACCCACCGAACAGCTCGTGACACCGAATCGGCCAGAACCGTTACATGCCCCATTTTCCGTTCCGGTCTGGCTTCTTTTTTTCCATACCAATGAACCTTTACAAATCCCGGGAACTCCGGCAACCGGCGATAAAATGCAGGAACATGCTTACCCAGGATATTGACCATAACCGCCGGATTTACCTGTGTGGTCGGACCAAGGGGCAATCCGGCTACAGCGCGAATAAATTGTTCAAACTGGGAGGTCAGGCAGGCATCAAATGTATAATGTCCGGAGTTGTGCGGCCTTGGCGCCAGCTCGTTGACAAACAGTCTCCCGTCAGGCATCAGGAACATCTCCACAGCAAGCAGTCCTGCCATTTGCAATGATTCTGCCGTCCGTTTTGCCCAAAATGCGGCCTGCTCCAATACTTGCCCGGGGATGGGGGCCGGTGAAATGGACATATGCAGAATATGGTTGCGATGCAGATTTAACGATGGAGGAAATACAACCATCTCTCCATAAATACTCCGTGCCACTACAACAGATATTTCTTTTTCAAACGGAATAAATTTTTCCAAAACAAACTGTCTCCCCGCCGCAAACAATTCCGGAGGCAACTGGTTCAGATCCGCTTTGGACTGCAATATCCACTGACCTCTGCCATCATATCCGCCAGTTGCTGTCTTCAAAACAGCCGGATATCCCAGTTGGTCTATGGCTTCCTCCACTTCAGCCAAAGTATTTGCCTCCCGGAACGGGACAACCGGAACTTTCGCTTCCTGGAGTGCTTTCTTTTCTTTCAACCGATGCTGCGTTGTTTTTAACAACCGGCTTCCCTGGGGCAACGGTTTTGTTTTTTCCAGAACTTCAACCACTTCAGGATGAATATTTTCAAACTCATAAACAATGAGATCACACAGATCTGCAAGCTGTATGGCAGCGTCTATATCATCATAATCGGCTGTAATATGCCGATCAGCTACTTGTGCAGCGGGGCAATCCGCACCGGGATCAAGCGTAATAAAATGATATCCCATTTTACGCCCTTCGATTATCATCATTCTCCCCAACTGGCCTCCGCCCAGTATACCAATGGTTTTACCTGGAGCAATCAGTGCCTGCTGTTTCCTGTTATTCCCCGGAATCAAACAAGATCACTCTCCTTCAGGACTTTTTTCCGGATTTTTTCTCGTCTTTCCTGAAGAGAAGCGCGAATCGCAGGATCATGTGTACCAAGTATTTCGACGGCAAGCAGCCCGGCATTTGCTGCACCTGCATTTCCAATCGCCACTGTTGCAACAGGCACGCCACCAGGCATCTGAACAATTGACAACAATGAATCCAGTCCATTTAATGCAGATGTTTTTACAGGAACTCCAATTACAGGCAAAACCGTTTTGCTTGCAACCATGCCTGGCAAATGGGCTGCCCCTCCAGCCCCCGCAATAATGACCTTAAGCCCGCGCTTTTCAGCTTCAGCGGCATAACGAAACATCTCATCCGGGGTTCGGTGGGCTGACACCACTTTGCTTTCATAACAAATCCCAAACTCTTCAAGAATTTCACAGGCTTTTTGCATGGTCGGCCAATCGGAAGTACTCCCCATAATAACTCCCACTTTTGCTTGATCCATGATCTCTCCCCCTTCAAAAGATGAGCCTAAACAGTAGGTTTCCCAAATATGAGAATGAGAAAAACTACTGTTTAGGCTCATCCGATCGCCATAACACAGTGACCCCAAACGAACAGTTTTTTCTCATAGCCGGGAAATTTACGGTTTCCTGGTAGAGACGCTCAAGCCATATTCTTGAGTATATATGAGAAAAATTATCTATTCATTTCACTTTCAGTGTACCAAGAAAAAGTGGGGTCCGTCAACAAAATAAACGAACGTTTATAAACCATATTTTTTTGTTGTTCGTATTTTGTTGATGTAAAACTTCATATCCGTAAAAAAATAAGGTTTATTTATGCAAAAACCGTAAAAAGAAAGAATATATCCGTTCATTCAGCCGTTCAAATTGCTTCTGGCAAAATCCGTATGACCGACACACCTGTCATAAAGAACTCTTTCCATATTGATTTCAGCATAAAAATCTTCAGCTTCTCAGGTTGTAGAAGCTTTGTGCCAAAATTACCGGTCGTACCATTGTTTCGCAGGATGAGCGTAATTTCTTTTTTTTATTTCCGGGACTTGAATAAACACACAGGATTGCTTTCTTGATTTTCTGTGTAATCCTTTATTTCCACTTGTCATTTCTGCATAACAAAAACCTGAAAAAACAAAAGACCGCCTTAAGCGTGAAGCTTAAGGCGGTCAATCCTTGCCTGGCAACGACCTACTCTCCCAGGGGCAAACCCCAAGTACCATCGGCGCTGGAGGGCTTAACTTCCGTGTTCGGGATGGGAACGGGTGGATCCCCTCCGCTATGGTCACCAGACAAATATCAGGTTACACACCCTGAAAATGAGGATGGAAGAAG
>JBAVDL010000221.1:0-2117 GCA_049587175.1 Thermoactinomyces sp.
CTTTTAATCTTGTGTCAATTGGCGAAATTTCGATTTTTTATTGAAAGAAGTGTGAAGACAACATTATAATAGAATGAGGCCGCTGACGAGGAGGGGGTATTTTGAAAACAGATACTTTAAAAAACGAAAACTGTAACAATCAGGAAAATGATTTTGTTGACGCTGTCAAAGGAACACTCGTATCTGCAGGTATTTTTCTGGTGATTTTTGTTCTGGCCACCGTTGTTGATTTGATACAGTAAATCGTCAGGACGGGAGGATGGGTGACAAATCCTCTCGTTTTTGTGTGGGTTGCCGGTGGCAGCACCCGGTTGGCAAATGATTGAGCGTAAGCTATACTTCAAAATGTGAGCCAAACAAAAGTTTTTGTTCTGTCTGACCTGTGCTCCTGTATATGTAAGGGGATACAGGAAAAGGAAGGATACATAAACAAACAGGCAGGGTTTGGCGGTTTTGTGATGTTATGACCAAGAATTGGGGGATCGCGGAATGAACGTTCATGAGTATCAAGGAAAGCAAATCCTGAAAAAATATGGAGTCGTTGTTGCTGATGGTTTTGTTGCATTTTCGCCGGATGAAGCCGTAGAGGCGGCCAAAAAACTGGACGGAGATCTTTGGGTTGTAAAAGCCCAGATTCATGCAGGAGGCCGGGGAAAAGCCGGAGGAGTCAAACTGGCGAAAAGTCTGGATGAGGTTCGTCAGTATGCCGATGAATTGCTTGGTAAAAAACTGGTAACCCATCAAACGGGTCCGGAAGGCAAGGAAGTAAAACGTTTGCTGATTGAAGAGGGACTTCCTATTGAAAAAGAATATTATGTTGGGGTCGTTATTGATCGTTCCAGTAACCGGGTTGTCATGATGGCTTCCGAAGAAGGAGGCACGGAGATTGAGGAAGTGGCAGCCAAAACCCCGGAGAAAATTTTCAAGGAAGAGATTGACCCGGCCGTAGGCATGCTTCCGTTCCAGGCGCGCCGGTTGGCATATAATATTCGAATTCCCAAAGATAAAGTGAATAAAGCGGTTAAATTCATGTTAGGCCTTTACAGGGCATTTGTAGAGAATGACTGTTCCCTGGCGGAAATCAATCCGCTTATTACAACCAAAGATGGCCGTGTTATTGCGTTGGATGCCAAATTGAATTTTGATTCAAATGCATTGTTCCGCCACCCGGAAATTTTGGAACTGCGTGATCTGGATGAAGAAGATGCAAAAGAGATTGAAGCTTCAAAATATGATTTAAATTATATTGCACTTGATGGAAATATTGGATGTATGGTCAATGGAGCCGGATTGGCGATGGCTACCATGGACATTATCAAACATTTTGATGGCGAACCTGCCAATTTCCTTGATGTCGGAGGAGGCGCCACAGCTGATAAAGTGAGGGAAGCTTTTAAAATTATATTATCTGATAAGAATGTGAAGGGAATTTTTATCAATATTTTTGGCGGAATTATGAAATGTGACGTCATTGCCAGCGGGGTTGTGGAAGCGGCAAAACAAATCGGCCTGGATCGTCCGTTGGTTGTACGTCTTGAAGGAACCAATGTTGATCTGGGTAAAAAAATCCTCAGGGAATCCGGCCTGGAAATCGTGGCTGCGGACTCCATGGAAGATGGTGCGAAAAAAATTGTTCAACTTGTCAAGCAATAATAAGGATGATTAATTACCCGGGAAAGGTGGGATTTATGTGAGTATTTTTGTTAATGAGACGACGAAAGTGATTACACAAGGTATTACGGGAGCAACAGGATTGTTTCATACCAGACAGGCTTTGGAATACGGTACGAAGATCGTAGGAGGAGTAACCCCGGGTAAAGGGGGAACGGAAATCGAAGGGGTGCCGATTTTCGATACGGTTGCTGAAGCTGTTCAGGCAACGGGAGCCAATGCATCTGTTATTTATGTGCCACCGGCATTTGCTGCGGATGCCATTATGGAAGCGGTGGATGCAGACCTGGATCTGGTTGTCTGTATTACAGAAGGTATTCCGGTTCTGGATATGGTAAAAGTAAAACGTTATATGGAAGGGAAAAAGACACGCCTGATCGGACCGAACTGTCCGGGAATTATCAGCCCTGGCAAATGTAAAATCGGTATTATGCCTGGATATATTC
>JBAVDL010000222.1:0-1511 GCA_049587175.1 Thermoactinomyces sp.
TTCCTCAGCAGTCCATTTTCTCCGTCCCATAAAAAAGACCCCTTTTTTGCTTCCTATTATACTCTCTCTTTTGTCTGGAAGCGTATGGGGTCATTATATACGAATACCAGTGAATATAAGGCTCTAAAAACGACATTTTATGATTTATATATTGCAAAAATCGGATATGTAGAAAGTATAGCTGATGAGATTGGGAAAAATGCACCCAGTAAATGGACCGTGGGAACTACTATTTATACAAGTGTTTCATATATATTAAGGGGTTATTTGGGAATTAACGTCGAGGGGACAGGCTGGGCCCAGAAATCCTTGGATATATGGGATAATGTAGATAAATCCATTACACTTTCATCATATGTTGATTGGAGTAAGGTAAGGGCATCTGGTAGTCAATTATTCAGGAATACAAATGTATTCGGTTTAAGACTTGCTGAAGGAGGTGGCTTAACCGGTTCTGCAGGTGGTATTATTCGTTACTCAGATATTATAAATATAGGATCACTTGGTACGTTTGGAAAAATTTCCGGTTGGACGGGCGTTGCTCTTTCGGTCTATGAAATGGTCTCAGGACTGGCCCAGGCTTTTAATGCAGGAAATATACAAAATCAAGCAGATGGTGTCTTAAAAGGAATTGCTGGGTTTGGAGGAATGGCATTCGCAACCGCACCTCTTTTATTAACAGCTGGCGTTGTTGGTGCTCCGGCCGCTATGGCAATTGGATTGGGGGTATGCATTTGGAACTGTTGGGAAATATTTTACAAGGAACAAATCATTTAGAAATTTCTTTTCAGCTCCTGTAAGAGGGATCAAAAAATTATTTAGTAGATGAAGAGAGATGATATTTAATGGGAACACCTGAACATATAAAAAAAATTATTGAAAATTATAAAAAAACAGGTGAGAATGTTGTAATTATGCCAGAGGTAATCAAGTATCATAATCAAATTTATTATGGTGCATCTTATCATAAGGATAGAGAAACTAGGGGATATCTCATTTTAAAAGAAGATGGTATAATCCCTTTAAAGAATGAAATAATGGAAATATTTTTCATTGCCTTGGGGATTTCTACAATTTATGATGCTTTTTTTCGAATTGCTGTTGGACAAATGAAGAGAAGATATCATTTAGTTAAATGGGCAAACAAGGTATTGAAAAAGTTAGAACAAAAATATGTTAAGAAATCAGAGGAATTAAAACATATTCAATCTTATCTTAAAATGACGGAAAGCACTTTACAGAATCAGCATAAATTCAAAAAATTTGGCTTGGAACAAGAACGTTTATTATTTTTAGTAAAAAATGAAGGAATAATTACTTCGGATTTATATTATAAAGCTCAAAAACTCCAGTCAAAAATGGGGAGATGCCTCTTTTTTATCAACTATGATCAAATGCAATCTTACCAAGATCGAAAAAAAGCAATTAATTTTTTAATTAAAAAAGGAGATTTTTTTCCAGCTTTATTACTTTTCCTGGTTCATAGTCAGCTCCACCCACCTTATGTTAAA
>JBAVDL010000223.1:0-17595 GCA_049587175.1 Thermoactinomyces sp.
GTACAGGTGTTTGACAAACAGGAACGCCAGGATGCGATCGATCAGGTGAAGGAACAAATAGTTGAAAAATTTGTTGAAGAGTTGGGCGAAGAAGAGTTTGCGGAAAAAGAAAAAGATATCCATACGGTAATGGATCAGATTGTCAAAGAGGAAGTACGCCGCTTGATTCTAGAAGAAGGAAAACGTCCGGATGGACGGAAGTTCGATGAAATTCGCCCGCTTTCAAGCGAAATTGATATTTTGCCGCGTGCGCATGGTTCCGGTTTGTTTACCCGTGGGCAAACCCAGGTTTTAAGCATTTGTACATTGGGGGCCCTGGGAGATGTACAAATTCTGGATGGTCTGGATTTGGAAGAATCGAAACGCTTTATGCATCATTACAATTTTCCTCCCTTCAGTGTTGGCGAAGCCAGACCGCTGCGTGCGCCGGGACGGCGGGAAATTGGTCATGGAGCGTTGGGAGAAAGGGCGCTGGAGCCTGTTATTCCTTCGGAGGATACATTCCCGTATACCATTCGGCTGGTCTCGGAAGTGCTTGAGTCAAACGGATCTACCTCACAGGCAAGTATTTGCGCTTCAACCCTGGCACTGATGAATGCCGGAGTTCCGGTCAAGGCGCCGGTTGCCGGAATTGCGATGGGACTGGTCAAAGAAAAGGATAAAGTTGTGGTGCTGACCGATATTCAAGGAATGGAAGATCATCTCGGGGACATGGACTTTAAAGTGGCAGGGACAAGGAAAGGTGTCACTGCACTTCAAATGGATATCAAGATTGAAGATATTGACCGGGATATCCTGCAAAAAGCGCTGGAGCAGGCCAACAAAGCAAGAATGGTGATTCTTGACAATATGGAAGCCACCATAAATGAACCTCGTAAAGAGCTGTCGCCATATGCGCCAAAGATCCTGACACTGAAAATTCATCCGGATAAAATTCGCGATGTGATCGGGCCCAGTGGACGGGTTATCAATAAAATCATCGAAGAGACCGGTGTGAAAATTGACATTGAACAGGATGGCCGTATTTTTATTGCCTCAACTGAAGCAGAGCAGAATGAACGGGCAAAACAGATTATCGAGGATCTTGTTCGTGAAGTTGTTGCAGGGGAAACCTATCTTGGAACGGTTAAACGGATTGAAAAATACGGGGCATTTGTTGAGATTCTTCCAGGAAAAGAAGGCCTTGTGCATATATCACAAATGGATATAAACCGTGTGGGCAAAGTTAGCGACGTGGTCAGGGTCGGAGATTCTATCATGGTCAAAGTTACTGAAATTGATGATCAGGGACGGATCAATCTGTCACGCAAGGCGGTATTGAAAGAAATGGCTGACAAGAAAAAAGAATCGTTGTAAACCACAAGAGGCAAAGCAAAAGAGTCAGAGCGATCTGCCTCTTTTTTACTTTTTGGGGCCGGAATAGGGAGTTGTCCGGATGCATATGGTAGGAAGAAAAAGGAGGGGACAGACTTTGTTACCGCCTGTTCGTGTTTTCGCCCTGATCTTGTCGATAGGTTTTATTTTTTTGCTGGTACAACTCCCTGTTATTGAAACATATGTTAATTCTGTCAAAAAGCAGGCTGCGGAACCGGTATTTTCCCCGTCACCGGAGCAAAAATTGATCAGGAAAATCAGAAAAGAGGCGCCAAAGCATTATATTGCACCGATTGATGCACGGATTGACCGGGTCTGGAAAGCGATTCCCGGTTTAAACGGACGTGAAGTCAATGTGAATGAAACGATCCGTCGAACCTTGGCCCAGAAACATAAACAGTCGATTCAATGGGTGTATCGGGAAATTCCACCCAAAATTCAATTGAAAGATTTGGGGAATGAACCGGTTTATCGCGGGAACGAAAAGAAGAAAGCCGCTGCTTTGATGGTAAATGTAGCGTGGGGAACAGAATATATCCCCGAGATGTTAAAAATCTTGCGAACAGAACGAATAAAGGCTACTTTTTTTTTGGATGGTTCATGGCTGAAGAAAAATCCGGAAGCAGCCAGGCAAATAGTCAGGGAAGGGCATGAAATCGGAAACCACGCCTATTCCCATCCATTGATGAGCCAAATCAGTACTGCACAGATTGAAAAAGAGATTGGAAAAACACAATCGCTCATTGAAAAAACATTGCAGGTTAAAAGTCAATGGTTTGCCCCGCCGGCAGGCGATTTTGACCGGCGTGTCATAAAAATGGCCGCACAATTTCACATGAATACCATATTATGGACATTGGATACCGTTGACTGGAAGAAATCTGTTTCGCCGGAGATGATGGTGCAAAAAACGAAAAAAGAGATTGCTCCGGGAACATTGTTGCTGACTCATCCGACAGAACGTACGGTAAAGGCGTTGCCGCAAATGATCCGTGCCGGAAAAGACAAAGGCTTGAAATGGCTGACGGTTGGCAAACTGTTGTCTTCTGAAAGAGTGGATTAGATTGAGCAAAAATTTGAGATCTGATATAGTAAGATTGCCTTTTGCTAAGCTTACTGGATAAATAAGGAGGATCTTATTTGATCGTTAAACATACGTTAAATAACGGGGTGCGCATCGTAGCGGAAAAAATTCCCCATGTCCGTTCAATTGCCTTGGGCATCTGGGTCGGGACGGGATCGGAAAATGAGAAACCGGAAACCAACGGAATTTCCCATTTTATTGAACATATGATGTTTAAAGGAACCAAAAAAAGGACAGCACGGGAAATAGCCGAGGCTTTTGATGTTATTGGCGGTCATGTAAATGCATTTACCTCAAAGGAAATTACCTGTTATTATGCCAAGGTTCTTGATCAGCACTTTGCGACAGCACTGGATGTCTTGGCGGATATGTTTTTTGAGTCTACCTTTCCGGAAAATGAAATTGAAAAGGAGAAAAAAGTTGTACTTGAAGAGATTTATATGGTAGAGGATACACCCGATGACCTGGTTCATGATCTGCTTTCGGAAATATCGGCAGGGGAGCATGCGCTGGGCTATCCGGTTCTGGGAAGTGCTGAAACGGTCCAAAGTTTTGGGCGCGATGATTTGTTCCAGTATAAAAACCGGTTTTACGCACCATCCAATGTTGTCATCGCCTTGGCAGGCAATTTGCCAGACGGATATCTGGAACAAATCGACCGGGCATTCAGTCACCATCAGGGTGAATTGCCGCCTTTAAATAAAGAAGTTCCGGTATTTACCCCCGGAATCAAAGTCAGGAAAAAGGATACGGAACAGACACATATATGTATTGGCTTGCCGGGACTCCCCATTGGTCATGATGATTTTTATACAATGGTATTGTTGAACAATGTCCTGGGGGGCAACATGAGCTCGCGCCTTTTTCAGGAAATTCGCGAAGAGCGGGGACTTGCTTATTCGGTATATTCTTATCATTCTGCCCACAGGAATACAGGACTGTTTGCCATATATGCCGGTACCAAACACGGTCAGGAGAATGACGTCCTTTCTTGCATTTACCGGGTTTTTGATGATTTGGGAAGTGGCGGTTTAAAAACGGATGAATTGAATAAAGCCAAAGAGCAACTGAAGGGAAGCATTATGCTGGGACTGGAAAGCACCAATAACCGGATGAGCCGATTGGGACGAAATGAATTGTTGCTCCATCGCCATTTTACATTGGACGAAATTATCGAACAGGTAGAAAGCATCACGTTGGAAGATGTCCACCGGTTGGCGCAAAAAACATTTTCCTCTCCCATGTCATTGGCCCTGATTTCATCGGATGGAAAAATACCGGACGGTTTTAGGAGGAACTTAAGTGTTTGATGTCAAAATGATTCACATGCCAGGAAACGAAGATCTACCTCTTCCAGTAAAAATGTCGACGGGTTCCAGCGGTTTTGATCTCCATGCCGCAGTAGTTGATCCAGTAGAAATATCCCCGGGTCAGTGGAAATTGATTCCTACCGGGATTGCATTGTCGATGCCGGCTGGGCTGGAGGCACAGATTCGCCCCAGAAGCGGTCTCGCATTAAAACATGGCATTACGGTGCTTAATTCACCAGGCACGATTGATGCGGATTACCGCGGGGAAATCGGAGTCATTTTGCTCAATGCCGGTGAGGTTCCGTTTCGGGTGCAGCGGGGAGATCGCATTGCCCAACTTGTTTTTGTGCAAGTACCTGCTGTTTCCCTGAAAGTTGTGGAGTCGTTGGATAAAACTGCACGTGGTTCAGGAGGCTTTGGTCATACGGGTAAATAGGAGAGGTGATCTTCATGTCCGAACGGCATCATCGGATCAGAAGGTTACAGGAAGAAATGGAGCGTCTCCGTAGAGAATTGTACCAGTCGGTAAATGGAGAACCCGAGCGATTAATGGATGACCATGTATTGCCATTGTCAGAACAGTTGGATGTACTAATTGTGGAAATGCAGCGGCTCAGACTGGATCGTCTTTAGAAAAGCTGAATCCTGAAAGAAACTTAAGCCCGGAATAATCCGGGCTTTTTATTTTTCCAAAAATCCTGCTGAATTGTTATACCTGGACATATGTATAAAGTGAGATGCCTGAAAAAAAGAGGTGACACAAGTGCGCTGGAGTGAATTTGCTGCAAAAGAATGCATTGATCTGGTAAACGGGGAAAGGCTGGGAGATTTCTTGCATGCGGATATGGTCTTTGATCCGCAAACCGGGAAAATTCAGGCTATTCTTTTGCCGACGCATTTTTCCTGGTTAAAAAAAAACCGGCGGTTACTGGAGCTGAAGTGGAGCATGATTCGCAAGGTGGGGCCGGAAATGGTCATAGTTGATTCCGCAGACAGAAAGAATTCCAGGAAACAGTTTGAATAAAAGGGAACAGAATTTCTTTTTTTATCATATGATGCATCAGGGATTGATGCTCAGCCATGCACGCAACATAGAAAGTATCAGGGGAAGGGGGTAAAAGGAATGTTGACAGGCAAACATGTTGTCTTCATTGGTGGAGATGCGCGGCAACTGGAAGTGATAAAAAGCTTTATTCAAATGGGCGCCCAGGTATCGCTGGTCGGATTTGACAATTTGAAAAGTCCATTGAGCGGAGCCACATTAAAAGAGTTGACAACAGGCTTGTTAAGCTCGGCAGATGTACTGGTGCTTCCTATTATTGGAACGGATGAAAAAGGGAAGGTCAACAGTGTTTTTACATCCAAAAAGCTTGTTTTGGCAGAAGAACATTTCAAGTCAGTACGCAAGAATTGCCTGATCTTTGTCGGCATCGCCAATGATTATTTGCAGAAGCAGTGCCGGGAGCATGAAATTCAGTTGTATGAGTTGTTAAAACGTGACGATGTCGCAATTTATAATTCGATCCCAACGGTTGAAGGTGCGCTCATGATGGCTATCCAGCATACGGATATTACCATTCACGGATCCGAATGTCTAGTGTTGGGAATGGGAAGATGCGGATTATCCCTGGCTCGCACGCTTCATGCCATCGGTGCCAGAGTCAAGGTAGGCATCAGAAAAAGCGCACACAAGGCAAGAGCCTTTGAAATGGGGATTGAGTCTTTTGATATTTCAGAACTGAAAGATGTGGTAAGCACAGCCGACCTGATTTTTAATACCATTCCGGCTTTAATCATCGATGCATCGGTTTTGGCAAGGGTACCTCATGATGTCGTTATTATTGATCTTGCTTCAAAACCCGGCGGAGTTGATTATCCTTTTGCGGAAAAACGGGGCATTAAAGCAATTCTGGCACCCAGTCTGCCCGGGCTTGTTGCCCCGAAGACAGCAGGCCGGATTCTGGCGCGGACAATGACCCGTCTGATGTCAAAAGAATTGTTCAGGGAGGAATCTGTCTGATGAACTGGCACGAGTTGACAATTGGTTTCGGATTGACGGGATCGCACTGCACCCATGATATGGTGCTGCCCCAGATGGAACGACTGGTTCAATTGGGAGCAAAGGTAATCCCGGTTATTTCGCATACTGTTGCAACAGTAGACAGCCGGTTTGGGACGGCAGAGGACTGGAAACAGAAAATAAAGAAAATTACAGGCCGTTCTCCTCTTATGACAATTCCGGAAGTAGAACCTTTCGGTCCTGAAAATACATTGGATTGCTTTGTGATTGCCCCATGTACCGGCAATTCCATGGCAAAACTTGCCAATGCCATTACAGACAGTCCTGTTCTGATGGCGGCCAAGGCACAAATGCGGAATCACCGGCCGGTGGTACTGGCCATATCCACAAATGATGCACTGGGAATTAATGCTGCCAATCTGGCCAAACTGCTGGTCACAAGAGATATTTACTTTGTGCCGTTCGGGCAGGATGCTCCGGAAAAGAAGCCCAAATCAATGGTTGCACGTATGGAATTGATTCCTGAAACCTGTCTGAAAGCGATTGAAGGAAAACAGTTGCAACCATTAATAGTTGAAAAATATCGTGACTTGACTTCATAATAGAAAAGAGATTTTAATAGTGAAATACACTAAAGTCCCCAATCTTCAAAAAATAACCGGGGACTAACTTCATATGTCTAATGGGGAGGGTACTCCATGAGTGAAAATGAGTTTGTTGTTGCAGTTGTTGGAGCAACAGGAGCAGTCGGCCAGCAAATGTTGGATTACCTGGAAAAAAGAGAATTTCCGGTAAAGGAATTGCGCCCGCTGGCATCCAGACGTTCAGCCGGACAAAAAGTCATGTTTCGCGGCCAGCAGGTAACGGTACAGGAAGCTGTGCCGGACTCGTTTCAAGGTGTGGACTTCGCCCTGTTCAGTGCGGGCGGAGGAGTGAGCAAAGCATTGGCAAAAGAGGCAGTGAAACGGGGAACCGTTGTTATTGATAATACCAATGCATTTCGGATGGACCCTGAAGTTCCGTTGGTTGTACCTGAAGTTAATCCGGAAGCATTGAAAAATCATAAAGGAATTATTGCCAATCCCAACTGCTCAACGATCCAGATGGTCGTTCCCTTAAAACCGTTATATGATCATTACGGGATCGAACGGGTGATCGTTTCCACGTATCAGGCAGTATCCGGTGCCGGATGGCAGGCCATCAATGAATTGGAGGAACAAACCCGGGCTGTGCTGGCAGGAAAAGAGGTTTCGGCAAATGTACTTCCGGTTGGAAAGCTCGACAAACATTATCAACAGGCATTTAATGTAATTCCGCAGGTCGATGTGGCGGAAGAAAACGGATTTACACTGGAAGAAATGAAAATGGTCCGGGAAACGAAAAAGATTTTTGGCGATGACAGCATTGCTGTTACGGCAACTTGTGTACGTGTGCCGGTAATGCGCGGACATAGTGAATCCGTATATGTTGAATTGAAATCGGACTTTGATCTGGAGGAAGTGCGTAAACAGTTAAGCGAAATGCCAGGAGTAGTGGTTCAGGACGCCCTGGAGGAACAGGTATATCCCATGCCAATCAATGCAGAGGGACGGACAGAAGTGTTTGTAGGCCGGTTGCGCCGTGATTTGAACAACCCGCGCGCACTGAATATGTGGATTGTTTCAGACAATCTTTTAAAAGGAGCCGCCACAAATACAATCCAGATTGCAGAAGCATTGATTGGAAAAGACAAATAGAGAAGGGATCAGCTATGAGTATCATCGTGCAGAAATTCGGGGGCACCTCGGTAGCCACCTCCGAGCAGCGCCAGCGGGTCCTGCATCATGTCCGCAAGGTGCTGGCAGAAGGGCATCAACTGGTCGTGGTTGTTTCAGCAATGGGGAGAAAAGGCGATCCCTATGCTACTGACACATTGCTCAGCCTTTTGAACCAATACGGCAATCAGATTGGCCTTCGTGAAAGGGATCTCCTGATGAGTTGCGGAGAAATTATCTCTGCTGCCACACTCTCCGCCATGCTGAATCAGGCAGAAATAAAATGCTGTGTATTGACAGGTGGACAAGCGGGAATTATTACGAATAATCAACATACCAATGCGCAGATTATTACGGTCAACCCCAAGCGGATTTTGCAGGAACTGGACAAAAATCAGGTGGTTGTTGTTGCCGGCTTTCAGGGACAGACAACCGACGGAGAAATTACAACTTTGGGTCGCGGTGGAAGTGATACGACTGCAACGGCATTGGGGGCGGCTCTTCATGCCTCTTATGTAGATATTTTTACAGATGTTGAAGGAATTATGACGGCTGACCCAAGAATTGTCGAAGATGCAACCCAGCTGGAAAGAGTAACGTATACGGAAATGTGCAATCTTGCTTTTCAAGGAGCCAAAGTGGTTCACCCCCGAGCCGTGGAGATTGCCATGCAATCCAATATCCCGATTCGGGTACGTTCGACAATGTCTGATCATCCGGGAACTCTGGTTACCCATATGACAGAGATTGACCGTCTGGTAAGTGAGGTAAGGGAGACCACCATCATCGGAATTACACAAATGCCTGAGGTAACACAGATTCGAATTCGTTTGAGGCAAGGGCAATACCATACCCAGTTGCAGGTTTTCAAAGCGATGGCTGATCAGGGGATCAGCGTAGATTTTATCAGTGTCAATCCCAGCGAAATTGCTTATACGGTTAATGATGATCTGGCTGAACGTGCCGAACAGATTTTGTATGATATGGGATTGGAACCGGAATTATGCAAAGGTTGTGCAAAGGTTTCTGTAGTAGGTGCAGGAATTGCCGGAGTTCCGGGGATTATGGCTCAAATTTCAGAGGCCTTGACAGAAGAGGATATTCAAATCCTGCAATCGGCAGATTCCCATACCACAATTTGGGTACTGGTTCATGGGCAGGATATGGCTAAAGCAATTCGGGCATTGCATCAGAAATTTCATCTGCATCAACTTCACTATTCTTAAGGGGGAAGCATAATGAGTTTTGGCAGATTGATTACAGCTTTGTATACCCCGTTTACGAAAGAACGTGAGATTGACTGGCCGCGTCTGGGAGAAACAATTGAACGATTGATCGAAAACGGAAACGATGCGATCGTGGTTTCAGGGACAACTGCGGAGTCGCCCACCTTGACACAGGAGGAAAAAACAGAGCTGTTCCGGTTTGCGCTTGAAAAAGTAAACGGTCGTATTAAAGTAATTGCCGGAACGGGCAGCAACAATACCTCCCAAAGCATTCAACTGACGAAAAAAGCTGATGAAATCGGAGTCGACGGAGTCATGATTGTGGCTCCCTACTACAATAAACCGTCGCAGGAAGGTTTGTACCAGCATTTCAAAGCAATTGCAGAAACGACGACATTGCCGGTAATGCTCTATAATGTACCAGGGCGGACCAGTGTCAATATGTCGGTTGAAACAATGACTAGGCTGGCTCAGCTGAAAAATGTCGTTGCGATCAAGGAAGCAAGCGGAAATTTGAATCAGATTTCAAGCCTGATTGCTGCACTCCCTGAGGATGTGGCCGTGTACAGCGGTGACGACGGATTGACTTTGCCTGTCCTGTCAGTCGGCGGGGCTGGAGTTGTCAGTGTGGCTAGCCATCTTGTAAGCCGCGAAATCAAGGAAATGATTGATGCCTATTTTGCGGGAGAGATCCAAAAAGCCAAGGAATTGCATATTCGCCTGTTGCCTGTTTTCCAGGGTGTCTTTATAACAACCAGTCCGGCTCCGTTGAAATACGCGATGTACAAAAAAGGGTGGTCGGAGCCTTATGTCCGTTTGCCGATTGTCGAACTGACAGAGGAGGAAAAAAAGAAAACCGACCAGTGGATTGAGGAACTCCTGTAAGGACAAAACAGAAAAAACCTGCCCGTTTTGGTACGGGCAGGTCTTTTGTTTTCGGAAATTTTTACGGAGGAAAGATTTAGTTGCATATCAATCTTTTAATCGTATATAATGAAACCAAGTGAAATTTGTGCGGTTTAGGGTGATAACAACTATATAGGAGGGTAGTAGTTGACAAAAAACCAACGAGGCAAATTATCTGTTTTTGCACTCGGTGGGTTGGATGAAATCGGAAAAAACATGTATGTGGTGCAGTACGGAAATGACATAGTAGTAATTGATGCGGGTTTAATGTTCCCTGAGGAAGAAATGCTGGGAATTGATATTGTCATTCCGGACATCACATATCTGGTTGAGAATAAGGATAAAGTACGCGGGATTATTTTAACCCATGGTCATGAGGACCATATTGGCGGACTGCCTTATATCTTGCGTCAGCTTGATGTTCCCATTTATGCGACCAGGTTGACCATGGGACTGATTGAACACAAGTTGCGTGAAGCCAATCTTTTGAATGACACGAAACGTTACGTTGTCAATAACAAATCGGAAATCAGGCTGGGCACTTCATTAAAGGCTTCTTTCTTCTATACCAACCATAGTGTTCCTGATTCCGTGGGAGTATGTATAGATACCCCTGAAGGAGCCGTTGTCCATACAGGAGACTTTAAATTTGACATGACTCCTGTCAATGGACAGGTTTGTGATATGCACAAAATGGCTGAACTTGGAAAAAATGGGGTTTTATGTTTGTTGTCGGACAGCACCAATGCAGAGCGGAGCGGGTTTACCGGATCTGAAAGCACAGTGGGCGAAGGAATCAATCAGGTATTTCGCAAAGCAAAGCAACGGGTGATTGTGGCAACATTTGCTTCCAATATTCATCGCATCCAGCAGGTGGTGAACGCATGCCAGTTGTACGGCAGAAAGCTGGCTGTGGTGGGACGGAGTATGGTGAATGTTGTAAATATTGCTTCGGAATTGGGGTACCTGCATGTGCCTTCCGATCTGCTTATTGAAACGGATGAAATCAATCGCTTGCCAGCCAATCGGGTTGCGGTTATATCAACCGGAAGCCAGGGGGAACCTATGTCTGCATTGACGCGGATGGCAAATGCAGCCCATCGCAAGGTTGAAATTTTGCCTGGGGATACCGTGATCATTGCAGCCACTCCCATACCTGGCAATGAGAAATCGATTGGCCGTACCGTAGACCAGTTGTTCCGAATTGGTGCTGATGTTGTTTATAGCGCAACTTCCCATGTACACGTCTCAGGACATGGTTCCCAGGAAGATATGAAACTGATGCTCAACCTGATTAAACCCAAATTCTTTATTCCGATTCACGGTGAGTATCGCATGTTGCGGACTCACGCCCAACTTGCCGAATCAGTGGGTGTACGCCCGGAAAATATTTTTATTTGTGACAATGGAGATACGGTTGAATTTGCAGGCGGTCGGGCAAAATACGGTCCAAAAATCCAGACCGGAAATGTGCTTGTTGACGGTTTAGGAGTTGGAGATGTTGGAAACATTGTATTAAGAGACCGCAAATTGCTTTCACAAGACGGGATTTTGGTTGTTGTTGTCACCCTTAGTAAAGCAAATGGTACCATTGTAGCTGGACCAGACATTATTTCACGGGGGTTTGTTTACGTTCGTGAATCCGAGCAATTGCTGGATGAGGCCAATCGGATTGTGGCATTAACAATGGAAAAATGCATGAAGGAGCAAGTGAGCGAGTGGGCCTCCCTCAAAACAAGCATTCGCGAAGCATTAAGCAAATTCTTGTTTGAGCGGATCCGCCGTCGCCCCATGATATTGCCAATTATTATGGAAGTCTGATGAAAATGGAACCGCACAAAATGCTGCAACTCTTGCATTCAGGAGTTGCAGCTTTTCGTCGTGGACCAATTGACAGAAAAGAGAAATGTTTTCCAAAAAAACAATTATCCCGTTTTATTGATTAATCAAAATTGCGGGAATTACAAAAACCAGCAAACGGATACTCCGTTACTGGCTTGCAGATGTCAATTTCAGTCCTGTAATACCTATAAGAATCATACATAAAAATAATACACGAAGCCAATGATGTGATTCATGAAACAGGATCATTCCCAGGATCGCAGTTCCCAAGGCGCCAATTCCGGTCCAGACGGCATAGGCAGTTCCGATGGGCAAGTGTCTGGTTGCCAGTGCCAAAAAATAAAAACTGGCTGTCATTCCAGCCAAAGTGAGAAGAGATGGATACAGGCGGGTGAAACCATACGTATATTTAAGACAGATTGCCCAAAAAACTTCAAAGATTCCTGCTATGAACAAATAGATCCAGGTCATATCTGTTCCTCCTTGCCATTAAAGTCGCTTGATCCGGTCAGAAAGGGAATGTTTTTCTGCCAATTCTATGAATTGATCGCGCAAGACAAAATATGGGAAACGATTTGGATACTGAGTGTCATAACACTGTTTTTTTAAGGGAGAGACAAAACGGGGGCCAGAAAACCGTCCCTTCCTGTACAGCCTGTGATAATGAAACTATCTTATACAGAAGATGTTTTCTTTAAAAAATAGATGGGCGTCTATTTTTTAAAAGAAGGAAATAAATAACTTGTGGATAATAAGTAGTATGACATTTCTTTATCGTCAAATCAAATAATACGAGAAGCAATATTAACACTTGAAAATCTATTGGAACCATTTTTTAATTGTTAATAATTCTATCATTTGTTTAATTAACCATTCTTTGTTAAAATAATTTTATGCAGATGTATTATCCTGAGGTGTCCGATTGTTGACAGCGGGCAGAAACTTGGATAGAATGGTATCTGCATTTTTTAAATAAATAAAAGCTGTTGTAATTTTTTTTATATACTGGAGGTTAATCATGACAAAGGTGAAGGAAAGATGGAGTAAACACCGGGAGTTTTATGACCAATGGTTGAATGATTATGAAGGAAGTGTGTTTATTCCAGCCAAAAAAAGCTGGGTCAAAGGCAACAACGAGGAAGCCTTTGAGCAGTTTGAAATACGCCTGAGCCGGTCTGCTTCAGAGAGTTTCTATACTTTGGCAAGACGGTACAAAGGTTCTTTTTCTTCCCTGATTCAGGGGATCTGGGGCAGTTTGCTGTTGCGATACAGCGGAGAAAAAGATGTACTGTTTGCCCTTCAGCAATTCGACGGTGAATCTGCTGCAGAGAATGGAACAGAAGTACAGCTGGCCCGTGTCAAAGACCGGAACTATACCTTTGACCAACTGTTTCACGACTTGTCAAAACCGGATTCTCCGCGGTTTCCGTTAGCCAGTTTGAATGAAGCAACCGGAATTGACGAAAAAGCTGTTGATCACCTTGTTGTCATCGCAGACGGTTTACTCTCCCAAAAGGAGTTTGAATACCAGAAATTTACCAATAAGTTAAAAAACGAAATAAATGAAATAAAAAGGATAAATTCTTTTATTCATTTGGTGGTAGCGTTTATTCCTGCAAAATATTTAACCATACAAATTAATTATGATAAAAACCGTTATTACAGTGAATTGATCAGGCGGATGGGGCACCACCTCAAAAAGATGATTGAACAGATCATTGACCAGCCTTATTTGTCCATTTCGGAATTTGAACTGATTACTGCAGAAGAAAAGGAAAAATTACATACATTTAATCAGACCAGACAGCCATATCCGGAAAAGGAAACCATTCACCGGTTGTTTGAAGGCAGGGCAAACCGGTCGCCAGACCAGACGGCGGTTGAATTTCTGAATAACGGGTTGACCTATCGTGAATTGAACCGGCGAGCGGACCTTTTGGCAGCACTTTTGCAAAAAAGCAACGTCAGAAAAGGGGATATCGTTGCGATCATGGTGCCTCCTTCTCTGGAAATGATCGTTGGTGTACTGGGAATTCTAAAGGCTGGTGCAGCCTATTTGCCGATTGATCCCAATTACCCGCCGGAACGGGTTTCCTATATGTTGAATGACAGCAGGGCGCGTATGTTTCTTGTATATGGGAATCATACCCGCGATTTTGAATCCCGTATGGCCATCCTGGATCTGAAACAGGTAGATTGGGCCAGGGAGGCAGAATCTTATTCGGATCCTTTGGTACAAGCTGATGACCTGGCTTATGTGATTTATACATCAGGCTCTACCGGAAAACCAAAAGGTGTGATGGTTGAGCATTCTTCCCTTGTAAATCTTGCCTTTTGGCATATCAACGAATTTAAAATTACGGAACACGACCGTTGTACAAAGTATGCCGGTTTCAGTTTTGATGCATCTGTATGGGAAATTTTTCCATGTTTGCTTGCTGGAGCCACCCTTCAGATCATCGATGAAGAACTGCGATACGATCTGGAACAGTTGAACCGGTATATGGAAGAAAAAGAAATTACCGTCAGTTTTTTGCCGACACAGGTTGCGGAACAATTCATGCATCTCAAGAATCGGAGCCTGAGAATCCTTCTTGTCGGCGGTGACAGGCTGAAACGGGTCGTTCCGCAAACATACCGGATTGTCAACAACTATGGCCCGACTGAAAATACGGTAGTTACGACAAGTGGAGTGGTTCATCCTGATGAACCGATTTTTATTGGCCGGCCAATTGCCAACAATCGGATATATGTACTGAATCAAAAGCAACAATTGCAACCGGTTGGTGCTCCTGGAGAGTTGTGCGTCAGCGGAGCAGGTCTGGCCCGGGGCTATTTGCATCGTTCTGATCTGACAGCGGAAAAATTTGTAGAAAATCCGATGGAATCCGGAGAACGGATGTATAAAACAGGGGATGTAGTGCGGTGGCTTCCCGACGGGCGCCTGGAATTTTTGGGGCGTATCGATGATCAGGTAAAAATCAGGGGTTTTCGAATTGAGCTTGGTGAAATTGCCTCCTGCCTGTTGCAGCATCCGCATGTTCAGGATGCATTGGTATTGACGCAAACGGACACACAGGGGCAAGACTATTTGTGTGCCTATTTTACTGCCAGGAAAGGTTGGACCGAGCAATCCATTCGGCAACATCTGAAACAGGAGCTGCCTTATTATATGGTTCCGGCACACCTGATTCACATGGACAGCTTTCCCCTTACTCCAAACGGAAAAGTGGACAAGAAAGCGCTGCCAACCCCGGAAGCAAAAACAAAAGCCGTCCGCTCTGCCTTGTCCGGAACCAGTGATACGGAACGGCGTCTGATACAAATCTGGCAGGAAATACTTGATGCCGGGCAGGTTGACGCGTCTGACAGCTTTTTTGATGCAGGCGGGGACTCCCTCAAGCTGATGCGACTGCTGTTACGTGTCAGAAAAGAATTTCAGGTTCAGATTTCAATCCATGATCTGTATGAGCGACCGGTCTTGCGTGATATGGCTGCTTTCATAAGGAATGCGGAAACGGATTTGCAAATTGATATAGAGAAAACAAGCCGATCGAGGGAAGCTTATCCGACCTCATCCGTACAGAAGCGCATGTATGCCGTGGAACAACTGGAAAATATCGGAATGACCTATCATACGCCTGTTTTTCTGGAACTGCGCGGGCATCTTGATGAAGCACGATTGCAATCTGCTTTTGAGAAGGTTGTTCAACGTCATGAGGCATTGCGTACTTCTTTTCATCTGGCTGATGGAGAGCTGGTACAAAAAGTGCATTCCGATGTTACAGTTCCCTGGGAGATTTTTCATGCCAGTTCCATGGATGAGGCCAGACAGATTGCCGAAGCTTTTATTTCTCCTTTTGATCTGGGAAAAGCACCTCTGGTTCGTGCTGCTCTTATTCGTTGCCGGGATGATATCCGCTATCTGGTAATTGATATGCACCATATCATCTCTGACGGAATTTCCGTGGAGGAGATTCTGTATCGGGAACTGGGAGCGCTCTACAAAGGGGAGACACTGCCGGAACCGGTTCTGCAATATAAAGACTATGCAAACTGGCAGCAAGACTGGCTGAAGTCGGAGGAATGCCGCAAGCAAAAAGCATACTGGTTAAATTCTTTGTCAGGTTCTGTTCCGGTACTGGAATTGCCAACGGATTACCAAAGACCGGCTGTACAGGAGTTTGCCGGCGACAAGATTCATTTTTCCGTTGATGTATCGCTGACTGAACGTTTGAAGCAGACTGCTAGACAGGAAAATGCCACCTTGTTTATGATACTTTTTGCCGCATACAAGGTTTTATTGGCAAAATTGTCCGGGCAGGAAGACATCATTGTCGGATTTCCTGTTGCCGGACGCGGACATCCCCGTTTGGAATCGGTTTTCGGCATGTTTGTCAATACGTTGCCTTTGCGCTCCAATCCCCGTACGGATCTGGCATTTTCCGGTTATCTGAAACAGGTCAGGGAACGTATCCTGAAAGCTTATGAACATGGAGATTATCCGCTGGAAGAAGTGGTTGAACAGCTGGAGATCACCCGGGACCGCAGCCGGAATCCCTTGTTTGATACAGCTTTTGTGCTGCAAAACATGGATACGGAAGCGATTGATCTTCCGGGAGTATCGGTGTTTGAGCTGAAGGAGATTCCCTGGAAACAGTCAATGTTTGATATGACCTGGGAAGCCAGGGAAGATGGCGACACAATCCGTTTTTCGGTTGAATATTGTACCCGATTGTTCAAACAATCAACAATTGAGCGGTTTATTAAATCGTACCTGACAATTCTGGAACAGATTGTCCATAATCCGGCGTGCACTATCGCTGAAATAGAATTGCTTTCACCTGAGGAAAAACAGAAGCTTTTAGTGGAATTTAACCGGACAGACAGACCCTATCCACGCGGAAAAACTGTTCAGCAACTGTTTGAGGAGCAGGTACTCAAAACTCCGGATCATGTGGCAATTAAAATGGGGGAAAAAACCCTGACTTATCGGGAGTTGAATGAACAGTCAAACCGGTTGGCCAGACTGTTGCGCAGTCAAGGGGTTACCCGGGGGGATGTTGTCGGATTGATAGTGGAACGTTCTCCGGAAATGATTATTGGCTTGCTGGCCGTTGTCAAGGCAGGCGGAACATATCTGCCTGTTGATCCCGGTTATCCTGAGGAAAGGATCAGATTCATGCTGGAAGACAGCCAGGCCAACACCCTGCTTGTGCAACCTGGTCTTGCTGTTCCGGAAACATACAGGGGGAATTGGATTGAACTGTCCCCCAATATATGGGAGGACCAATATCCTGGCAATTTGCCGAACATTAATCTACCGGAGGATATTTTGTATATCATCTACACTTCCGGTTCAACGGGGACTCCCAAAGGGATCACAACCATGCACTATAATGTGGTTCGAACGATTGTAAACAACGGGTATATTGAGGTGGATGAATCAGACCGGGTTTTGCAGTTATCCAACTATGCTTTTGACGGATCTACTTTTGACATCTATATATCATTGCTTCATGGCGCCCAACTTGTATTGGTCCCGAAGGAAACCCTTCTGGATCTGGAGAAACTGACCCGTTTAATCCGGGAAGAAAACATCACCGTATCCTTTATTACAACTTCATTATTCAATACGCTGGTTGATTTTGATTTGTCCAGTTTGGCCAATATGAGAAAAATTTTGTTTGGCGGGGAAAAAGCTTCTGTCAAACATGTACAAAAAGCTGTCAGGGCATTGGGCGAACACCGCCTGATCAATGGTTACGGGCCGACGGAAACAACGGTATTTGCCACAACCTGTTCCATTGACAAGACGGTGCTCTCCACCAACCGTGTTCCAATTGGAAAACCGCTGGGCAACACCAGGTTATATGTGCTGAATCCATCAGGACAATTGCAGCCTGTTGGCGTTCCCGGCGAACTTTGTATCAGCGGGGATGGTGTAGCCAAAGGTTACCTGAACCGGCCGGATTTGACAAACGAGAAATTTGTGGAAGATCCGTTCCATCCAGGAAGGCGGATGTATAAAACCGGAGATCTGGTTCGGTGGCTGGAGGACGGTACCATTGAATATATC
>JBAVDL010000224.1:0-10457 GCA_049587175.1 Thermoactinomyces sp.
AGTCCCAAAATACCAGCACATAACACCAGTTTTGCATTAACGGAAAGCGTTCTTTCCGGACGGATAAAATGGCGGCGGGCAGCGGATATCCGAAATCTAGTCGAAGCTTCCACGCACCTCCACCTCCTCGATGACCCAATCCCCTTTTTCCTTGATCAAGGAAAGATGATAAACATTCTCAATCAGAATTTTTTCCCCGTTTTCATCCTGTTCGACAACTATTTCAGCCAGGCAACCTGCTTTCCCCAATTCATCCTGACATTGAAGTCTGCCCGATTGTTTGAACTGACTTGTCGGTGTCTGACCGCCAGACTTGAAATAGTTGGCCTCTTCCTCAAGCATCGAATACAATTGATCGGTAACATACGGTTTCAGTGAGCGGAGCCAGCCCTCATAATCTGTGGAAGTCCGCGTCACATATGCGCGGATAAAAGCATCTGCCACACTTTGTGCACGCTGTATCTCCGCTTGCGACAAGGCCGGGATTTCCGGTTCCATAACAGATTCCACATTTTTGGAATCTTCCGTTCTGCCCGTAACTTCACGACTGCCTGCATCACCGATCCAGCCCAGATGAATAATCAGGTATTTTACAGAAAAACCGGCTACAACAAAAACGGCAAGAATCAAAACAAACAGGCGACGGCGCCCGCTGGGCAAGTCAGTGTTAAACAACTCTATTCCCTCCCACTTTCAGAAACGCAGGATATGTTCCCGGGCTACTTTCGCAATTTGATCTTTTTGGCTTTCGATGTAAGGCTTTGTGTATATTTCGTCATATAATCAATCGGCATCTGAATGTTAAATTCGCCTTTGAAACTGTCTCCCTTACCCATGGGCGCTTTCATAATGCTAAAGAGTTCATCCCGTTTCCAAAGCACGCCAATTACCAGGATCAATTGTATGGCAATCGTCCAGACATAGCCAACTTTGTCCGGCGGGCTCATTGTATACAGGAACTGGGAAATGGTAAGCAGCATGCTGAAGAAAACGCCGATAATCAATTTGATCAGCTGGTAGCCGACAAATTTCTTGAACCAGTTTACCGCAACACTGGACCAGGCCGGATTCAAGGCCATCAAGAAAGCAAACGGCGCAAACAGGGCAATGAGTACGAACAAAAACTGGTAAACAATCATGGCCCCGGCAATAAAGAAGAACAGCAATCCCAGGATAAAATGGGAAACACACAGCAAAATCAACAACGTCAAACGCTGGAAGACACCTTCCGTGGTTACCATCCGATTGTTATACTCTTTTACCTCTTCTTCAACCATATTTTGTCTTGCAGTACTGCCTGGCTTAAAAGCGAGGATTTTTTGAATTCTTCCCTGTGTCAACTCGGGATCACTTGAGGTTTTGGCATACTGCAACATCAGATAGGGTTCATATACCATCATGTTGTAAAGTTTGTCGGAAACAACGAGCGAGGAAACCTCAGCAGGATAATTGACTTCCCCTTCTTCCAGATTTTCCTGGAACTCAATTCCGACTCCCATCAGTTCCTGGCTCAAGCCGCTGCTGATTTCATTGAGATACTGCATAACTCCGCCGGCATTGGCAAAAAAAACAAGACCCAGCATCAAGACCAGAACACTGGTAAGCATTCCGCCAAGTGCTTCGGTTGTTTTCTTTTTGATCAGTCCCTTGTAGGCAATCCAGGCTCCGGCAATTATAATCATCAGGGTCATGAAATTTCCCATAAGTCCAGTGCTTCCATAACCGTTTCCGCTAAAACCGGCCAACTGCTGAACTGCTTCTTCCACTGCTCCTGCGAACCGATCCACCACATTGAGAGAAAATGCATTTTCAACGATCAAAATTACCGTGAAATTCCAGGACAACAAGGCTTGCCAAATAAAGTTGTTAAATTCGTTAATCAGGATATACATCTGGTTTGACAATTTGGTATCCAATTCATAAAAAGAGGTTTCTTCCGTATATATGTCCAAATTGTACTGGCTTGGCAGGTATTTCGAAAACTGCACCTCATAGCCTCTTGCTTTCGCATCTTTTATCTGGTCCTCAGGAAAGATCGTAAGCAGGTCACTGATCAGACCGTATCCTTGCGATTTCTGTTCCTGTTCTTCAGCGGCAATTGCTGTTTTGCTGCTTCCAGCCATTCCGGTTAAAAAAATCAGGGCAGCCAGGAATAGGATAAATATTTTTCTTCCATTCATGAGCTGGTCTCCTTCTCCTTATTCTTTATCGGAAACCCCTTTATGGGACAGAATGATACTCATCCCGCAGAGCAGGAGGATAAGTTGATTCCGTTTGCTCCTGGCGAGAACCTGGCCGGGTATCAAAGGCTTTGAACAAACGTTTCTCCAATACACGAATCTCAAGTTCATTGACTCGCTTCTCCAAATCAGACATTAAACAGGTTCCCGTTGGCAAGCTTCGAACTGTTTCAATATTCTCTTCATTTGGCTCAATTCCAAGGATTTGGCAAGCTGCTTCTGCTTCTTTGATATCACGGCATCGAAAAACAAACCGACAGCCCAGATTGGATCGGATTTCTTCACCCAACAGGTCTTTTGCATTCTGACTGATCAGGTATATTGCGGCGTTTTTGCTGCGTCCGGTTCTGACCAGCTCTTCCAAGATGTCACGTCCCTCACGTACTTTGGCGAGCCGCCATGACTCGTCAAACAGAACAAGTTTAAATTCACTGGAAGACTGGTTGGAGAAACGGCGTGAAAAATCGGAAATGGCCATCAATAATGCAATTGCCATCCTTCCGTAATCGGTCTGGCTTTCATCCGGCAGTTTCAGCCCTTCCACCTGCAAAATGGTCAAACGCATGGACAGATCAATCACTTTTTGCGACCCGTCGCCAAAAAGCAGTTGCCCTTGACCGGACGTAGCCAGATAACTCAGTACATCCACCATCTCTTCCAGGCTATCCTGCCTTTTTTCCGGTGCTTTTTTCAAACGTTCGCGCAAATAGTCAATAACTTTCATCATGCACGGTTCAGGATCATTCAAGACCTGGTCCACCGCTTTTCCAATCGCAATCGCTTCATAGGTTCCATCTGTAGCCCGGGCCAAAAACTGCAGGATTTTCTTGGCCGTTTCCGCGGCAGCCAATTTGTCGGAGGGCTTTGTAACACCGGCAAGAGGATCCAGTTTACCGCGGTCTTCCTGGCTGGCCCGCAATGTGACAACACGGGTCATATCCTTCAATTCAGGCAAAGCTTCCGCCCAGTGGCCGCGCTCATCCTTCGGGTCAAAAATGAGTACCTTGGCCCCGTTTAACAAAGCCTGATATGCCAGCAAATTGGCACCCAGCGATTTGCCGGCTCCAAGCGAACCAATAAAAGCAGCGGATGCTGTAGTACTCAACTTTTCATCTTTTGGACCCCGGTCATGCTGAAAGAACACGGGCAGATTGTTTGACATCCCGATAAAATGTCCTTTGCCGTCCCCCAGTTGTCTCGTAGCCCCGATCATACTGGCAGCTACTGCAGCCGGATCCATGTAATGTATATAATCGGTAATAATTCTTTTTGCTCCTGGAATAAATTCGTTAAATCCTCTCCATTGATCGCCAAAGGGAACTTCAACCTGAATCATCATGTCGCTGTACAGATCCTTTACCAACTGGATCCGCAGATTCAACTCTTCCAGGGAGTCAGCCGAAACACATAACAAAATGGAAGTCGTAAGCAACGGAAATTTGTCTGTACGCAAATTGCTTTCCAATTCGTTGGCATCATGGCGACTGTGCATAATGTGATAGGAGGTTTCGACTCCGCTTTCCGCTGCGTGCTCATCTTCTGCTTTCAACTCTTTCTTCTTGTTCAGCACCTGTGACAAGGCCTTGCTGTATTCAATCGTTTCCGTACGCACCGATGCTTCAACCGGAAAGGAAAGTCTTTGCAGATTATACAGCCACTCTATCCCGGGAAAATCAGCCTTGTCAGGAATATGGGAAAGAGCCAGAAAGGCCATATACCCTTTTCTGAGTTGTCCCCCGGCATACTGTTCAACAACCAGGTTGCGCCCGTGCGAATCATCAAAACGCCCCTCCGTCAATGTCAAAATATTCCTGGCTGGGCGAATGGCTTTCTTTCCCTTGATTTGAACGGGAATTTTTCCGGGCTTCCAGTTTTTCCGGCGCGGGGTTTCTCCGATGCCCCGGTAAAATCCCCGGCGAATCAGCCATTCCAGATCATCTGTATCTACCCGTCTCCCCCGCAGGTATCCATTTAACCTGGAATAAATCAATTCCTCCTGCACACGATAGGCATGGATTTCCTCTTCAAAGATCTCGGGGGCATCTGTTCCTGCCTGATTGCTTAAATACCTTTTGAAATCTTTCCATATATAGCTGATTTCGTTCAGGAAAGACAGCCCCTTTACCGATGTCGGCTTCAGTTTGACACCCATGAAAAAACGATATTGATGCACTTCTTTGCCGCGTAAATGTTCAATCGCCCTGCGTATATGCTCCTGGCCTGTCTCTTTCAAATCATCACACAAGCCCGCTTCCATGGCCTGGCGCTGTTCCTCCAGACTCTGGTATTCAGGCACCACCAGCGCATGGGTTTCGGCATGGATATTCCAATAAAAAGCCTCCAGATTTGCATGGAGGCTGAGTTGATCATCCATCGACCGGTAATCATAGTTGAATGTTTGCAACTCATAATAGGCATAAACAGCTCCATCTTGAGCAAAAACCAGATTGTCTTCAAAATACTTTACCGGAAAAGGTATGCGCGTCACGATAAATCCCTCCTGGTTGCAAAACGATAGGATACTTCCCCTTCATATTGATAGACATTGTTCGTTGGTTTTTCAATTTCCTTGTAACGCGCAAAATGATGAGGACTGAAAAAATGCTCGATCCATCGAAATATAAATCGATGGGGAGCTTTGCCATCCAGTGTTTTGCGAGTGAAAAACCATGCGACCAGGGCCGGAACCGCCACAAACTTGATCAGAAAAAAATCGATCCAGCTTACGGGCGGAAACTTGTTTAAAATCACCATAACAATCAGGGTTCCAACAAAAAACGCCATCTGCCGGTATGAAACCGGCAGCGGTAAATGAATTCCCTGGATGGAATAGACAGTCTTTTCAATTCGAAAGACCTGATCATAAACCCGTATCTGTTTCATTCCAGGTATGCCTCAAACAACCAGCGGAATCCGTCAGAACCCAATGTAGAAATCAACTCCGGCTGGAAAATAAAAACACTGACCAGCATCGCAAACAGGGCAAATCCGATAAACGCCGTAAACGCACGTTTCCAGAACAATGTCAAACTGATAAAAATTACCGCCAGAAAAAACAGTGAACCAATTTCCGATCCGACAGACTCCTGCAACTTTTCCCCTGGACCTGCAACCAGGAGTGTCATCAGATAAGATGCCATCATGTTAAATCTCTCCTTGTTCCATACTTAATACATACCATCGCCCGCCTTCTTTGACGAGCTTGAACAGGTAATAGTTGGTGAATTTTGCACCAGATGCCAAATCTTTTAACAATACACTGCATTCAGCCATATATACCCCCTGGTCATGGCGAACAGTCTGCAAGTCCATTTCCTGAAATGACATCATTCCTGTCAAACCGGATGTAGACTTGCTGTTGTTTTTTTCAAAATAGGCAATTTCTTCAGGCTCCCCGGTGGTATAAACCTTCCAGAAAGACTTCATAAATTGCTCGACTTCCAGGCGGGTTTGTTGATCCACTGCTTTACCCTGAATATCCTTTTTGTCTTCTTGCTGCCCTGCCGGGATTTTGGCTACCGGTGGTGCAACAAAACGGGGAAAGCCTGTAACAAGGTAAGAATCGCCTGCTCTCATAACAGGAACGATCAGATAACGGTCAACCCTTTTTTGCTCATTGGCATTCTTTACATGACTGAGAATCGTCTCGGCATAAACCGTCACTTCAATGACTCCGGGTTGATCTTCTCTCTCTTTCGCCGACCAGGCATCAACATTTCGGGCATAGGAATTCCACTCTGCCTGCTTGAAATCCAGCCCACCCTGCACATCCATATTCGGCTTCCAGAAAGGTTTCAACCGCGCTGCCCGCGAGTCCTCGTTTCCTTGTGTCCAGAAAAGGTATTCCCGTACAAACTGTTCTGCAAAAGCAAGTTCGCTGATCATCATTTTCCCATTTTCCCTGGGGGGTTGCTCTCCTGTTTCCTGATTACGGGGCGGCAGCTGGATGAGGCCAAATTGAATGGCCAGTACTGCCGTCGCCGTTAAAGCCGTGTATATGATCAATAGCCAAAACAAAATCCTTGGTATCTTGCGGCGAATGATCGGCCGTTCCATCTTTCTCCTCCTTATGAGTCAACCGCATTTGCTACTCAACTCTTTTCATTTGCTCTGCCTGAATGATATAGCGCTCTGGAGCCGGCCCGACATATGTGAACGGATAACAGGTAGTCAAGGTAAGTACCGGTTTATTGTGCGGAACGATTACGGTACGATCATCCGGTGTGGTCGTCCAGGTTCTGGTTATGGTATATTCAAATTTTCCATACTTTGTTTCAACCAGTAACCGATCCCCCGGTTTCAATAAACCTATTTTTCGGAATACAGTATCCCGATGACCTGACAAAACCGTATTATCCGGTTCTCCCGGAAGTACACTTCCCGCGTAGTGTCCAACCCCTCTTTCAAGCTCATCCTCATGCGTTCCCTCGACAATCGGCATTTTTGCCTGAAGTTTGGGAATGATGAGGTTGGCAAAATAATCTCCTTTTTCCGGTCTTTGCTCCTCTTCAACAATCAGCCAGTCAGTTTGCTGCAACTGATTGGCACCGGCTTCAGCCACCTCCGTATCTGCCTTCAGGTCTGCTTCTGTTGAAGTGTTCACAAGCCTGGACTTCAAAAAATAATTTGTTCCTGAATAACCGGCATAAAAAACACCTGCAGTAACCAGAATCAAAGCAATAATTTTGTCCCTTTTCAAGATGATTCCGCCTTGTTTTTGCGCAGGGTGTATACGGATCCAAGCAGTGCCACCGTACCTCCCAGCAGGACTCCATTCAGATCATCGCCGGCGGTATCAGGCAGAGCTCCGCCTTGCACCGTTTGTGGAACCTGCTGTGTGTTGCTGTCCTGTCTGTCATTTGCCTTGGCTGTTTCATTTGCGTCGGCAGATGACTCCACAGGATTGGCTGTTTTTGGCGAAACCTCCTTCTCTGCAGCCGCAACTCTGTCTTTTGTCACTTCAAATTCCTTGCTTTTTTCCTGGACACTTTCTTCCTGTTGCTGCGCGTTCAATTCCTTCCGGTGACCTGATTCTTCACCGGCATGAAACTTTTCGACCGGTTTGTTTTCTTCAGTCTGTGCTGATTTTTTCTCTGTCTCATGTTGTTCCTGAATGGTGATCTTTTCTATATCCTGAGGAAAGTTTTGAATGGGGGGAATTTCTTTTGCTTCAGTCTGTTGCTGATCTTTCTGCAGCTGTTCCTCCGTTCCGGATTCGGCTCTTTCTTTCTTCTCCAAATCAACCGGATGTTCCGAAAGTTGTCTTTCCAATTCCTTGCCATGGGTCTGCAACTGCTCAATCTTCTGGTTTGCCTTGCTTGGCGCTTCATCAAGCGGAGGCTGTACTGGCCCGATTTCGTTGTTGGCAAAGGCTGAACCTACTCCTGCAGTCAAACCGGTTACCAGACAAACCGATAAGGCAGCTGCCATCTGGTTCATGTTCTTGCCGAGAGACTTTTGCGGTTTGCGGCGATTGCCTCTTGAATTTGGATACTCAAGGTCAAATTGCCTTAATAGACTTGAATAAATGTTTTGTGAATGAACATCAGTTCGAAACGACTCTAAAATTTGTCTGGGATCTTTCACGGAAATCCCTCCTGTCAAACTTCTTGAACATGAATTGTGAAAAAGCACCTGCTAACGAACCGTTTTCATAAACCCGTCTATGTTTTATGACCGAATGGATGATTCCGTTCTCGTCCGACTGTTTCCATTGACTTTTCGTATCTTCCCTCCAATTAAAAATAACGTTGGCACCTTTCCTTTTTCCTATAATATTACATAAATCGTACTTATTTCAACACAATTCCGTAAAATTTGTCAGCACAATTTTTTTATAAACACAAGTAATAACTGTTTCTTTTTTTCCTTGTATTTAAGCCTTTTCAAACAGGAAAACAAGTCAGCACGAAAAGTACAAACCTCCTTTTTGCAAAAGAGTTATTTTTATATAATTAAATTTTTATTAATAAAATATAAAAAAAGCCGTTTTTCCTGTCACATCCCTCATTTGTGCAGAAAAACGGCAGTTTTTTTTACAAAGGTTTAACCGGACATGCTCTCTGCCTGCCAATCGTATCCGATCAATTATATTGGCCAATCAGCAATTCCCTTTTCCGGATTCCGCAAAAAGCTCCAACAGGATTCCATCCGGATCCTTGAACGGGATCGTCAAACCGCCGGGAAAAACCGGTCTCTTGTCCTCTCTAACAGGCAAATCCAGGCATCTCCCCATTTGAGATACGGCCTTTATACACCCAGGCAAAGAAATCGGGATTAAACGGGAGACTTCTCTTCAGCTTGCCACTGCAAGGGAACCCTTTCGTATCCGTAAGGAAACTCCCTTCGGGCCATTATGCCAGCACGTTTAATGTAACCGTCTGGCTTCCGACGAGGCGGCGGTATGCATCTACCATCCGGTAGGGAATCTCCAGCCTGAAAGGCTGACTGAACAGATTGGGGGAAATTCGCAACTGGTGCTTGTCTTCCCAAATCCATTGGTACCGTTTCCCCTGATAGAAAATACCGTCTTCATACCAGAGATCTTTGTTTTCACCTGGCTCATTGCGGCAAATAAAGAGCGACAGCTTGTCACAAAACTGCAACAACCGAAAATTGCGGGCAATGTTTTCCTCTTCGGTCCGGGTAAAATATTCCCGCAACTGATGCTGCCTTGTCAGTTCCCGTTCCCGGAATTTGCGAGCTTCCGGATTCGGATTATTGGTAAAAAAAGAGGCATAGTGTTTGCTGCACAAGAAACCGGCATAAGGATCATGGGCAGCAACACGATCAATTCCTTTTGTGTATGCCTCCAATTTGGGCAGAAGGGGATAATCCTCAAAATCATAAGGGCGATTTTTCTCTTCATTCCACCGGATTGTCTGATCCAGTTCTTCCCAGCCGATATCATGGTGAGAAACAGCAAACAGGGTTTTGGCAAGAGGCTGGATCGGCTCATTGATATGAGCAGCTATTTCCCCGGCAACCAGTGCATGATCATGCTGTTTGACCAATATAAAGAAATTCCCCCGCTTTCTTACAATCATTTCAGACTCCTCTCATGGTTTGGCCATGAACACCAGCTTTCCTCTTTAACGATCCTGGGTGAAGCTGGCTGATTGGCCTGTATTCCTCACTCTTCCTGTCTTTTTATTTTTTGCCCGTTTGTACGGCCTCCTCCATTAACATGATCACGGCTTCGTTAAAACTGAGATTTCGTTTGCAGCAATAATCCCCGAATTCCTTTTCCAGTTCTTTTGGCAAAACCAGAACCCGTTCCGTTTTTGTTTCTTGCGGGCGGTCTACATTTTCCTGTACAAATCTGGTAAATACATCCATCTTTTCAACTTTTTCCTCCTGATCAGTCTGTGACAAAGGAAAGACAGACTTCCGGATTTGCGGAAATCTGTTTCTGGATGATATGATCCAGCCTTGTCACAGACAAATTACCCCTGATCCGGCCATTCCATAACATTTCCCCATTCATCTTCGAAAACCATTTTTGACAGATCGAGCCGGGATTTCCAGCCCACTTCCTCAAGCAGCGGCTTTGTCCGGAATTCAACCGGATAACCGATGCAAAGATAGGCAACCAACTGGACATCAGCAGGCAGTTTCAGGATTTTGCCCACTTTCTCCCTGTCCAGAATGCTTACCCACCCAATTCCGATTCCTTCAGCACGGGCTGCCAGCCACATATTCTCAATGGCCAGACAGGTACTGTACAAATCTGTTTCCGGCATTGGACCTCTCCCCAGCACAAAGGGGGCATCCCGATTCCGGTCGCAGGTTACCGCCAGATTTACCGGCGCTTCCATAATTCCTTCCAACTTCAGATCCCTGTATAATTTCTGACGTTCAGGCTCGGAAATTTGTTCCAATTGTTCTTTATTTGTCTCAAGAAACTGATTTTTAATTTCTTGCCGCAAAGCCATAGAATTGACAAAAATAAAATTCCATGGTTGCATAAATCCCACGGAAGGCGCAAAGTGAGCAGCCTCCAGAATTCGGGACAGGGCATCTCCGGGAACAGGGCTCCTCTGAAAATGGCGAATATCCCGACGGGCACGAATTACTCGGTAAATAACCTCCTGTTCCGTTTTTGAAAAGGTATCGCTCAAGCAAATGCCCCCCTGTTAAGTAAAAAAATATAAGCCTGTCAATTTTATTATATTCATTAATATGAACTTTTTTCTACAGAACAGGTGAAGTTCATGT
>JBAVDL010000225.1:0-2038 GCA_049587175.1 Thermoactinomyces sp.
ATAAAAAAGACCCCTTTTTTGCTTCCTATTATACTCTCTCTTTTGTCTGGAAGCGTATGGGGTCATTATAGCTTTGACAGTTCTAAAGGTATGTATTTTTACAAAATATTTTATAATCATGAGAAAGGAATGTAGAAAATAGTATGGGAGAAAAAGCAAAAAAATCTGGTGAAGCAGGGGAAAAAGTAGCAGATAAGTTTCTTAACTTAATTGGCTGGCAGAACTATTTAGATGGTTTTGACATCCCGTGTGTAAAACCAGAAAAACATGCTCACAAAGAAAATAGTAAAAGAAGGACTCACGGAATAGATTTTTTGACTACATATCTCTGTCCATTTTTTGATCAAAAAATGGAAATTGTATTGATTTCCATGAAATATAGACAACGTTATCCTTCGGATCCTAACAAGACTTTAAAAGAATTTTTGCAAGACATCGCTTGGGCAATGGAATGCGTCAAAAGTAGCAAAATCAATACATTAAAACAAAAACAAGGGGTCAAGAAAGGTGTTTATACAGGAGTAATCATATGGTTAGCGTATGAAGAAGAAATTGATCGGGATATAATAAAGAACATTACCGACTTTAGGAATATGGGAGATGTGAAATTTGAAACAGTCTATTTAGTGGACAATCGGAGAATTAATTTTATTTTAGGAACCTTAGATTTTATACAATCTGAATTCAAGAATGCACAACTTGAGTTTTTTTATCCAGAATCTGGATACAACAACAGCAGTCTGAGTAAGCGTTACAGCGGTCGAATTCTACCAGTTCAATACATTAATTCAAGTGTATTACCTATTAAGATTATTGAATCTAATAATGAAGAACATCTTGTATTATCAGTTATAGACAACTTTGATTCAGTATCATTTAAACGATTGTTGTGGTTAGCACAAAAATTGACGTTGTCATGGGGGCAGCGAGTTATTATCTTATTTCCAGACTACCATGATTTGACCCATAATCAAGATGTGAAAAGGATTAAACTAGATTTTTCAGATACCCGCTTTATAAACAAGGTTGAAGTAAGAAAATACTCTATGGGTGATTTTAAAAAATTAGAGGAGGATTAAAATTATGTCAGATAAAAATCAAGAATTTATAGACATAGATGCTATACTTCCATATGGGGAAATGCTTCGTCCATTAATCGTTTCCTCTTCCCTCTCTAAGAACGATCTAAAGAGAACTCTGGCTAGACGAGGAATTTTTGTTTCTAATAAGCAGTTAGATCATACCGTTCCTTTATTGCTTACTACACTTCTCTCTCCTAGGGAGTTTGAGGAATTAAGGGAAAAACAACGAACTAAAGAAGACAACATCAAAAGAAAGACACAATCGATTTTTTGGAATAATAGAGTAACATTATTGGATGCTCTTGAAGATATTAACTTTGATATCCATTCTATTGTCTATGAAGAAGATGCATACTATGAAATCTTAGGAGACCCTAGTTTTAGGGTAGAACAGAAAAATCCCAATGAAATTACTTTACGGTATCAAATTGAGCGAAGAGACCTCACTAAAAACTGGATACAACACATATCTACTCATGAGGGTAGTATTATGTTCCAAAAACAGGATGATGGTAATGTAAAAATTATTATGGAGCACACATCTAACGAAACAAAGGACGTCAACGAAAAGGTCAAACGATATTTAATTAAGAGTTTTAAAGACAAAGGGCATATTAGATCAGAAAAAGTCGAGAAAATAACAGCAGATAAATTTTCTAACGAAAAAAGAAATAATTTTTTAATTAGTTTACTTTGTAATAGCGATGATGACACACTTGTTTTTAAAGAAGTAACAAATGTAGAAATTGGACCAGATTCTGCCAAGGATTCATTGCCTGAAGAAATTGAATGGATGAAAAATCATGTTAAAAATCTTATCTTGAAAGGAAAATCACTTCATAGTATGGATTTTTTTAAAAATGAAGAATGGCGGAATGCAATTATAATTCAAGAGATTGAAGCTGTATATGAGTACAAATTCAGAAATCTGAGCGGAAAATGTAAAATTAATTTTG
>JBAVDL010000226.1:0-25681 GCA_049587175.1 Thermoactinomyces sp.
GATCTCCAAAGGGCAGTATCTTTTTCTCAGCCATTTTATTCCTCTTTCTTATCTGTTTTTTTCAGGGATATAAACCCATAAATCATTAGGCGTGCATTCCAAAGCTGTACATAAAGCATCCAATGTAGCGGTCTTCATCTGTTTCGGCTGTCCATTCAACAATGCACTGATCGATGGAGCCGATAAATGATATCCCGCTTTTTCTTCCAGTAAACGGGACAATTCAGTTCCTTTCCAGATTCCCCTTTGTGCCATAACCTGTCGTAACATCCATATGAGCATATGCAGTTCACCTTTGTTATATTAGGTAACACCTAAATTATTTAGTCATTACCTAATATAACATATCTCCTGTCAAAACAAAAAGAACTGTCAGGCCCAAAATGCCCCGGTCATGTATTATCGTTTTCGGTTCCGGGGATTACTTCCTTCAATCACGGCAGGCGACAATTTTCATCCAACAATTTAATTGGCATCGTCTCACATCTTCAACCGCAAGCCTTTTTGTGTTTTACTGGACTTTCATACAAACAGGCCATTTCCTTTTTTCATAGATTGATAGTGGATCGTAAAAGATCCTACCAATAAACGGGAGGAGTCGGAATATGAGCAATTCTTGCGGTTGCAGAACAAGGCGCAAACGGGTGGTACTGAATCCGGGTTGCAGACAAAGAAAAGAGGTCCATTTGAGACGGGGGGAATCGGTCCTCGTCAAATGTTGCCGTCATGCGGAACACACAAAAACCTGTTTTCTGGATCCGGGAGAAGCCGTGAAAGTGCGTTGTGGAAAGAGCAAGGCAATTGTTCGATGCAGTCGCCGGATCAGGCGCCGAAACCATATCTGCCTGAAACCGGGAGAAGCTGTTTTGTTCCGTTGCCGGCATTGCTAAAGAACAAATCCAGGCAAGCTTTACACAACGCTGGAAGAAGAGGAACGAACCATCAACGGAAGACAGATATCAGACATTTCCCCTGGGGATTGGTATCTTCAGCGGTCATGCGCCAAATGATTGGCGCTTTTTTGTTGCTTTTTACCCCGGAGAAGGTTTATCCGTTTCCCGATTTTTGATAATTGTTTATTCATGATTTGTTCCCAAAATTAAAATGGCTGTGCTAAAATAGTCTATTAAATACCAAAAAGCCAAAGGATGAGTTGAGATGAGCAAAGTACTGGATCAAGTTAATACCGACCAGATCAAAGTTGAGGATATCCTGATTGCGAGCCAGAGATTGAAAGAAGTATTGGTGCATACACCGCTCGAACATAACCGTCTCCTGTCTGATCAGTATAACTGTGACATTCATTTGAAACGGGAAGACTTGCAAATTGTCCGTTCCTTCAAGATTCGGGGTGCCTACAACACGATCCGCAGCCTTGCCGATGAAGAAAGAAAACGGGGAGTTGTATGCGCCAGTGCGGGAAACCATGCACAGGGGGTTGCCTATTCCTGCCGCCACCTCGGCATTCCCGGGAAAATCTTCATGCCGACCACCACACCGCGCCAGAAAATCAATCAGGTCAAGCACTACGGCAACAAATTTGTGGAAGTCATCCTGACAGGCGACACGTTTGATGATTCGTACCATCAGGCCATGGCCTATGTCAAAGAGCATCAGATGTCTTTCATTCATCCGTTTGACGATTACCGGACGATTGTCGGACAGGGAACAATCGGGATTGAAATCCTCAATGATCTGAAACAACCGCCGGATTATGTATTTGTTACCATTGGCGGAGGCGGGCTGATCTCCGGCGTCAGTTCCTATATCAAAAGTGTCTACCCCCAAACCAGAATCATCGGCGTTGAACCGGCCGGAGCCCAAAGTATGCGGGAATCACTGAATAAAGGGCATGTGGTGGAACTGGAGCAAATTGAGCCATTTGTGGATGGGGCTGCCGTCAAACGGGTCGGAAATCTGACCTTTAAAATTTGCAGGGATAACGTAGATGAAGTGATTGCGGTACCGGAAGGGAAAGTATGTACAACCATTTTAAATCTGTATAACCAGAATGCTATCGTGGCTGAACCGGCCGGCGCATTGCCTGTAGCGGCGCTTGATTTTTACCGGGAGCAGATCCGGGGGAAAAACGTGGTCTGCATCATCAGCGGCGGCAACAATGATATCGACCGGATGCAGGAAATGAAAGAACGCTCCCTGATCTATGAAGGACTGAAACACTATTTTATCATCAATTTCCCGCAACGTGCCGGCGCGCTGCGTGAATTTCTTGATGATGTGCTTGGTGAAAACGATGATATCACCCGGTTTGAATATACGAAGAAGAATAACAAGGATAACGGACCTGCCCTGGTCGGAATCGAACTGAAACGTCGGGAAGATTATTCTCCCCTGATTGAGCGGATGGACAAAAAGGGATTTCCCTATATTGAAATCAACAATGATCCGCGCCTGTTCCATTTATTGATATAATTCCCGTCCTGTTCACCCGGTTTTTTCAGGAAAAAGCCACCACGTTCCCGAAGACTGGGAAGTGGTGGCTTTTATGTATCAGAATGCGCCTTCAATGTGCTGTACTTCGTTTTTCAGACCTTGCCTGTCCCATAAAACAGAGATCACATCAAAGCGAAACGAACCGTAATACGCCGGATTTTCCTGTAAATACTGCAGGGCCAGTTGCCTCAATTTCTGCTGTTTCCGGTAACCGACGGACTCCAGGCCATACCCGTACCTGCTGCTTTGCGTTGTTCTTACTTCGACAAATACCAGTTGCCCGTCTTTCAAGGCAATAATATCCAGTTCTCCCTGGCGGCTTGTCCAATTTCGGTCAATGATTTCATAACCATTGTCTGTCAGATATCTGGCGGCCAGTTCCTCTCCCTGCCGGCCCACCTGTTTTCTCGTGTCACCCATCATTTTGTTTCCTCCAATAAAGAAAGCTGTTCCCCTCGTTGTTCAAGAACGGAACGAACCGGTGCAAAACTGCGGCGGTGAATTGGCGACGGGCCATATTTGCGCAGTGCCTTGAGATGTTCGGAAGTGCCATAGCCCATATTTTTTGCAAATCCGTAAACAGGGTATTCTTCAGCCATGTTGGACATCCACTCATCCCGGACAGTTTTGGCAATCACCGATGCGGCTGCAATGGAATGGCTGAGAGAATCCCCCTTGATAATTCCGTGTTGGGGAATGGCCAGATTGGGGATGGTTACCGCATCAACCAGCACAATGTCCGGGGCGGGATCCAGTTGGCTGACAGCGATCCGCATTGCCTGGTAGGTAGCTTGCAGGATATTGGAACGATCAATTGCATCGGCATGCACCATTCCGATCCCGATCGCGGTTGCCTCCGCCTCAATACGCTCCTTTAAACGTTGCCGTTCTTCTCTGGTTAATTGCTTGGAATCATTTAACCCTTCTGCCTGAAAATGCTCAGGCAAAATAACAGCTGCTGCAACCACAGGTCCGGCCAAAGGCCCTCTGCCCGCCTCATCGATTCCGGCAATCCGCTTCAGACCCTGCTTGCGGTAAAGTTTTTCATAGTGCCACAGCCGTTCCAGCCGCGCCTGTTCCTTCTGGCGGCGATGTTGCTCTTTGATATACCGTGCGGCCAATTTCTGCACACCGGCTCTTGAATCGCTTTGCAATTGGGCCAGTTCCTTTTCGGTCAGACTTTCTTTTGTCTCAAGCCACTTTTTAATTTCCGCGATGGTCCCCTTCATCCTTTATCCCCTCTTTTTTTCTCCAGTCCTCCGGAAATTCCAGGGAAATCCGGCCCAAAAGGCCATCTCTCAACTCATGGATGATCAGATCTGCAGTTTTGTCATAATCTATGTACCCGCCGCGCAAAAGGCAGCCCCGCTTTTTCCCGATCGCTTCCATAAGCGCCTCTCCGTCCAGTTCCCCAATCCTGTCAAGCTTGTACCGCTTCTCAAGGGCCTGGGGATACCGTTCCTTTAAATACCTCAATATATACAGCGCCACTTCATCTGCCGGCAGGATCTCCTCCTTGATTGCCCCGCTTGCCGCCAGACGCAACCCCGTAGCCGGGTCATCAAATTTGGGCCATAAAATGCCCGGCGTATCCAAAAGCTCCATGTTTTTGCCTACACGAATCCATTGCTGCGCTTTGGTAACTCCGGGCCGATCTCCCGTAACAGCAGCTGATCTTCCGGCCAGCCGATTGATCAGGGAGGACTTGCCTACGTTGGGAATCCCCAGCACCAGAGCGCGAAACTTGCGTGACCTGATCCCCTTTTTTTCTCTTTTCGCAAACAGGGGAGCAAGCAACTTTTCACAAACGGGAAGGATTTTCTTTACCCCGTGGCCGGTTTGGGCGTCTACCGGCAAAACAACGGCACCCTGTGTCTGAAAATGGCTGATCCAGGCCTGATTTGCCCGTTCATCAGCCAAATCGCATTTTGTCAGCAGGATGATGCGCGCTTTATCTTTGACAATTTCATCCATCATCGGATTTCTGCTGGACATCGGCAGCCGCGCATCCAAAAGTTCAAACACGATATCTACCAGTTTCAGCTTTTCTTCCACTTGTCTGCGTGCTTTTGCCATATGTCCCGGAAACCATTGAATGGCCATCTGTATCACCTTCTTAACTCTTTTGCCAATACAGGGGAATTTTTCCAATTTGCCGCAAATGGAAGAAGGAGTCACGTCTCGCTCCTTCTTCTCATCCAACCTACAACTCTTTAAATTCAGCAATAGGCCAGTAAATTAATTCGGCCCGCCCAACCAGTTCAGAAATCGGGATTGACCCGATTGCCCGGCTGTCCGTACTGTTAAGCCGATTGTCTCCCAACACAAATACTCTGCCCTCTGGTACCCGGATTTCATCAAAATCCATGGTTCGAACATAATCAGCAATATAGGATTCTTTCACGATTTTTCCGTTGACCAGGATTTTGTTGTTTTTCGCCTCCACCGTTTCACCGGGCAAGGCAATTACCCGTTTGATAAAGTCCTTGTTTTCACTTGCGTGAAAGACAACGATCTCTCCCCGTTTGGGTTGCCCGAATTTATAGGCCAATTTGTTGACCAGCACCAGATCCCCGGTATGCATTGTTTCCTGCATAGACGGACCAGATACTGAAAATGGTTCAAATACAAACAAGCGGATCACAACCGCCAAAATCACAGCGACTGAAAGTGCCCGAAACCAATCCAATGTTCTGCTCACTTTTATTTGCATTCTCTCCTGTTTGATTCTGTTTGTACGAGGGGTATATGAGTTCATCGGCTTTCCCCCACTCGGATGATTTCACGGGATGTGAGAAAAAGGGCTTGAGAAAGCACTCCCAGCCCTTTTTTTTGAACTTATTATTTTTGATGGATTTCTTTGATGCGGGCCGCTTTACCACGCCGATTGCGCAAGTAATACAATTTTGCACGGCGTACTTTACCGCGGCGGATCACCTCGATCTTTTCAATACGCGGTGAATGGAGCGGGAAGGTACGTTCTACACCAACCCCGTAAGAAATTTTGCGGACGGTAAATGTTTCGGAAATTCCACCTCCGCGGCGTTGAATTACAACTCCTTCAAAAACCTGGATCCGTTCACGTTGCCCCTCTTTAACACGCACATGGACACGAAGTGTATCACCTGCGCGAAATTGCGGAATATCCTTGCGAAGTTGTTCTTCTGTCAATTCACGAATAATCGGACGCATAGCCATCCAACCTCCTTCCTTTTTGTCGGTTTTTCTGTCTGAATACCCGTTTCCCTGATCAGAACGGAGTTATTTTACCATAAGTACCTGATTGAATACAATTTACACATCCGGGTCAGCCTCTTTAGAAAGCTTCTTCAGAAAAAGGCGATCCTCTTCCGTTAGCGATGCTGTCTTCAGCAACTCCGGTCTCCTTTGCCAGGTTCTCAGAAGGGCCTGTTCCCGCCGCCATTTTTCAATTTTGGCATGATGCCCCGACAAAAGAACCTCTGGCACCTTCAACCCGCGAAAATCAGCCGGCCGTGTATATTGAGGATATTCAAGGAGTCCTGTTGAGAAAGAATCGGTCACCGCAGACGTTTCATTGCCGAGTACGCCCGGAATGAGGCGGCTGATGCTGTCGATCAGCATCATAGCCGGCAATTCCCCGCCTGTCAAAACGAAATCGCCGATGGAGATTTCTTCTGTTGCCAGGTGCTCCCTGATCCGCTCATCAAATCCTTCATAATGTCCGCAAAGGATGATCAACCGGGAATTTGTGGCCAATTGTTCTGCTTTTTTTTGCGTGTATGTTTCACCTTGCGGCGACATCAACAAAATGGGGGGACGTGGCAGGCCTTGGGTCAAATCATCTACCGCACGAAACAACGGTTCCGGCTTCAACACCATTCCGCCACCGCCGCCATACGGCACATCATCTACCGTCCGGTGACGGTCTGTCGCATAGTCGCGAAAGTTAACGATATTGGTAGCAATCAGCCCTTTTTCGCGAGCTCTATGAATTATACTTGAATGCAAGAATCCTTCAAACATCTCGGGAAAAAGAGTCAATACATCAAAGCGAATATGTGCCAATCCTAAGCCAGTCCTTCCATCCATTCAATTGTGATGCGCTTCTGACTGAGATCCACCTCTTTGACAATCTCAGATATATAAGGAATCAAGACTTCTTTCCCCGTTTCACTAGACCGGACAACCCATACGTCATTGGCCGGCAGGGGCATAATTTCCTTTACGTGACCGATTTCCCTGCCATCGGTCGTCACCACGGTTAACCCGACAATCTGGTAGAAATAATATTCCCCTTCCTCTTCGTCAACAGGCACCCGATTTTCCTTTGTAACTGCCAGCATTCCCTTTTTAAAAGGCTCCGCCTGACTGATATTGTCCCATTCCCGGAACTTGATCAGGTAAACGGATTTGTGCGGGCGGCTTTTCTCCACGGTCAATCCAACAGGGTCCTGCTCCCCGGGCGGAAGAAGAATCAGCCTACTGCCGGGAGCAAAACGAACTTCCGGAAAATCGGTGTTTGATTGGACACGAACTTCCCCGCGAATGCCGTGTGTACCAACAATTCGGCCAACAAGCAGATACTCGCTGTTCAAGAGATTTCCACCCATATCCGTTTATTCTCCTTCCAGGCAGCCACTTTGGCCACGGTGCGGATCGCCTGGATAATCCGTCCCTGTCTCCCGATAACCTTGCCGGTGTCTTCTTCAGCAACGGACAGCTTGTAGACGGTTACTCCATCCTTTTCATATTCAACAATCTGAATCTGCTCCGGATGGTCAACAAGCGCCTTTACAATGTATTCAATCAGTTCCTTCATGGTTTGTCCTCCTGTCTATCAAGAAGACGTTATTTCTTGACACTTTTTTGTTCATGCACTTTTTTCAGGATTCCTTCTTTACGGAACAGATTGCGAACCGTGTCGGAAGGTTGTGCACCGTTAGCAAGCCAGGAGAGAGCTTTCTCTTCATCGATTTTAACGGTGGCCGGATCGGTGACCGGATTGTAGTAGCCGATTTCGTCAATTGTGCGTCCATCACGCGGCGCACGGGAATCTGCTACAACTACACGGTAAAATGGTGCTTTTTTGGCACCCATGCGTCTCAGCCGGATTTTCACTGCCATGTCTTTCACCTCCTCATCATAATCAATTCCCGGTTCATGACATAAAGGGGAAGCGGAAACCGCCGCGTTTCTTTTTCCTTCCCTTTGCCATCTGGGTAAAATGCTTCATCATTTTTTTCATATCACCAAACTGCTTGATCAGACGATTCACATCCTGGACTGTCGTGCCGCTGCCCTTGGCAATCCGTTTGCGCCTGCTGGCATTCAGGATCTCCGGATGGGATTTTTCCTCAGGCGTCATTGAGCGGATAATCGCCTCAACCCGGACCAGCTGTTTTTCATCCACCTGGATGTTTTTAAGACCTTTCATCTGTCCTGTACCCGGCAACATCGAAAGCATGTCTTCAAGCGGTCCCATATTGCGTACCTGTTGCAACTGCTCCAGAAAATCATCAAATGTAAAGGACAAGGTACGCATCTTTCGTTGCAGGTCCTTGGCTTTTTCCTCATCCACTGCGGATTGGGCTTTTTCAATCAAAGTGAGCACATCGCCCATGCCAAGGATCCTGGAGGCCATCCGATCCGGATAGAATGGTTCCAGGGCATCGGTCTTTTCCCCCACCCCTACAAACTTGATCGGGCAATTCGTTACTGCTTTGACCGACAGGGCGGCACCTCCCCGGGTATCTCCATCCAGTTTGGTCAAAACAACGCCGGTTAATCCCAATTGCCTGTTAAAACTTTCCGCTACATTTACGGCATCCTGACCGGTCATCGCATCAACGACCAGGAGGATTTCGTCAGGAGATACCTGTTCACGGATTTCCCGCAGTTCACCCATCATTTCGTCATCAATATGCAAGCGTCCGGCTGTATCGATGATGACGTAATCGAAGCCTTCTTCCCTGGCCTTCTGTACCCCGCGTTTGGCGATTTCGACAGGGCTTTCCTTGTCGCCCAGGGAAAACACGGGTGTATTAAGGCTGGCTCCCAAAACTTCAAGCTGCCTGATTGCCGCCGGACGATAAACATCTCCTGCCACCAGCAGGGTGCGGCGATTCTGCTTTTGCAAATAACGGGTCAATTTACCGGAAGTTGTTGTTTTACCGGCCCCCTGCAATCCAACCATCATAATCACCGTTGGTGATTTGGGGGCTTGATTCAGTTTGCTTTGCTTTCCCCCCATCAGCGCGGTCAACTCTTCATTTACCACCTTGATTACCTGTTGACCGGGGGTCAGGCTTTTCATCACTTCCTGTCCAACGACACGTTCTCTCACACGATTGACAAAGTCCTTGACAACCTTGAAGTTGACATCCGCTTCCAACAAGGCCAGGCGAACCTCACGCATCGCTTCCTTTACGTCAGCTTCAGTCACTTTTCCCTTGCCGCGAAGCTTTCGCATCACGGATTGCAGTCTTTCCGACAACCCTTCAAACGCCATGATGACCCCTCCTCACATGGCTGATTAGTCAAGCTCGGCCAGTTGATCCAACAACTCCCTGACACATTCGTATGCTTCCGGCATTTGGCGTAATTGCTCCCTGATCTTTTCCATGATCTGTTGCCGTTTCAGATACTGGCTTAAAAGCCCGAGTTTCTCTTCCAGCTCCAGCATCCGCGATTGAGCCCGTTTGATCGCCTCATAAACTGCCTGGCGGGAGACTTCCTGATGTTCGGCAATCTCGCCGAGCGACCAGTCTTCAGAATAATATAATTCAAGCAATGCTCGCTGTTTCTCTGTCAACAATGAACCGTAAAAATCGTATAATAAGTTCATTTTTGTTGTCTGATCCAACACGGGAGTCCACACCCCATATACCGTCAAGGCAATCGCCTTTACAGGTGTATAATATAACGGAGACCAGACAGGATGTCAAGGTTTTTTCCTTGAATCCTGCCATGATTTTTTACGCCTTTCCGTCTTCTGCTTCAATCATATCCCGGAACAGCGCATGCAAAAACTGCTCAGAGTCAAAATCCTGCAAATCATCCGCTTTTTCACCAAGCCCGACCAGTTTCACAGGCAAGTTCAACTCATGGTTGATCGCGATTACCATGCCTCCCTTGGCTGTTCCGTCCAGTTTTGTCAATACGATTCCCGACACGTTGACAGCCTGTCCGAACTGTTTGGCCTGAATCAGGGCATTCTGGCCGGTTGTCGCATCAAGCACCAGCAACACCTCATGCGGCGCTCCGGGCACTTCCCGCTGCACGACGCGATGAACCTTCTTCAATTCTTCCATCAGGTTCACTTTGTTTTGCAGGCGGCCAGCCGTATCACACAGCAGAATATCCGCTTTTCGGGACCTGGCGGCATGGATGCCGTCGTAAATGACCGCAGCCGGGTCGGAACCGGCCTGGTGCCGGATCACATCAACACCGGCCCGCTTGCCCCACGCCTCCAGTTGTTCAATTGCCCCGGCGCGAAAAGTATCCCCGGCAGCCAGCACCACTTTTTTCCCTTCATTTTTAAAACGGTAAGCCAGCTTGCCGATTGTGGTCGTTTTGCCGACTCCGTTTACTCCCACAAACAGAATGACCGTCAGTCCGTCTTCATTTAATGCAAGATGCTGTTTCTCTTCATTCCGGACCAAGATCTCGCTGATTACTTCAGACAACAGCGATTTCAGTTCGGCCGGGTCTTTTATTTTTCTTGCCTTCACTTCTTCCTGCAAGTGCCCGACCAAATCCATGGTGGTTTTGACGCCGACATCGGCACTGATCAAGATCTCTTCCAGTTCCTCATACAAATCTTCATCAATCTTGCTGCTTCTGCTGAACAAATCGGAAATCGCGCCTACAAATTGATTGCTGGTCTTGCTTAAACCCTTCATAAATTTTTGTGTAACGGTTCCGGTTTTCTGTTGAACACTTTCTTTCAGCTTCTGGAAAAAACTCATGTTCTTCCTCCTGTTACCCTAAACTTTGCTTGTTGCCTCCGTTCTCTCTTTATCATACTCCTCCAGCTTCACGGATACCAGTTTGGAAACCCCTGATTCCTGCATTGTAATTCCGTACAGCACATCGGCACCTTCCATGGTGTGCTTGCGATGGGTAATGATAATAAACTGTGTTTTGCCGGAAAAAACTTTCATGTACTCTGTATAGCGGGTCAAATTGGCTTCATCCAGAGCAGCATCCACTTCATCCAGCACGCAAAACGGCACCGGTCTGATTTGCAGGACGGCAAACAGCAGAGCCAGCGCAGTCAACGCCCGCTCTCCACCAGAGAGCAAATTCAGGTTTTGCAGTTTTTTGCCAGGAGGCTGGGCAACGATGTCTATTCCTGTTTCCAGCAGGTTGCCAGGATCGCTTAACTTGAGATCGGCCCGCCCGCCGCCAAACATCCTGACAAACACGTGCTGGAACTCCATCCGGATCAGTTGGAAGCTTTCCTCAAAGCGCCGGCTCATTTCATCCGTCAGTTGATGAATAATTTCAAACAGCTTTTCCCTGGCTTCCAGCAGATCGGCTTCCTGACTTCTGAGGAAATCATAACGTTCTTTTAAACGCGCATATTCATCAATCGCACCAAGATTGACCTCTCCAAGGGCAGCTATTTGTCCTTTAAGGGAACGTACCTCTTTTTCTGCCTGTTTGGGTTCATCCGGGACCGCATACAACTGTTTGGCCCGCTCAAAGCTGATCTCGTATTCTTCTGCCAGTTTGCCAAGCAGGTGGTTCAGTTCCACATCAAGGCGGTTGGCCCGGACTTCATGCTCGTGCAACTGGCGATCCTGTTTGCGATGTTCCAGCTGAAGCTGGCGAACTTCCTTTTCCATGCTGTCCCGTTCAAGCTGCAACTGTTCACGATGGAAGCGAATTTTGTCCAGTTTCGCCTGGACCTGTTCTTTTCGTTCCTTAAGCCCGGCAATCGTTTCTTCCAGACGGTTCATCCCGGACTGGTCGCTTGCCTGACAGCTTTCCAGCTCTTCCAACCCGGTGCAAGTTTCACGTTTTTGCTCTTTGACACGCTGTATTTCAGCCTGGATTCGCTCCCGGTTCTGCGTCAGATTGGAGACTTCCTGCTGCAGGGCGGCAGTCTGGATTCGAAGCCGGGTCGCCTGTTCATGCACCTCTTCCCTGGCATCCGCCTGTTCCTTCAATCGGGCCCGGGAATCTTGCAATTGCTGTTCAAGCGCATCCCGCTCGGTTTGCAAAGCAGCCATCTTCTGCTCAATCCCGGCCAGCTGTTCCTGAAACTGTTCCTCTTGCCGGCTGGCCTGTTCCATCTCTGCCAGCAGCGTCTTTTCTTTATCGGCCAGTGTTTTCCGGAGCAGATCCAGTTCCCGTTCCCTTCCTCTGAGATCCTGCTCTTTCAGCCGCCGTTCTTCTCCCTGTTTTCGCACCTGTTCCCATTCGTCATCCAGTTGCTTCATCTGCTCGGCAATATTTTCCAATTCCCGGCCAATTTGCCCGGCTTCTTCCTCATATTCACTTATTTTCTTCTCCAATTCCCCGATCTGGCGGGAGCGCCCCAACAGATTGGTATTTGCCGGTTTGCGGCTGCCGCCAGTCATGGAGCCGCCCGGATTGACAACATCTCCATCCAATGTGACGACCCGGAAACGGTAAGAAAGGATACGGGCAAGGTTATTGGCCTGCTCCAGGGTGCGTGTCACCACGACAAGCCCCAGCAGTGAAGAGATCAGTGTCCGATAACGTGGTTCACTTTGCACCAGATCCGCAGCCACCCCTACAAAACCATCTGCTTTCCGGCATAACGCCAGTTCCTTCTCCGGCAGGGAACGCGGTCTGGCAATATCCAGCGGCAAAAAGGTGGCTCGCCCCAACTTCTTCTCTTTCAAATAGCGTATGCCGTTTCGCCCGGTTGCCTCATCCTCGACGACGACATGCTGCAAGGCTCCTCCCAATGCTGTTTCTATTGCCGCCTCAAGATGCCGGGGCACCTGAACCAGTTCGGCCACGGCACCATGAATCCCTTGCAAATAAGGCACTTGCCGATCCCGGGCACGGAGCACTTCCTTGACTCCTTGCATAAATCCCTGATGCTCCGCTTCAATCTCTTTCATCCAGTCAAGTCTCGAACGCAAACGATTCAATTCCTGCCCGATCTTGCGGGATTTTTCAGTCCATTTTTTTTCTTCCTGCTCCAGCCTGGTTCGTTTGGAAGCCAATGTTTGAACCTGCTCTGCAGCGAACTTCAGCGCCTGTTCGACCCCTTCCAGTTCATCAGCCAGCCGGGCTGTTTGCTTTTCATGCTCTGCCTTTTCCCGATCCAGCCGTTTTTTTACTTCATCCATGGAATCCATGCGCTGTCTGGTCAGTTCAAGATTTTCCTGTGTATATTGTTTTTCACTGGCCAGTTGCACCAGTTCTTTTTCCCGGGCCTGCCATGTTGCGGTCAACTCCTGCAATTGCTGTTCACTGTTGTCTTCTGCCTTGGACAATTGCTGTTGCAGTGCGGCGAGACTGGTCTGCTTTTCCTGAAAATCCCTGTTCTTCTGCTGCAACTGTTCAACTATCCGTTTTTCTTCTTCACTGAGTCGCTGCTCTTCACTTTCCAGGCGGGCCAACTGGTCTGCCAATTGACGGGCGTTTTGCTTGCGGTTTTTTGCCCGCTCCATATGAACTTCTCTCTGACCTTCACTTTTTTCCAGTTCTTTGCTGACTGCGAGCAAATCCGCTTGTATCTGCTCCCATTTTTTCTCCTGGTCATGCAACTGCCCCTTCAATTCCTCCAGGGCGGTCTCTTTTCTGGTTACCTCGGTGGCCAGCGATATCAGCGTTTCCTTCAGTTTTTCTGCCTGAACCGCAGTTTTTTTCCATTCGGCATGCAAACTTTCAATTTTATGTACATACAAGCCGGTCTCCACATGTTTCAGTTTCTCTTTCAACTCTTTATACCGCTTGGCTTTTTCCGCCTGCTCATGGAGCGGCTCAATCTGCATTTCAATTTCATGGATCAGGTCGTGAATGCGGGCGAGGTTTTGCCCGGTCGCATCCAGTTTTTTTTCAGCTTCCTTTTTCCGTGTTTTGTATTTGACAATCCCTGCTGCTTCCTCAAAAATGATGCGGCGGTCTTCTGATTTGGAGCTGAGTATCTCGTCGATCTTGCCTTGCCCGATCATCGAGTAAGCATCTTTTCCGATTCCCGTATCCATGAACAATTCATGAATATCCTTCAAACGGCAAGGCTGCCGGTTCAACAGATATTCGCTTTCACCAGAACGGTAAACACGCCTGGTTACGGTAACTTCCGCGTAATCAAGCGGCAGACGGCGGTCGGTGTTGTCAAACGTCATCGATACTTCGCAACAGCCAACCGGTTTGCGGGTATCGCTTCCGGCAAAGATAACATCTTCCATTTTATTGCCGCGCAGTGATTTTGCGCTCTGTTCGCCAAGCACCCAACGAATCCCGTCTGTCACGTTGCTTTTTCCGCTGCCATTTGGTCCGACAACGGCCGTAATTCCCGGAACAAACTCCAGTTCGGTCCGGTCGGCAAAGGATTTGAATCCAGTCATTTCCAATCGTTTTAAATACAATAACAGCCCTCCTCTCCCCAAAAAATTATAAAAAGCAACTGATATATTTTAGCACAAAAGCTGATTCCGGGCTGCATCCATCAGTATACCCGGCTTCCGGGAGGGGCGTCATGATCAATTCCAAGCAGTGAAACTCCACCTTCACACGAATCCACACCCAATACCAGCACGTCTGATTGAAAACCGGCAATCTTTTTGGGCGGCAGATTGGTTACAGCAACAATCTTTTTTCCTTCCAGTTCTTCCGGTTTATAGCGTTCGGTTATCTGTGCGCTGCTCTTTTTGATCCCCATTTCCGGCCCGAAATCAATCCATAACTTGTAAGCCGGTTTCCTGGCTTTGGGAAAGGATTCCACACGGACAATCTGTCCAATATGCATTTCTACTTTTAGAAAATCTTTATATGAACAAGGATCCATCTAAATTTCTCCTTTCGGGTCCCTCTAATATTTGATCTTTATCTGTAAACCGGACTTTCCCGCGAACCTTTCCACTCAGGCTTGTCCATCATCGATTCCTGCTTTCTGCAGCAAACACGAAAGCACTTTTAAATTATTCCGAATCCTGATGATTCAGCGTGATATTGTACTTCGAAACAGACACAGCAATTTCCTTTGTACAAGAGGAAACAGGGGCAGACCGTATCTATTTTTCTGATAACCACAAGGACAAAATGTCATACAGAAAAAACGGGTTGAACATTTCTGTCCGATTTTTCATGCCGTTTCATCCGTCAAGATGAATGACAGGGTAGAAAATCATGTGGAAAAACCTCTGTCAGGTTTGCAAGAGGGCTAAAAAACGCCTTTCCTGCCCGGCGCACCGTTCATCCAGCCATTTGAACAAGCCGGAGGATTCTTTTGCAAGTATCGTTAAAAAAACAAGCCAACTTCGACTATTTTTCGAAATGGCTTGCCGGCATCCTATATGGATTTGCTTTTCTGTTCCTTTTCCTGTTTCTGCGGACAATTGCCGCAAAATACTCCCCCGGATCCGGTCATGTAATGCAGACAGCAGGTTTTTCGATACCGGACCGGAGTTTTTGAATCCGAACTCCTGACAGGCGGATGATAAAAATGCCTCAGCGGTTGGATCTTTTCCTGAAAGAACTCTTTTGGCAAGTCATAAAGCAAATGATAAAAATCATCCCGGGCATAAGACATTTCCCCTGCTTCATCTACCTTCAGTTTCTTTTCATACAGCCAGTATACAACGACGGCCAGATTCTCCCACAATACAGAACGGGAGATTCCGGTCAACTGATGCAAGTGGTTCCAGAGCGGGGAGATATGATGGATAAACAGTGTTTTCAACAATTGCTCCCGCCCGCATTGGCGGTCACCTGTTAGAGAGATCGTTTCCCAGTCACACAGTTGCAGCCTGATTCTCCTTTTCTGATCCTGATTACCGATCCGGATCCGGACATTGTCCAGGGATAAATTGAGGCGCTCATTCAGGGCACTCATCGCATACAGAGCCGGAACGACAACAGCAAAACTGTATTGTTTGGCAATCTGGGACGCAGCTGCAGCGGGTACCGTCTGCGTCTTGTCAGACCATTTTAAAAGCAGGGTGAGACAAGATTCCCTCTTCAGAAAATCCCGCAAGGAAAACAGGGTTGGAAAACGGGATAAATCTTCGTTGTTGGAAAAAACACCGAATTCATCCGATAAAACCTGGCTTATACGGGATGAGAGGAGCATGGGAACCTCTCCTTTCTGTCCGTTTGATAATGATATTTATTATCAATTATAAAACAGGATGACAGAACGGTCTATACCTGCACGGGAAACGGAAGCAACTGTACAGCCTGAAAATATAAACCCGGACAGAAAAGAAAGCCTCCTGTCCTCCCAAGTGGCCGAAGTGACCGGGAGCTTTTGATCAAGCGAAGAATCGAACAAAAAATCTGCCACAACCGGCTTTCCCTTGCCTGTGTTGCACAAACGCAGCTGCTTCCAGACGAAGCAACCGGAACGAAGGATCGGAATTCTCCCAGCCACTTTGTCATCAAGTCCAGACAGATCCCGGTCACTTTTCCTTTTCGTTTCCCAGTTTCTCCAATGTTTTATGGATACCCTCCAGGGCCCTGACCGCCCGCCACAGCAGGATCAAGGCAAAGATTCCCCCCAAGACCGGCAGTACAATTGCCATGACCGAAAACAGTTGAAAGAGATATGGCGCAATGGTTTCCACAATTTCTCCCCCCCGCTTTCAAAACAAAAACCACCGTGATCGATCTGAGCGGTGGTTTCTCTTTTTTTATTTCTTCCAGTTTTGCAGCGCTTGTAAGGCTGCCTGCTGTTCTGCTTCTTTCTTTGAACGTCCAGACCCCCGGCCAAGTGGTTTATTGTCCAGATAAACTTCAGCCACAAAATGGCGGTCATGAGCAGGCCCCTGCATATCAACAATCCGGTATTCCAATGTCCCCAACCGCTCCTGCTGCACGACTTCCTGCAATCCACTTTTGGCATCCATGATGGTTGCCAGCCATTCCTCATTGATCTTTGAAAAAACGACACGTTCCAAGAATTTTTTTACCTGCTCCAGTCCATGGTCCAGAAACAGGGCTCCGATAAACGCTTCAAAAACATCAGCCAACAGCGACGGACGCGTACGCCCTCCTGTCATCTCCTCTCCTTTGCCCAGGCGCAAATACTGGCCAAATCCCAGTTCCCTGGCAAAAGATGCGAGCGAAGGCTCACACACTACGCGCGCTCGAGTACGTGTTAATTCACCTTCGCTCATTTTGGGGTAACGATGAAACAAATACTCGGAAACCGCCAGTTCCAGTACGGCATCTCCCAAAAACTCCAGCCGTTCATTATCCGGATGGATGCCGTTATTTTTTCTCTCATGCGTAAATGAAGTGTGGGTGAATGCTTGCTGGAATAGTTTACGGTTACGAAATTTCAGCCCCGTACTTTGCTCCAATTGCGACAGATTCATCCCATTCACCTCTTTTCGTTATGCTTCAAGGTACTCCTTCAGGGCAATCGTCGCATTATGTCCACCAAAGCCGAGTGAATTTGACAAAGCTGCACGAACGCGCATTTGCCGTGCTTCATTCGGAACATAATCCAGATCACATTCCGGATCAGGATTTTCCAGATTGATCGTAGGCGGAACAACCTGGTTTTTGATGCTGAGTGCTGACACAATCGTTTCAATCCCGCCAGCGGCACCAAGCAAGTGGCCGGTCATCGACTTGGTTGAGCTGACCGCCAGTTTATAAGCGTGTTCCTTGAAAGCACCCTTGATCGCCATCGTTTCAAACTTGTCGTTATAATCAGTGGATGTACCATGCGCATTAATATAATCAAAATCTTCCGCCTTCATGCCCGCATCCTTCATTGCCATCTCCATGCAACGTTTGGCTCCTTCACCTTCCGGAGCCGGGCTTGTCAGATGATAAGCATCTGATGTCATTCCATATCCTGCCACTTCAGCAATGATATTTGCTCCACGCCTTTGTGCATGTTCCAGTGTTTCCATCACCAGGACACCTGCACCTTCTCCCATGACAAAACCGTCGCGGTCCCTGTCAAACGGGCGGCTTGCCTTTTCCGGTTCATCATTGCGTGTGGACAGGGCCCCCATCGCTGAAAAACCGGCTACCGCCATTGGCAAAATGGTTGCCTCGGTTCCGCCTGCAATCATGACATCGGCATCGCCGCGCTGCAATATCTTGAAGGCATCGCCGACACTGTGCGTTCCAGTGGCGCAGGCCGAGATGGCCGCACTGCTTGGCCCTTTTGCCCCAATCTGAATGGAAACAATTCCGGATGCCATATTGGCAATCATCATCGGAACAAAAAAGGGACTTACCCGGCGGGGACCACGGTTAAGCAATACCTTGTGCTGTTCTTCAAGGGTTGCCAGTCCGCCTATTCCCGATCCAATATAGGTACCAACCCGTTCGGGATCCACTTTGTCCATATCCAGTTCCGCGTTTTCCAGTGCCATTTTTGCGGCAGCCACAGCAAACTGTACAAAGCGATCCATCCGTCTCGCATCTTTTTTATTTATAAAATCCACGGGGTTGAAATCTTTTACTTCGGCCGCAATTTTTACGGCAAACTCGGAGGTATCAAATTGTGTAATCAAACCGACTCCGGATTTCCCCTGGACGATATTGTTCCAAAAAGTATTGATATCATTGCCAAGAGGAGAAATGACTCCAAGACCAGTGATGACTACCCGATTCATCTGGTCCACCGCCTTTCCTCATTCATACGAAGATGTGTGTTAAAGTCCCGCATGAACACGGGACTTTATAAAATAAGTATGAAGGAATACTTATTTGTTTTTTTCGATGTATTCAATCACATCACCGACAGTGGTGATCTTTTCAGCCTCTTCATCGGAAATCTCCATATCGAATTCATCTTCGAGTTCCATGATGAGGTCAACCACGTCGAGAGAGTCAGCTCCGAGATCTTCCTTGATATTTGCTTCCATGGTTACTTCACTCGGATCTACATTCAAGCTCTCAACGATGATCTTTTTCACACGCTCCAATGTTTCTGCAGCCATTTCTTTCACCTCCCTTTCGTATTATACGAAAACGTTCTGTTACAAGCAATCTGAAGCTTACATGGCTATTCCGCCATCAACATGGATGGTTTGGCCGGTAATATACCGGGCGGAATCTGAAGCAAGAAATGTTACAAGTTCCGCAATATCTTCCGGTTTTCCAAATGTGGCAAGCGGAATTGCAGCCAACATCTGCTGCTTGATCTGCTCGTCCAGTCCGGCCGTCATGTCTGTCTCGATATATCCTGGCGCAACTGCGTTTACCGTGATGCCGCGACTGGCCAACTCCCTGGCAGTTGTCTTGGTCAAGCCGATAACACCTGCCTTGGCAGCCACATAGTTGGCCTGTCCCGGATTTCCGGCCACACCTACCACGGAGCTGATGTTAATGATGCGTCCACTCCGCTGTTTCATCATGGACCGGGCTACGGCTTTGGTGCACAGGAAAACTCCTTTCAGGTTGGTATCGATCACCTGATCCCATTCGTCTTCCTTCATTCGCATCAACAAGTTGTCCCGTGTAATTCCGGCATTGTTGACCAGAATGTTTACCTGACCGAGGGAAGACTGGACTTCTTTAAAGGCCTTCTCCACCTGATCACTCCGGGAAACGTCCACCTGGAATGCCGCCGCTTTGCGCCCTGTTTCCCTGATAGCGGCAACGGTCTCTTCGGCAGCTGTATGGTTTCCGGCATAAAAGATGGCCACATCCGCTCCCGCTTTTGCCAGCGAAAGGGCAATCGCTCTTCCGATCCCGCGCGAACCGCCGGTTACAACCGCTACTTTATCCGTTAACATTGGCTGACTCTCCTTCCGGTTGATAAAGGGATTGAAGTGTTTCTACTGCCTGCTTCAGTGTCTCGGGATCCTGGACAGAGATCGTTTTTACCTTGCGGTTTACCTTTTTCACCAGTCCGGACAACACATTGCCTGCACCAAACTCGACAAAGGTATCCACACCCTGGGCAAGCATATAACGAACACTGTCCTCCCATAACACTGGTGAAGCCACCTGTTTGACCAACAACCGGTTGATTTCTTCCGGCTGGCTGACACCTTCGGCAATGGCGTTGGCCACAACCGGCACATTTGCCTCCTGAATGGAAATGGAGGCCAGATGATCCGCCAAACGATCCGCAGCCGGCTTCATCAGCGAAGAATGAAATGGTCCGCTGACAGAAAGAGGAATGACACGGCGCGCTCCCGCTTCAGCAGCTTTTTCCCCTGCCTCCTGGACGGCATCCTTGTGACCGGAGATCACAATCTGGCCAGGCGAATTATAATTGGCAGGCTCTACTACATGCTTTTCCCGGGATACCTGTTTGCATACCTCTTCCAGTTTGTTCCTGTCCAGATTCATGATCGCGGACATGGCTCCGACACCAGCCGGAACCGCTTCCTCCATGTATGTCCCCCGTTTATGTACAGCCAGGACTGCATCCTTAAATGAAAGAGAACCGGCTGCAACCAACGCTGTATATTCTCCCAGGCTGTGACCGGCGACAAAATCCGGCTTCAGATCAGACAGTTCGTTAAATACCTCCAGCAAGGCAATGCTTGTCGTCAAAATTGCGGGTTGTGTATTGGCCGTCAGCCGAAGTTGTTCTTCCGGACCGTCAAAACAGAGAAGTGACAAGGAATAACCCAATGTTTGATCTGCGATGGAATAAATCTGTCTGGCCCGTTCACTTGCTTTGAAAATTTCCCAACCCATTCCAACTTTTTGTGATCCTTGTCCTGGAAAAACAAATGCAATTTTACCCAATATCATCCCTCCTCAGTTCTGATCAGGCCCACTTGATTACAGTGGCTCCCCAGGTTAAGCCTCCGCCAAAGCCGCACAACACAACCGTATCGCCCTTTTCGATCTTGCCGGCCTGAATTGCCTCATCCAGTGCGACCGGAATCGAAGCAGAAGACATGTTGCCATAACGGTCCAGATTGACAATCACCTTATCCTCTGTCAACCCCAGGCGTTTTACTGCTGAATCGATAATGCGAATGTTTGCCTGGTGTGGAACCAGAAAGTCAATATCCTCTTTCGTCAATCCGGCTTTGGCAAGCGCCTCTTCAGTTGCGCTTCCCATGACGCGAACAGCAAACTTGAATACTTCCCTGCCTGCCATATAGATATAATGCTGTCGCGCCTTGACTGTTTCTTCTGTTGCGGGAAGACGGGACCCACCTGCCGGGAGTTTCAGCAATTCACCGCCGGAACCGTCTCCACCCAGCACGAATGATTGAAAGCCGTATCCTTTCTCAACCGGCCCCAACACCGCTGCTCCGGCTCCATCGCCAAACAGGACACAAGTATTTCGGTCAGTCCAGTCCATGATCCGGGACAGACACTCCACACCCACCACCAGAATATGATTGTACACACCGGTGGCAATAAACTGGGCAGCTGTGGAGACTCCGTAAATAAAGCCGGTACACGCAGCAGACAGATCAAAGGTTCCTGCTTTTTTGGCACCCAGTTTCTCCTGTACCAGACAAGCGGTTGCCGGGAAGTTCATATCGGGAGTTACGGTAGTTACAATAATGAGATCAATTTCCTCTGCGCTTACTCCCGCTGACTTCAAGGCTTTCTCGGCCGCTTTGACGGACAGGTCCGATGATGCTTCCTCCGGAGCAGCAATTCGCCGTTCGCGGATACCAGTCCTGCTTACAATCCACTCATCGTTGGTATCCACCATTTTTTCAAGATCACTGTTGGTCAACACTTTCTCAGGCACATAAGAACCTGTTCCCAAAATACCTACCGATCTCATTTTCCCACTCCTTTTTGACGGGACAATTCCTCTTCGATTTGTGAAATCACTTCTTTCTCCAAAAAAAGACGAGCCTGGCGAATTGCATTGAAAAATGCCTTCGCATCAGAAGAACCGTGCGCTTTGATCACAGGGCCTCTCAATCCGAGAAGCGGAGCGCCTCCATGCTCCTTGTAATCCAGTTCCCGGGCAAATTTCTTCAGGCGCGGTTTCAGGATGGCTGCCGCCAGCTTTGTAAACAGACTTGCTGTGAGTTCCTGTTTAAAGCGGCTGAAAATAGCCTTGGCCACACCTTCTGTGTTTTTCAGCAAAATATTTCCGCTAAACCCGTCACAAACGAGAACCTCACAGGGGCCTTCCAGAATATCGCGCGCTTCTACATTGCCCACAAACTGGATGGAGTGATCTTTTTCCAGCCTTAAAAAAGCTTCCTTGGTCAATTCCGTACCTTTCCCCGATTCTGTCCCGATATTCAGCAACCCAACGCGCGGCGAATCAAACCCCAGCACTTTTTCCGCATAAATGCTGCCCATTGTTGCATATTGGCACAGATGTTCCGGCTTTGCTTCCGGATTTGCACCGACATCCAGTACAAGCAACCCTTTTCCGGTCAGCGTTGGAAACACAGGAGCAAGCGCAGGGCGATCCACTCCTTTCATCCTACCTACATGGAAAAAACCGGCCGCCATCAGCGCACCTGTATTCCCGCCGCTGATAAACGCGTCTGCCTCTCCTTTCCGAACCATCTTGCAACCGACAACCATTGATGAATCTTTCTTGCGGCGAACTGCAATTGCCGGTTTGTCATCAGGTTCAATTATTTCCGTTACAGCCACAAATTCAACGTGGGACAAATCAAATTTTTCAGCGATCTCCTGCGTGCCAATCAACACAATCTCCAAATCCGGCCATTTTTCCCTGGCAAGTTTTATTCCTTCTATTACAGCATCCGGTGCATGGTCTCCTCCATGTGCATCGATTGCAATCCGCATTATTGCTCCTCCTTAGCAAGCTCCCTGTTTTCCATACGGTATACGTCAAAGGTTCCCTGAAAAACTGTTTCGCCTTTCACCTTGGTAATCACATCCACCTGCAGCCTGGTTGGCAGGTTTTTAACAACGGTTGCCCTTGCAATACATTTTTCCCCCAAATAAACCGGACGTATAAATCGGACACCGGCTGCTCCCGTCAAGGCAACTTCCGCATCGACCACTGCAACCGCAAGCGAGTTTGCCTGGGCAAACAAAATATGGCCGCGAGCAATACCATTGCGGGCAAATACATATTCCTTCTTTATTTCAAGGATGGAAACTCCGCTATGATCGAGCTGCAAATCAACAATTTCTCCGATTACTTCTTCCAACGACAATGACCGGACACGGTCAAAATGGCTTTCTGCCATCAGCTTGATCCGCTCGCGCAGCTCCGGAATCCCCAGTTCCAACCGGTCCAGACGAATGGTCTGGATACTGACGCCAAACCTTTTCGCCAATTCCTCATCGGTCAGAAACGGCTCTTCCTTGAAGGCCCGGGCCACCTGGCATTGCCGCTCTTTTTTGGACAGACGCATATCGGAGTCACCACCTTCAGCGAATAAAATAAATTATGATCTGTTATTAATACCTGGTACTAAAACCAGTATATAAAAAAACCATTCATTTGGCAACAAAAAACAAGAGCCTGGCAAAACAGGCTGCCGGCTCTTGCTTCGGCTCCAGCAAGCTGATTATTCATTGACTACTCCTTCAACTTCCGAGCCTTTATAGTATCCACACTCTTTGCATACACGGTGGGACAATTTTGGTGCTCCGCATTGCGGGCATTTTACCATACCCGGTACAGAAAGCTTGTAATGGGTACGGCGTTTGCGTTTACGTGTTTTTGAAGTACGTCTGAAAGGTACTGCCATCAGTTTCACCCCCTCCAAGAATGTAACACAAGTCCGGGAATTTTCAACCGCCTTCTATCCGTCAGATTCATGCCAATTCTCCAGTGCTGCGAGCCTTGGATCAACCGTTCTGACCTGGCAATGGCAAGGATCGGTATTCTGATTCCGGCCGCATACGGGACAAAGTCCCTTGCAATCTTCCCGGCAAACCGGAATAGAAGGAATCTGGAGCAACAGCGCTTCTCGAACAAACGGGGTTAAATCCAGTTTATTTTCATGAACGAGATGAATTTCCTGCTCCTCTGATTCTACCGCCCGATTCGGATCATCGGTAAAATATTCCTGCAAGGCCGTCTCCAAATCCTGCCTGAACTCCGTCAGACATTTTGCACAGGAAAATTTGGCTTGTGCCTTGATCCTGGCTTTTACAACAAACAAATCGGGATCGATGAGCTCCAGCCTTGCTGTCACATGGGCAGGGCCCAGTTCTGTAAGCTCGGGCACTTCCCCGACCAGATCGAGACAAATCGTTTCATGCTCTGATAACAGACCGTCATTTGCTTGTTTTAATTTGTGCAGTGAAATCTGCATGATGCCACTCCTTGTGTAAAAACAGGGTTATTATAAGATACAGAAGCAACTGCTGTCAATGTTTTCTACTTGGCAAACGTTTTAAATACTGAACAGCTTCTTCCAAAGAATGAACCGGAACAACTTCCATGGCATAGTTATATTTTTTTACGGTTTCTTTTGCAATTTTTTCATTTTGGTCGTAGGGGCCCGAATCTGCAGGACATAAAAATATGTCAACTCCTTTTTTGGCTGCGGCCATGATTTTAAACTGGATACCCCCGATTTGCCCCACCTGGCCGGATTCAGTAATGGTTCCGGTACCTGCGATTTGATGTCCTCGTGTCAGGTCTTCCGGTTGCAGGCGATTTAAAACCTCCAGGGAAAACATCAGGCCGGCAGAAGGGCCGCCGATCTCATTACTGTCAATGTCGGCCGGGGGGCTGGTGTGGATCTCTGTTTTCAGAACCGGAACAATCCCGAGCCCCGCTTTTTGCGGCATACCTTCGGCCTGCGTCAAGGGATGCAATTTTACGGTCAGCTTCTCTTGTGCATGATTTCGCCTTACCAGAAGCTGAACGGTTTCTCCTGCTCTCTTCATACCAAGATAGCGGGCCAATTGCTCCACCGATTGAACAGGTTGTCGATCAATCCCGGTAATAAGATCTCCTTCTTTCAGAACGCTGGGCCAATCAGATGCCAGACGCAGCACTTCCACACCCTTTACCTCAACCCTGACCGGCCTGTTTGCATAGCGATAAGCAGCAACAATTGCATGATTCTGCGAGGAAGACATGCTTTCCGCCTGCCTGCGCTCATAATCTTCTTCTGATTCATTTTGGGCCAGCACTTTTTCCTCCGGAACCAATTGGACGGAATCCGACCATTTGTCGTAGAAATAATCAAACAGACGACCTTCCCTCATGGAAACCGTGGTCAGGTAAAAATCCCCTTCTTCCCGGGACTTCCCCCCTTCTACCTTCACAAACGGACTTACATCTTCTGCCGAACCCGGGGAAACGACATAATACGGGATCGGGATGAGAAACATGGTTCCGGCAATAACCAGTACCAGACAAAAGGCAACCGTACTCAGGATCTGCCGTTTATTCAGTTGATTGGACTCCATCGGATGCTTTCTCTCCTTGCCAGTTTTGAATCAGTTCCTTCAGTTTGTCTATATGCGCCCTGGCCTCTTCTTCCCCGCGCCTGATACATTCCTCGGCCCGGGAAAAAGAGCTTACCTGGATATCTCCCACATCCGGATGAATCAGAAAATCAGCCATCGGCAAAATCTGGCTTGTAATCTCTTTCTCCATAATAGTTAGAGTTTGTGTAATCACATCAAAAATATTTGTGATTTTTGCCTGCGGTTTTTTGGGGATGACATCAACCCCGATTACCAGATCTGCCCCCAGATTGCGTACAGTAGATACAGGCAGTCGATCAATCACACCACCATCAACCAGTACTTTGTCTCCCATCACAACCGGTTCAAAAATCCCTGGTATGGAAATACTTGCACGAACAGCAAGATCCACCGGCCCTTCGGTGAAAATGACCGGTTCCCCTTTCACCAGATCCGTTGCCACGATTGCTGTTGGAATATTCAACTCTTCCAGCTTTTTGTTATGGGCAAACAAACGGATCAGTTCCTCCACTTTCTTTCCCAGGATAAATCCCTTTTTGGGAACCGTGAAATCCAGCCAGTGTTTCCGTTTCAGCATGCAGGCAACCTGTTCGCACATTTCAAGATCAAGATTATTGGCCAAAAGAACGGCAATTATACTCCCCATACTGCTTCCAGCTACACAATCAACCGGTATTCCTTCTTCTTTCAAAACCTTTAATACGCCCAAATGAGCAAACCCTCTTGCTCCACCAGAGCTTAAAGCCAACCCAAT
>JBAVDL010000227.1:0-30601 GCA_049587175.1 Thermoactinomyces sp.
CGACTTGCATGTATTAGGCACGCCGCCAGCGTTCATCCTGAGCCAGGATCAAACTCTCCAAAAAAGTTTGATTGCTCAATAAGAATTAACGAGTCACTGTCATCACTCTTCAGTTTTCAAGGAACACGTTCTTTTGTTGTTTGCCGCTCTCTCGCGGCGACAAATATGATAATACCACGCTTATAAAATATAGTCAACACTTTTTTTGAAATATATTTCTGGTCCTCATGCTTTTTTTAATTCTGATAATGATCCTGCCGGTTCGGGTTTGCTCCGGGGCAATCTTAAAACAAGACAAATCGTAACGATGGCAATCCCGATTAAAATGGTGAAAATGTGATGCATGCTGAGTGCCAATGCTTGACGCATATGGATCAATAACTGATCCGGCACCTGTGAAAGATGATGCGGATCAAGGAGACGATTTACATCACTGATCGCAAAGGCTTTCTCGCTCTCAGGATGTGCCGGCAGATATTTTAACATCGAATGGTTAAACAGCGTGCCGAAAATGGCAATTCCCACAGTTTGCCCCAAAGAACGCAAAAATGTATTGGAAGCAGTTGCTGATCCGCGTAAATTCCACCCTACTGATGATTGGACAATTACGGTGCACACGGTCATGGCAAACCCGAACCCAAGGCCGTTGAGTATCATCACTGGCGGCAAAATCCAGGCAGGGGTATTTATATCCATCCATCCCAATATTGTACTGCCAGCCAATATAAAAGCCATCCCAAGCAGTGCAGTATGGCGCGGCCCTGTTCTTAGCATCAGGCGCCCCCCGATGATTGCTCCAATCAGCCATCCCAGCGACATAGGCAGCAATACAAGCCCGGATCCCGTTGCCCCTTTCCCATGAACCCCCTGAATCCATAAAGGCAAATACACATTTAAGGCAATTAAAATGGAACTGGCCAAAAAGCCAACCAGATTGGCCACCAGAATAGAGGGGATTTTAAATAACTGAAGCGGCAGCATTGGTTCGCTCACCTTTGCCTCAATCCCGAAAAATATAATCAATCCGGCTGCCCCCAGCACCATTAAACCGATGAGATAAGGTGTATCCCAGGGAACAATCACACCACCTGTTGACAAAGCCAGCAACAATGAAGTAACAGCGATGGAAAATGTGAAGACTCCCCAGTAATCAATTCTGGTTTTCTGTATTTTCCCCTCTTCTTTTAAAAACAGCAAAACCATGACAATGGATATAAGTCCAAACGGCAAATTCAAATAAAAAATCCAGCGCCAGGAAACATAGTCAACCAGAAAACCTCCAACCAGCGGCCCGATCAATCCGGATAATCCCCACACCGAACTGAACCAGCCCTGGACTTTGGCCCGCTCTTCATAAGGATAAATATCTCCGATTATGGTAAATGTAGTCGGCATTATGGAGCCGGCCCCGATTCCCTGCAATGCCCGAAACCATATCAATTGTTGCATTGATTGGGCAACTCCCGACAACATGGAACCCGCAAGAAAAATAACGGCTCCCCACACAAAAATTCGCCTGCGGCCAAACAGATCCGCCAATTTGCCAAATACAGGGGTGGTTACGGTAGATGTCAACAAATACGAAGCAAACACCCAGCTGATATGTTGAATTCCGCCAAGTTCACTTGCAATCCTTGGAATAGCCGTGCTTACAACCGTTACTTCTATAGCAGCCAAAAATGTTGCAATCAGCATGGCCAACGTTACTCTTTTTTTTTCGGACATCATACAAACCCCCTTCAATCATTTGGAGAAAATCAGGCATTGGCGCGTTGTTTTGTTGCAGGGAAAAAAAGCTCCATGATAAAATCAGGTTAATCTACTGAAAAACAAATCATTTGACGTGAAAGGAAGAAAGACATGCTGTTTTCCGGAAAACTGAACAAAATACGAGCCTTTGCCATGATGTTGATTTTTTTTGGTATTGGAGTCATGTACATCGGTTTTTTAGTCAAAAAACTGATTGCCTTGTTTTTTATCATCGGATTGCTGCTGATTCTGGCAAGCGTCGGGATCTACTTCTGGACTGGCGTTGTATCTGCACACTCCGTTTTAATTCAATGTCCTTCGTGCAAAAAACAGACAAAAATGTTAGGAAAGAAAGATGAATGTATGCATTGCAAAGCCATCCTGTCCCTGGACCCCAAAGATGCTCCAACCAGAATTCCGTCCAGTTGAACAGTATATATTTTTGGCCTTCTGTTGCTCCTGTCCTGTATGAAGGAACCAGACGGGTGTCAGGAAACGGTCCTTCAAAGAATTATAAATGAATTTAATTATGTTTTCCTCCTTTTTCTTTATTTTTAAAACGAATTAAGTCTGTAATGATGGATTTTTTCCTCAAAAAAAGGAATTATTTGCATTCCCCTCGAACATATTGCCCTAAATCAATCCCTAACTGGGGAGGCAGGAAAATGAAATCTCACAATCTTCTGGAAATGTTATCGCATACCGTCAGGAGGTTTCCGGACAAAACGGCCCTGTCATGGGAAGAAAACGGAAAAATTAATAAACTGACTTACCAGCGTTTATGGAATATGATCCGTGATTTTGCGTTCGGTCTGGAAAAATTGGGAATCGGCCCCGGTGCCAAAATTGCTCTGATAGCAGAAAATCACCCCCGTTGGGTGATCAGTGAATTCGCCGTGTTAAGTTTGGGTGCCATTACGGTTCCAATTGCACCGGACCGTCATCCAAAACAGATCCGGGAAATTATTATCCATGCGGATGCAGAAGGAGTGATTACCGATCAACATCCATTGCTGGAGAAACTCCACGATTGCTCGGCCCGGTTAAAACATTACATCCTGTTAAACGGCGAAGCCAAAGGAACTCAGGGAGCCTTGCAATTCGAAACCGTTATTCAGCTTGGGCAGGCAGTAGCCACAGAAGAATTGGACTGGGCGTACCCCTCCATTCAGCCATCAGAAGTTGCTATTCTGCATTATTCGAATGAATGCACCCAAACAAACAAAGGGGTTATGCTATCTCACAATAATCTAATCAACAATCTGGAAAGTTTTCTCTATGCAATCCCCTATTCAAAGCACGATCATTTCTTGTCTGTTCTGTCCATCTCGCATCCTTTTGAACGAATTGCCGGATATCTGGCTCCCCTCGCATCCGGAGCCGAAATATCCTATATTTCAAAAAAAACAGGCTGGCTCACAGCAAGCCGCTATATAAAACCAACCATGTTGATTTTAACACCAGCACTTATCCAAACATTATACAGTTTTTTAATGAAGCAAATTCGCTCATCATCCATAAAATATTATTTATTTCAAAAAGCACTTCGCGAAGCAGAAAAAATATATGAATTCAAAAGGAAAGGATACAACCGGCCTTTGCCCAAGGCATTACAACTAAAGCATTCACTGTTTCAAACTTTCCTGTTTGCACAGGTCCAGCATCAGCTGGGAGGACAGGTCCGTTTTGTACTGTCCGGCGGAACACCTCTTCCTGCCCAACTGCACCGATTTTTCTGGTGCATGGACCTTCCGGTCGTTGAATCATATTATTTGCCGGAATGCGCTTCCGTCATATCGGCAACCAGCTTGATCCAACCTCAGCCGGGAACGGTTGGCAAACCGCTTCCTGGTATAGATTTGCGCATACAAACAGATGGAGAATTGCTGATCAAATGCCCGCATGTAATCCTTGGGTTTTATAAAATACCGCTGTCAGAAATGGACGGATACAGCAACGGCTGGATTGGCACAGGCGATTATGCCCAAATGGATGCCGAAGGCTCTTTGCATACCATTTATCACCATATGGAACTGGATCCCAAAAAAGCGGTGCTGCCCACAGCAGTCAAAAAGGAATATGCAATCGGAACAAAAGCATAAAAAACCCTGCTACCAAACGGGGCAGGGCTTTACTGCTGGGATCTTATCTGACAGTCCGGGCAAGTACCATACAATTCAAGACGATGTGTTTTCACTCTAAAGCCGGTTATTTCTTCCGCCTTTGCTTCTATTTCAATAAGTGGACGATAATCAAAGTCCATAATTTTCCCGCATGTATCACAGATGATATGATAATGTTCGATCATATTGGCATCAAAACGGCTGGAGGCATCTCCGTAGGTCAATTCACGAACCAAGCCGACATCCTTGAACACACGCAGATTATTATAGACCGTTGCCACACTCATATTGGGAAATGTTCCTTCCAGTGCCTTGTATATTTCATCTGCTGTCGGATGACCCATGACTGTATAAAGATACCCAAGAATCGCATGGCGCTGCGGTGTCATGCGTACACCATTTTCTTTCAGAGTTTCCACAGCCTTTTCAAGAAGTTTATTACTCAACGGTTTCACCTCCACAGCTTTCCAATTTAAAAAACGTTCTCAATTAATAATCTATATAATTAGTCTACTTGTTATCCAGTTAATTTGTCAATGCAATGACCCATTCAAGTACTTGTGTTCACTAAAAGTTGTTATTTTTCCCCCTTTGTAGAGATAACCTGCCCCTCCACTTTTCTTTGAACCGGCAAAAAAGATGCAGGATCTTTTGTCTGCAGATGGCATGTCAGCCAAAATGCATTCATATATATCAATCAAAAAAGAAAGTGAGTGAGTCCCATGCTAAAATTATGGTCTCAAATTTTCGGAGGAGCCCTTACTCTGTATGGTATTGCCGGTTTCTTTCTGTCCTACTCGGCACTGTTTCAACTGAATCCAGTCCATAATATTGTCCATCTGGCAAGCGGTCTCCTCTTTTTGGGAGCAAGTTGCAAAGAAAACTGGAATCAACTGGCAATGAAAGTCTTTGGCATTTTTTACGGGTTACTTGGGATTATGGGATTGTTCAGCAGTCAGTTATTCGGTATCCTTGATATCACCCTCATTACAGAAATTATTTACTTCCTTGTTGCGTCAGGTGCTCTTTATTTTGGTTTTGCCTACAAGCAACGCTCCAAAAACGAAGAAAAAACGGAGCAATCCAATGTCTAATTGCTTGTAATTGAGCATGATTAGCCCAGATGGCAATCATGCTTTTTTTCTTTTAGTTTAACATAAAAATAATTAAAAATAACCATAATAAGGCCATTCCTTGATTTGTCCTCATAATCTCCTTATTTTTTTAATTTTTTCCCTCCATTTTTCCCATACCAGCAATACGGAAGCAAATCACACCTTTCACATTTGGGACTCCGGGCAGTGCAACAGCGTCTTCCATGCCAGATCAGTTGATGATGGGTATCACTCCACCTGGCCCGTGGAACTTTTTTCATCAACTGCTGTTCTGTTTCCAATGGAGTCTTGCTGTCTGCAAGAGCCAGGCGGTTAGCAACCCGGTGGACATGTGTATCAACAGCCAGAGCCGGTATACCAAAAGCATTGGACAGAACAACATTGGCTGTCTTGCGCCCCACTCCCGGCAAAGCCTCCAGTTTCTTCCGTTCCTTTGGAACCTCTCCATCGTACTCGCTAACGAGAATCCGGCAAGTTTGCAGGATATTCCTGCTTTTATTACGGTATAATCCGAGACCTCGTATATATTCTGCCAGTTCATCTTCCGTCAGTTGGATGAAGTCATGGGGAGAGGGGAATTTTGCAAACAAGTTTTTCGTTATTTTATTAACCTGCCGATCGGTCGATTGGGCAGACAATATAGTGGCAATCAACAATTGGAAAGGAGTTTTAAAATGCAATTCACAATATGCATCCGGATACATTTTTTCCAATTGTTCCAGTATCTTACGTGTCGGTACCCGTTTTGGTTTTGGTTTCACAATACTCCCTCTTCCTTATTCTGCTTGAAGTTTTACTGCTTCAATAATTAATTCCTGACTGTAACTGTCAAAAGGCGTACGGTAAAAATCTCCATACTGGTGAAGAATTTTAAACCCGCATAACATCAGCAAATGATTCAATTCAGAAGGATACATATATCTTAAACGAAAAGTCGTGCGAATTCGTTCGATCAATTGACCCGATTTGCTGTAACGTTCGTAATAACGTATAATATTGGCCCGTTGGGAAAAATGGTCGAATTCTGTATAATCACTGAGTTCAACCGTTTCTTCCGTCCCCGGAACGGGAAAGGATCCACGGTAGGCATAGCGGTTATCCATCTCATATAAATGTTTGACAGAGGGGACAAAAATATTAAAAACAAAGAGGCCATCATCCGCAAGGTGTTTGCGAATACATTTGAGTGCATGAATCTGGTCACGGACAGTCAATAAATGCAAAAAAGACCGATAAGGAATAATAATCAAAGGAAATTTTTGCTTCAGATCAAAATTTGTCATATCGCCATTGATCCACTTGATTTTTTTTTGGAGATTGACGCTTTGGGATTTTTGCCTGGCCCGATTCAGCATGGATTTGTTCACATCCAGACCGGTCACGGGAATTCCCGCCAGTGCAATCGGCAAGGTACAACGGCCGGTTCCGCATCCCAATTCCAACACAGGCCCTCCGGACTGTTTTGCCAGTTCTGTATAATAATGAATATCATGATCCAGTCCCGGCGAAGTCCAGTCATAGTAGTCAGGCCAGTCATAAGTCAGGTGATCCAAATGATACTCCCCCCTTTTTTTTAAAATGGTTAAAAAGGGTTTCACCAGGGAAACCCTTTTGGACTTAATATGATTTATTGTAAGTGATCTTTGACAAACTGCAATACTTCTTCCACATGTCCGGCAACTTTTACTTTGCGGTAAACCTTTGCCAGTTTTCCTTCTTTATCAATCAAGAAAGTGGATCGCTCAATCCCCAGACGCTTTTTGCCAAACATGTTTTTTTCCTTGATCACGCCATACTTTTCACAAACCTCGCCGTCCGGATCGCTTAACAGAAGAAAAGGAAGCTCCTGTTTGGCTGCAAATTTCTGATGGGAAGCAACAGAATCCTTGTTGATCCCCAAAATAACGGTATCCAGATCTTCAAATGCCTGATAGGCATCCCGAAACCCGCAGGCCTCTTTGGTACAGCCAGGCGTCTGGTCTTTGGGATAAAAAAACAGCACCACGTTTTTGCCTTTCAATTCAGACAAGGTTACTTTATCGCCATTTGATGCTTCCAAAGTGAAATCAATTGCTTGATCCCCTTCTTTCAACATATTGTTTCACCTCCTGAACTTATCCGTTACAGATACCCATATTCTAACATTTCTTCAATGCACCGCAAAAGTTTGTGAAGAAAACCAACTGTTTAAGCGTTACCATAAGGTTGTGGAAATAATTTTATATAATGTCACCTATAATACCTTTTATAATCAGAACAGAATGGTTGATGCCTTGATCTCCTCCGGTGGTGAACATCATGAAAGAACGAAGAAAAAAACTTCTCATTCACTTGATTGAATTAACCCATCCAGTCACCATTGACTATTTGGCAAACCGCTTTCATGTTTCGGAAAAAACCGTGCGCAACGATTTGAAGTGGCTTGATAATTGGCTGTCAAGCCGGTCAAATTGCAAGATTTTGCGTCGTTCCGGAATCGGAGTCATCCTGGATGCAAGTGATGGAGAGCGGGAACAGCTGCTGGAAATTGTTCTCCAGTATGCTCCTTCCAAGCAGCCCGCCTTTGTCAACAAGCCATCTGTAAGGCGATTGTTTATCATTTTGGACTTGCTGCTGAAGAAAAGGTCACCAAGCGTTCAGGAATGGGCAACCCGCTTCTATGTCAGCAAGGGAACCATTCACCATGATCTGACGGCAATCGAAGAATGGCTGGAGAATAACGATTTGCAGCTTGTTAAAAAACCACTTTCCCGCTATTCCATAGAAGGAAAGGAAAAAAACCGGCGCATCATCATGGCCAAAATTCTTGAACAATTAAACCTGTTTGATGATGACCGCTTTGCTTATGATTCGCTGGTCGTTTCCCAGTTGCTTCGCTCACTGGAAGCAAAAATTGGCCTGCAATTTACAGACGATTCCTTGTCCCGTTTAACCAATCATGTGGTAATCGCCATCAAACGGTGCAAAATTGGACAAGTAATCAGCCTGCCGGATCAGGAATTGCAATCTTTGAAGAAAAGCGATGACTACCCTGTTGCCAGGCAACTGGCAGCGGAGATCGAACGGAAGCTGGCCTGTACCCTTCCGGAAACGGAAATCGCTTACATGGCTCTGCATTTGCGGGGAGCCAAAATGCAATATGATTCCATAACCGGCAATTTGGCAGAACCCGCACCCAAACTTGATGCTGAATCTCTTCAATTGGCAAAAGATCTTATTGCCAAAGTGCAAACGTTCATCCACCTGCCCCTGGCTTCTGATCAGGATCTTTTGACAGGGCTTGCCATTCATTTGCATGCCGCAGTTCACCGGATAAAACATGGATTACGCCTGTATAACCCCATTCTGGCAGAAATCAAACGGATGTATCGATTCACGTTTGAAGCGTTGGTATTTGCCTGCAATGAACTGGAAAATAAAATCAGATTTCCCATCCCGGAGGAAGAGATCGGTTATCTGACATTACATTTTCAGGCTGCTCTGGAACGGAAAAAAAGCAATCAAAAACCACCGATCAAAGCAATTCTTGTTTGTACAACGGGTATAGGGACTTCCCAACTTCTCGCGGCAAAAATAAAGCACTCTTTTCAAGATCTGGAGCTGGCTGCCACTTACCCGGTATCCAAACTGGACCAGGGCATTGAAATCTATCATCCCGATTTGCTGATCAGTACCGTTCCGTTAGAAAATACCGCTGTTCCGACAATTTGTGTAACACCGTTATTTAACGAACTGGATCAGGAAAAACTGTCCTCTTTTATCCGGAAAAAGAAAAAACCCTTTACGGGGGAAGGACCATTTCCGGCTTTCCAATCATTGCTTCAGTCTGATCTTGTATTTGTCAATGTGGAGGCAACCAGTAAAAACGAAATTATCCAATGGCTGGTCAATCAACTGATCAAGCATGGCTATGTTCTCCCGGATTACCTGGACAGCACCATCCGGAGGGAAGAATTGTCCAGCACCTATATTGGAGGGGGAATTGCTACTCCTCATGGACAGATGGATGAAATCTGCCGGTCGTCTGTTGCTATTGCTCATTTGAAAACGCCCGTTCCTTGGGGAGAACATCAGGTTTCTTTCGTCATTATTCCCGCCATCAAATGGTCAGATAAGGAACAGGCTGAGCTGTTGTACAAGGAACTGGTAGAAATTGTGGACCATCCCAAATTATTGACACAACTTGTCTTTAAAAAATACCAGCAAAGCATTCAATAAAACCGGACAAGGAGGGATCAGCCTTATGAAATTGCTTGCTGTAACCGCATGCCCTACCGGAATTGCCCATACTTACATTGCGGCAGAAAAATTGAAAAAGGCGGCAGCGGAAAAAAATATTGAGATCAAGATTGAGACCCGTGGTTCCATTGGGGTTGAAAACGAACTGACTGCTGAGGAAATTGAAGCAGCAGACGGCATCATTATTGCCGCTGACAAGGATGTGGAACCGGAACGATTCCGGGGAAAACCGGTTTATATCGGTTCAGTCCAGGATGGCATCCATAAAACGGATCAAATTTTGCAACTCTTTATCGATGGAAAAGTGCCTGTTTACAAAGACAAGGCTGTCAAAGAAGAAAAAACAGACACCAAAACCGCAGAACCGAAAAAGTCAGATTATGAAGGAAAAGATTCAAAAGTGAAAAAGTACATTTACCGTGACCTGATGAACGGTGTTTCATATATGATTCCGTTTGTGGTTATCGGCGGATTGCTGATTGCTTTATCCATCGGTCTCGGCGGAGTACCTACACCGGAAGGTTTTGTCATTCCCGAAAATTCCATCTGGAAAACAATAAATGATGTGGGAAGTACCGGTTTCATGTTAATGGTCCCGATCCTCGCCGGATTTATTTCCATGAGTATCGCCGACCGCCCTGGACTTGCTCCCGGGATGATTGGAGGCTTTATCGCAGCCAACGGCTCCTTTTACAACAGTGAAGCCGGGGCCGGATTTATCGGAGGAATTATTGCCGGATTTATAGCCGGTTATATTGCCAAAGCCATCAAAAATTTGCCCGTCCCCAAAATTATACAGCCAATTATGCCGATTCTGGTCATTCCTCTTTTGACAACGTTGCTGGTTGCCCTGATCTTTATCTATATTGTTGGTTCACCCATATCGGCACTGATGGAAGGATTGACTGCTTTTCTGAACAGCATGCAAGGTTCCAGCAAAATTATCCTGGGCCTGATTTTGGGAGGAATGGTGGCCTTTGATATGGGAGGGGCCGTGAATAAAGTAGCCTTTTTGTTTGGTGCAGCCATGATTGGCGAAGGAAACCCGTACATTATGGGAGCACTGGCGGCGGGAATCTGTACGCCTCCGCTTGGTATGGGCCTGGCTACTCTGCTCAACAAAAGAAAATATTTTCCCGAAGAACAGGAAGCCGGAAAGGCAGCCCTGGCAATGGGCCTGGTTGGCATCACTGAAGGAGCAATTCCTTTCGCATCGCGTGACCCGTTGCGTGTAATCCCTAGCATCATGACTGGTTCCATGATCGCTTCCGCCATCGCCATGGCAGGCCAGGTAAGTGATAACGTCCCGCATGGCGGACCCATTGTAATGGCCTTTAACGCGATCGGAAACATACCGGTATTCCTGTTGGCAATCGTCATCGGAACTCTCGTAACTGCCTTTTTGGTTAATTTCCTTAAAAAACCTGTCTAAAGATAAGAAATTTGCAATACAACGTTACAACTTTTATGATACCAAGGGAGGATTTTCCTATGAAAATGGCTGATTTGATTAAACCAGATCTTATCCGTCTTACACTGAATGGAACAACTAAAACAGAAATACTCAAAGAATTGGTTACGCTGCTGGATGAAACCGGGACTTTATCAAATAAAGAAGAATTCTACAAAAAAATTATTGAACGGGAAAATGAAGGACATACGGGAATTGGATTTGGGGTCGCCATTCCACATGGAAAATCAGATGCCGTCAATACTCCCCGCATAGCTTGCGGAAAAAAAGCCCCGGGAATAGTCTGGGATGAAGAAAGCGGAGAAAAGGCAGAGTGGATTTTTATGATTGCCGTGCCGGAAAGTCAAGCCGGTAATGAACATTTGAAAATATTGCAACTGTTGGCCTCACGGCTTATTGACGACTCATTCCGCCAGCAGTTGTCACAATCCGAAAGCAGGGAAGAAGTATACCATCTGCTTACAAAATAAATGATGAGCTGGCTTCGGGGAAGAGAAGATTCCCCGAAGAACTTTTTTTATATTGGAAAGGAGCATATATGATGATGGCCCTGGAACCCCTGTTTTTGCAACCCGTTTTCAAGGAAAGAATTTGGGGAGGAACCGGTTTGCGCACAAAGTTCGGGTATGAAATCCCTTCAGAACAGACTGGTGAATGCTGGGCAATCTCCGCCCATCCCCATGGACAGAATACCATAAAAAACGGACCTTACCGCGGAAAAACCCTTTCGGAACTGTGGGAGAATCATCAGGAACTCTTTGGTCACCATCCCGGCAAGACGTTTCCCTTGCTGACAAAAATTCTGGATGCTTCTATGGATCTTTCCGTTCAGGTTCATCCGGACGATGCCTATGCACACAGGTTTGAGCATGGAGAACACGGCAAGACGGAATGCTGGTATATTCTTGATTGCCGGGAAGGTGCGGAAATTGTTTACGGCCATCATGCAAAAAGCAGACTTGACCTGGTGAAGATGATTAAACAAAATCGCTGGGATGATCTTCTAAAACGAGTCCCGGTAAAACCGGGAGATTTCTTTTATGTTCCAAGTGGAACTGTCCATGCGTTGGGAGCGGGGACCCTGGTTTTGGAGACCCAACAGAGCTCTGACGTAACCTATCGGCTTTATGACTATGAGCGCTTGGGACAAGATGGAAAAAAACGCGAATTGCATATTGACAAAGCACTTGATGTAATCACAGTTCCCCATCAGGAAAACAACATTTCCCCACAAACATTTGAGCAAAAGGGAGTCAAATTCACAACCTTTGTGGAAAGTGAATGGTTTACAGTAGAAAAATGGGAGATAAACGGGACATTTCGTACATCGCAACAGCAAAACTTTCAACTGGTCAGTGTGATTGAAGGGGAAGGACAACTGAAAACATCTTTGCAAACTTATTCGCTCTCCAAGGGGGAACATTTTATTTTGCCCTGGCAAATGGGAGAATTTGAACTAAGCGGAAATTTGACGCTGATCGTGTCCCGCCCGTAAGGCTTAAAACTCTTTCCTGCGAAAAACAAGAAACCCGACAAGAATTGAAAACAGTTTAAACCCGGTTACTGCCGGGTTTTTTTATACCAGGCAAAAAAACAGTAAATATGACGAAACTCCTTTTTCGTACAGAATTAAAAAATATTTCATGCAGGGACAAGCATAAAGGCCACCTGGGGGGAATCTAATAGTTGAAGCCGACAAAAAGGGGGAAAAAGTCATGATTAAAAACATTTATATCTATTTGGTTTTATTTGCGACTTTAATGATGACGATCGGAGGAAGTGTGGGAGCTTTTATGGCAATTGCCGACTTGATCAGCCCCGTTCCGTATTACCAGACCTTTGAGCAGTACAGGCAATTCAGTCAGGAAAAGCAGAGTGTCGGAAGTAATGGGCAAAAAGCAGCATTGTCGGAACAGGAACTGAGAAAACAATATGATGACATGATTGCTGCAGAAAGGGATCGGCAAGTGTCTCAGGCAAAAAACAGTCTGATCAAAAGTCTTGGCTGGATTATCATTCCTTTGCCGGTCTTTGTTTACTACCAGCGCCGACTGGTTAATAAAAAATAACTTGTTCACCCAAACAGAAAAGCCTTTTTTTTCTTGTACTTGTAAAAACCCTTCAAGTGCTTCTTGAAGGGTCATTTAATGCTGGAAACATTACTTTTTATAACGGCGGTACAATCGAAAACCTGCATAGAATATCAGAAACAACAGCCCCAGGACAATTGCCGGCGGGAGAAGAGCGGCACCGATTACAAGCATTCCCTGGGACACTTCCAGCACCCAACTGACAGATTGGATAAAAGATGATTTCATCTGTTCCATTGTACCGGCTTTTCCTTCCGGCGGATTCAGTGAAGAAACCTGTGTCGCCTGAATCGTTACGGTTGAGTAAAGAACCCGATGATCAAGATAATTTTTTCTTCCCTTCAGCTGTTCGATCTGCTCCTGAACCTGGGCAAGTTGCTCGGATACCTGAAGCAGGTCTTTGGTTGATGTGGCCTCTTTCATCAAAGCAAGCAGCCGTTTCTCCACTTCTCTTTTTGCCTTCAGTCTTGATTCCAGATCCACATATTCCTCGGTTACATCCTGTCCGGAGATATTTTGGGACGAAATTTCCATTGCTACCTGTTTCAGATAATCCAGGAAAGCATCAAATGAATCATGAGGAATACGATAAGTGATCCGGCAGGTTACCTCTTTTCCTGTTCGGGATCGGGAAGAATCGACCAGATAGCCTTTTTTGTTCCGGATATAAGCATCCATCTGTTCTTTGGCCTTTTCCAGATTTTGCACCTTCATGTTAATATTTGCCTGATACATCACTTTTCGTTCTTCCATCGCAATGTTATCCCCGTAAGAATCTGTATTCGTACGGGTTGCCTGATTATCGGCAGTTGTGTTTCCGACCCTGGTCTGAGCAGAACTGGAATCGGCCATCATTTTGGTCTCACTGGCCTCCGGTTTGATCTCCCGTGACGGAAATGCTCCCTCTTCAAAATGGCAACCTGATAATACAAAAGCAATAAAAATACAGAACAGGCCCGTTTTCCATATTTTTCGGCTAATAGGAATCCTCTCCTTCATTTCGTTTCCTTGTTTTACCGACGGGATACCGCCAAAAAAGTTGCATAAAAAAGTGCCGGAATCTGTATTGCATCTTCAACAAAAGTGTGAGAAGCGACTTTAAGAAGCGGAATGGATTTGGAGGCTATATGGATTTTTGCTTAAAAGCAGCTCTCTTCCATGATTTTATTGCAAAAGAACAATTTGTTAAAGAAATAAGCCCGGACATCAGTTATGTAGCGAAAAAAGGACCTCTTCATGAATCATTTTGCATATCTGTTTCAATGAAATAAAAACTTTATTCTTGAATTCAATCCCGTGTGGTTGATTTCGAATTCAAAAACGGACAGAAAGGAACTGCTGGCAACACAAATTATAGGGAAGCAGGTGTTGGGGACGGTGTTGGAGACGGTGTTCCCGGTACTGGCGAGGGAGTCGGCTTTGCCGGTTCCGGAGGAGTTGTCTGATCGGCAGGTTCCTTCCCGTTTCCTGTTCTGTAAACCACATTGAGAGTAGTACCGATATTGACGGAACCCACATCGCCTACTGTCATGATCCGAATGGAACGAATGCATACCTTTAACAAAAAAACCACCTCAATCATTTTGATCCAACAAATCCGGATCTATATAAACATTCCGTTCAAAATCAAGATTTCGGGGAAAATCACCGATTGGGCGAGACCCGCCCAGGGTTTTGGTCAAACTGTCATTGCCTACATTGATCGTATTTCCAAAATTGATCGAAGCGGTATTACTCACGTTATTCACTTTAACAATCAGAATATTGTTAATGGTACCCACAATGTCCCCTCCTCACCGCTGTCATCCGCTCATGTCCTGATTTTCACGGACTGGTTGCGGGCTGCAATTTTTGGAAAACGGATTTCCAGGACCCCTCTCCGGTAGCGGGCATGCGTATATTTCCTCGACACCAGGGTTCCCAGGGGGATTACCTTTTGAAACCTTCCCTTTTTTCTCTCTGACAATATCGAACGATATCCTTGATATGGTGTCGGAAAATCACCACGGAGCAACAAATTTTCTCCTTCAATTCGCAACTCAAGGGAATGGACATTCTCAAGCCCGGGCAGATTGACCACCACAATCACTTCATTTTGCCCATGATATACATCGGCTGCCGGCTCTTCCCTGTTCACCGATGTCTGAATCTCTTCGAAAAAATCATCCCCCAGAAATTGCCGCGCCAATTCATGCCAGTTAAAGTTTCGCGGAGGATTTCTCATAACCATCCCTCCTCTTCCGAATCAACTATGTGTATGCCCATATTTTATTCCCCTGAAGCCTGTCCTGTCACAAACATAGTCATGACTCAATCCGTTCCCGCCATATAATAGATCAATATTGAAAAACAACCCACCCGGGAGGGAATCTCCATGCATAGGCCCAATCCTTTTTATCATATAGAACAGCGTCTGCAATTTCTGGAACAGGAATTGATCCGTCTAAGACAGGAAAATGAAATGCTAAGGAAAAAAATTGACCAGTTGAAACCGGTTCAGGTAGAAAAAATCGAGTATAAAGTTCATGAACTGCATGTAGAAACATTGAGCGGAACATTAAACATCGGACTTACCGCAAATGGTGAAGAGGCGGGGATTGGAGAGGTTATTGAAAAAATGGTTGACAACAACCAGTCCCAGATTGTCTTGGAAGAGCAGGAGGAAGAATCTTCATAAATCAGCAAACAGAAAACTTGTTTCCCTATAGGAAAGTACCATTGTGTTTTTCCCGGATTTGCGGTTAGGCTGATTTCCCGATAAACAGGTTTCCATACAGCATATTCATTGCAAATTGGACAAGCTGTTTCCATTTAACGCATTCCGAATACTGTTCTTTTTCCCGATTTAATCACACAAAAACGGGTGGGTTTGTCCACTTGGCAATATGCCTGCTTTATGCTGAGAAAGTTTTCAAACCATGGGAAAATGTACAAAAGATTTAATTATGTCTCAGAATCTTCCAAAGTTATTGTTATAAATTATGATTCCATTATATTTTTAAATGTAAACGTTATCACTTTGCAATTGGCACCATGATTGATCAAATTTTTTTATGATTTCATTGCTCAAAGGAGTGAATGAAAAATGATGCAAAAATTCCAGCGTTTCGGCGCGGCCATGTTTGTACCGGTATTACTGTTTCCGTTTGCAGGGATCCTCGTTGGACTGGCTATTTTATTCAAAAATCCGGATATTATGTCTTCTCTTGCTGATCCTGATGGTAATTGGTACAAAATCTGGACAGTTCTTGAAGAGGGAGGCTGGACAATATTCAGACAAATGCCATTGCTTTTTGTTACCGGCATTCCCCTCGGATTGGCCAAAAAGGCTCATGGAAGAGCCGTCCTGGCTTCACTGGTTACATATCTGACATTCAACTATTTTATCAGTGCGATTTTATCAATCTGGGGAACCAACTTCGGGATTGACTTCAACCAGGAAATCGGAGGAGTCAGCGGGTTAACAGAAATTGCAGGCATTAAAACACTGGATACAAATATTATCGGAGCCATTGCTATATCCACCATTGTTGTTTACTTTCACAACCGGTATTTTGACAAAAAGCTGCCGGATTTCCTGGGGATTTTTCAGGGGACATCCTTTGTCGTTATCATTTGTTTCTTTGTAATGTTGCCAGTTGCCCTGCTTACAGCATGGGGATGGCCGATGGTACAGAAAGGAATTGCTTCATTGCAAGGTTTGCTGGCTTCATCCGGTGCATTGGGAGTTTGGTTTTATACATTTCTTGAAAGAATTTTAATCCCAACAGGATTACATCACTTTATATATGGCCCGTTTGTATTTGGACCAGCTGTTGTAGACGGGGGGATCATAAAATATTGGGTAGAACATCTTCCTGAATTTTCAACTTCCGCCCATTCACTGAAAGAAATGTTCCCGGAAGGCGGATTTGCCCTGCACGGTTTATCCAAGGTTTTCGGAATCCCCGGCATTGCACTGGCCATGTATGTAACTGCAAAATCGGAGAAAAAGAAAGTCATTTCAGGAATGCTGGTCGCAGCAACATTAACCTCTATTATTGCAGGCATTACAGAACCCATTGAATTTACCTTCTTGTTTGTTGCCCCCCTTCTCTTTCTGGTACATGCAATTTTGGCAGCTACCATGGCTACAATCATGTATATGTTTGGTGCCGTTGGAAATATGGGCGGTGGATTGCTGGAAATGTTAAGTCAAAACTGGATCCCTCTCTTCAAATACCACAGCTCCACATATATAACGCAATGGATCATAGGTCTTGTATTTACCGCAATATACTTCTTTATTTTCCGTTATTTGATTTTAAGATTCAATATACCCACACCTGGTCGCGAAAAAGATGATGCTCAAGAAACCAGGCTTTACTCCAGAGCGGACTACAAAGCAAAAAAACAAAAAAATAAAGAAAATGCGTTTTTGGAGCAAGCCGGACAATTCCTGGAAGCATTGGGCGGTCCCTCCAACATTGCTGACTTTACAAACTGTGCTACCAGACTTCGTGTCACGGTTATAGAACCGTCAAAAGTAGCGCCAGAAAAAACATTCAAATCTGCAGGAGCCCACGGAATCGTCCGAAACGGAAATGCCATTCAGGTTATTGTCGGTTTATCCGTGTCACAGGTTAAAGAACAATTTGAAACATTGCTCAAGGATCATTCCAAAAAGGAACCCTCTTGATTACAGAAACCGGATTGTTAATACATTGGAAAATTCCTTTCTTCTGTGAAAAAGAACAGGATTTGAGATAATGACCATCCTGTGCAGGATCTATTGTACCTGCAAAAACGGATTGTTATAACTTAATTGTAAACGCATCCAACCCCGAAGGAGGAAATGAACATGAAAAAATTCTCGATTGTCATTGCCGGCGGAGGAAGCACATTTACCCCGGGAATTATACTCATGCTACTAAAAAATTCAGATAGATTCCCGATTCGCAAAATCAAACTCTATGATAATGATGGCGAGCGCCAGGCAGTAATTGCGGGAGCCTGTGAAGTAATTTTGAAAGAAAAAGCCCCGGAAATTGAATTTTTGGCAACTACCGACCCGGAAAAAGCATTCACAGACGTTGATTTTGTGATGGCTCATATCCGTGTTGGCAAATATGCCATGCGCGAATTGGACGAAAAGATCCCTCTAAAATACGGTGTTCTTGGTCAGGAAACCTGCGGGCCAGGGGGAATCGCTTACGGAATGCGCTCGATTGGCGGAGTATTGGAATTAATTGATTACATGGAAAGATATTCACCGGATGCGTGGATGTTAAACTACTCCAATCCGGCAGCCATTGTTGCTGAAGCAACCCGCCGTCTGAAACCCGATTCAAAAATACTCAACATATGTGACATGCCGATTGGCATTGAAACACGTATGGCGCAAATTTTGGGATTAAAAGACCGCAAGGAAATGGACGTCCGCTATTATGGATTAAACCACTTCGGCTGGTGGACCGATATTCGTGACAAAGATGGAAACGATTTGATGCCGAAACTGAAGGAACATATAAGAAAATACGGCTATACATTACCGGATGACATCAATTCACAACATGTTGACAAGAGCTGGAGCGAAACTTTTCTCAAGGCCCGGGATGTATATGCTTTGGATCCGGAAACATTGCCAAATACGTATTTAAAATATTACCTCTATCCCGATTATGTTGTAGAACATTCCAATCCCGAATATACCAGAGCAAACGAAGTAATCAATGGCCGTGAGAAATTTGTTTTTGAAGAATGCCGAAAAATTATTGAAAACCAATCGGTCAAAAACTGCAAACTTTCTATCGATGAACACGCTTCTTATATTGTAGACCTGGCACGTGCCATTGCTTACAATACGAAGGAACGAATGTTATTAATTGTTGAAAATAACGGGGCAATTGCGAACTTTGACCCGACTGCCATGGTAGAAATCCCCTGTATCGTTGGAAGCAACGGTCCGGAACGAATAGCGATAGGAGAAATTCCGCAATTCCAGAAAGGATTAATGGAACAACAGGTTTCCGTTGAAAAACTGGTTGTTGAAGCATGGATTTTCCGCTCCTACCAAAAGTTATGGCAGGCTCTCACATTATCCAAAACGGTTCCCAGTGCAAAAGTAGCAAAAGATATATTGGATGAATTAATAGAAGCAAATAAGGGTTTCTGGCCCGAACTTCACAGGGATGATGTTGTAGTACGCGAAAATTTGTAACCTTGCAATTTTTAAACAATAAGTACAAGAGATTACCTCTTTGTACTTATTGTTTTAATTTCCAATGAAAAAACATGTAACGTAAAATACTATAAAAGAGAGCCTAATACTAAAAGGGAGTTGGGATCTGACTTGACATTAGAAGAGCTGATTAACAGGCATTTCAAGAAGCTGAATGAAACGGATTTGCATATTTTAAAGTACATTATGAATAACAAAAGTACCTGTTATCATTTGGGGATTAACAGCCTGGCTGACAAATGCAATGTTTCCCGCTCTTCCATATTGCGATTGGCACAGAAACTGGAGTTTAGCGGTTATAGTGAATTCAGGATTTTTCTAAAATGGCAAAATCAGGATGATCCTGTTCTCAAGAAAAACAGTGTTGAAATTTTGGAAGAAAACATTTATGAAACCGTAAAATATATTCAGTCCAAGGATTTTTCGGATATTTGCAAACTGATTGATGATGCCAAACGATTATTTGTTTTTGGGACAGGCACAGTCCAGTTGAACTGTGCTTTGGAATTGCAAAGAATGTTCCTGTCCATTCGAAAGTATCTAAATGTGATCTACTCCCAGTCAGAGTTTGAAATCATTGTAAAAGATGTTAATCCGGATGATGTTGTAATCATTATTTCCTTGTCCGGCGATACACCGGCAATCTTTCCTGTGGTACAGAATCTGGTAACAAAAGGAGTCCGCTTTATCTCAATAACCAATTTGGTAAATAACCGTTTGGCCAGAATGACTCCATATAACCTGTATGCCAGAAGTTCAGTCATTGCAAATTACGAGGGAACCCAATTGAAAACATGTGCCTCTTTTTTCATGATTGCAGAGGCTGTTTTCAGTCATTATGTTGATTTTTTAATGGAGAAAAGAGAAAAATCAGACACCATGAAAAATGAGGATCAGAAAAATTAATTACCTTTGCTGCACATGCACAATTCATTCCAGATAGAAAGAAGCGTTCAACATGTTCAAAAATATTTTTGAGAGAAAAAGAAAAATGGTGATGGTAGACTTGTTTTCTCCCGTACATGGAGAAGTCATATCATTATCGGAAGTCCCAGACCCTGTCTTTGCCGGGAAAATGATGGGGGATGGCCTGGCATTTATTCCAAAAGACGGAAAAATTGTTTCCCCGGCAAACGGAAAAATACACCAGATTTTCCCGACAAAACATGCCATCGTTATTCTGACTGAAAACAAATTGGAAATATTAATTCATGTTGGATTGGATACGGTAGAACTGAATGGAAATGGTTATGAAGTATTTGTCAGTGAAGGGCAAGAAATAAAAGTAGGCGATCATTTGATGAATGTGGACCTGGAATTACTGGAGAAAAACAACAAAGAAATTGTCACTCCAATGACCATAACAAACAGCGAAGAAAAAGTCGACCAAATCGAGTTGCGGGAAAATGGTGAAATAAGGAGAGGCGACTATGTCTTGAAATGTTATGCGCGGTAAATGTTATATAATAGCCGCCTGTATCAACAGGCGGCTTCTGTCTTTTTTATAGCGGTCTGTTTCGGTTAATGGTAATTTTCCTTGGTTTTTTCCCCGGATCTTTCGGGACTGCAATCATTAACACACCATTTTCATAATTGGCCTCGATCTTGTCAAGGTTGGCATCCTGCGGAATAGTTATCGAGCGATGAAAAGAACCATATTTCCTTTCTGAAATAACCATTTTCTCCGCCCGTTTTTCCTCTTGCAACTCATGTTCCCCTTTGATCACCAGTTGATTTCCATGAATTTCAATATCAATATTCCGATCCTCCAGTCCAGGCATCTCCGCTTCAATCGTATATTGGTTTCCGTCATCTCTCATATTGATTGCCGGCATCAACGGCACAGGTTTTTCCCAAACCGGATTATCAAAAAAACGTTCAAATGCACGGTTTATTTCTGAATGGATCTGTGCCAGCGAATATGCAACCGGATTATACGGGCGACCACGATCCCGGTAACGTTCAATTCTGCTCAAGATCATTACCCCCCTTAAACCTGTTTTTAATATTAGTTTACAAAAATGAAAAAATAATATTCCAAAACAACCACATAACCTATATACAGAACATATTTATACCAAGCCTCTTCCATTAGCATGAAAAAACTGCCTGCTTGAGGCAGTTTTTTACATTTTATTTAAACTGGTTCCAAAATTTCTTTTTTATCTTTTCCATTTCCTGCATGTATACAATTCTCTTTTCCATCTGTTCCCAGATCTCTTCCGCGGTGTATTGGCCAGGAGCAAGTACCAGCAATACCGGTTTATCCGTGCGCTTTGATCCGGCAACCACGGAGACCGTTCCATCCATGAAAATGATTGTCTCACCTTGACTGCTTGCACGCGTTGCCGCCTGTTTGGCTACTTCTTTCCAGTCATCCATTGTTAACACGTTTTGTCCACCTTCCCATGCTTGCAGAAACATTTGGTAACTTCCCGGTTTGAAACTTTCCCTTACCTGGCTTTAAACAATAAAAACTGCAGACAGATTTAATAATAAACAAAACAATATTAAAAGCAAATTCTATGACTGAAACATAAAACAATTCGTGAGATCTAATCCAGACTTAAGAAGTATCCGGCATATGCCAGCCCTATTCCTGCCATATAACTAATCCCCAGGTAAAGGAAAAAGCTTTTGCATTCCTTTTTTTGCATCAATTGAATACTCTCCCACTTTAACGTTGAAAAGGTGGTAAAAGCACCCATGAATCCGGTGCCTGAAAACAAAATCCAGGATTTTGGAAAATGTCCCCCTGCGATCAAGCCCAGCAAAAATGCGCCAACAAGATTTACTGTCAAAGTTCCCAGCGGAAACCGGGAGATTGTCCAGTTCAATTTCCGGCTGATAACAAATCGGCAAATTGCCCCCAAAAAACCTCCGACTCCTACCAATGCAACCTGAAAAATCATGTCTGCTGCACCTCCTTCTGTTCTTTCTTCTGCTGCTTTGCAGCCAAAAGAGCTCCACACCATGCTAAAAACAAACCCCCCCAAAAACTGAGAAAAATATAGAAAAGTGCACTCTGCCACAAACCGGAGGAAACCATTTTTACAACTTCAACACTAAAAGCGGAGAAAGTCGTAAACGAACCAATCAGACCTGTTCCCAGACCGGCTCGAATCTGTGACGGCAATGGGTACACATGAATTGACCAGACTGTAAACCAGCCTAATGCCAAACATCCCAACAAGTTTACCAATAATGTTCCTGCCGGAACCCCCCAGAACCAACTGGAAGGAAACAACAAACCGGCACCATACCGAAGCAATGCGCCAATCATACCGGCCACACCAATAACCCAATAAATCATCCTGCCCCTCCTTAAAACAGAAAACTCCTGCCAGTGGAAATACTGGCAGGAGTCATCAGCCTTCCGGCGGTTATGGCGAACTCCATCGCCTATGCAAATGAACCTGTTTGTATTTTATCAGCATGAGTTGTCAGTTTCAAATTTGCCTAAACAGCTCCGCCTGTTTACACTTTACGAGGATGCGGGAGTTTCTTGCAACAGGAAAACGATCATGAATTAAAGAAAAGTCCTTTATATATGTTGGTCAAGCAAATCAGTAATCTTTTTCTTCAATGCCTTGTTGTTTGGCATCACTTCTTTTCTCTCCACCGCCAAGCGAAACAGACGTTCATCCAGATTGAGCGCTTCTTCCATCGAACTCATCAAATCAACAGCTTTCCGGTCCAAAATAAAAATAGTATCGACAAATTCATCATCAGGATAAAAAACAACACTGATTTTGTCATAGTATTCCTTGTAATAGCCGACAGGCAGCAAAAGATATTCCTGCACAAACGGATGCCTGGAATAAAATTTGTCAAACGCAAATTCCACACTGGTAAGCCGGAAACCGACTTCTTCAATGGTATGTAAAATATGGTCAACAAGCGGATGGGGAAGCACCTCAATCCCGTCTTTATCTTTGGGATCCAGAGCCATTTTGATATCCAGTCCCGTTTTCAGATAAATGGGCGAACCGCCTGTGGAAATCGGCGCATCAAACGGCATTTCAATCTCAAAAGGAATTACCCGTGTTTCCCGTTCTCCGATCTGAAAAGATTCCGTCAACCGAAAGTCGTTGATAACATGTTCGTTTTCCTTACCTTCATAATGATAATGAACCACCATGTACAGGTAAATTTCATCAATTTGCTGCGGATATTGTCCGCCTTGAATAAACACTTCTCCCCGAATCAGTTCTCCCTGACGATAAGTCGATTTTTCCAGACGGGTATCTACTTTTGCCGCCCCTACACCCAAACTTGACAAGACTTTGCCAAACATTCAAATTCCCCCATATGACTAATACTAAAAAAGAATCCATTCAATTTGCTAATACAAAGTTTTGCGATTTAACATTTCATGAATTTTCACCATCGGGTCTTCCATTACTTTTTGATTATTGATCATCAAGGTTCCATTCGGATCATGATAATCCCAGGAAAAACTGCTGTTCAGAACACGATCCGAACGGATCAATTCAATATCCATCCTGATAGACAGATCCGATACCTGAAAAATAACATTCAATTCATCAACATACCCATGGTATCGTCCGGTGGGACGAAATTGAAACATTTGAAAAAAAGGGTATGGCTTTTGTTCGGGATCATATTCGTTATGGATCCGGTAAAGGATAAATTCCGCATCCTCTATTTGTTTCAATATCCTTTGTACCAAAGGAGTTGGAAAAACTTCGATCTGATCTGTATCTGTAGGATCCAAAGCCCTTTTAATATCCAGTCCCGTCTTTAAACAGACAGGGTAACTGCCTGTTGACATCGGCGTTTCCATCGGCAGTTTGATTTGAAAGGGAAGCTTCAAGGATTCTTCCTTTTTGATCACAAACGATTGGGACAGAAGGTATTGCTTTATCGTGCAGGGAGTCTTTTTCCCGTTTTTTGAAAGATTGACTATCAAATACAGATAAATGTCGTCTATTTGCTGTTCACTCTGTCCCCCTTGTATGAAAATCTCTCCTTTTACAATATCTCCAGGATGAAACTGCTCTCCAGCAATGCGGGTATCCACAGTAGCCCCGCCAATTCCCAGACTTGCCAACGGTTTATATAATACCATGCTTTTTTGCACTCCTTGTTTCAATACAAATTTCTTAGGATTTATAAGGAGAAAAGGACAAACAGCCCCTCTCTCCAGACAAAACTGAGCCTTGCCTATTCCGTGTTGTACATCTGGTTCATGTACTCTTCAAATTGCTTTACCAACTGTTCATGTTCCTCTTTTTCGCGGGCCAGTTTTTCTTTCCGCAAGCGCTCACGTTCCCGTTCCTGCTGGCGTTCCTTTTCCGAACATTCCTGTTCGTTTATTTTTTCTTTTTCCTCTTTTCCAAAATCAATCAGGCTTGCCTGGGGCTTTTTGCGGGCAGTAATCAAATAATGCTTTGATGATTTTTCCAGTTCTTCCCGCTGCTTTTCCAACCGCTGCTTTGTCTTGTTTTCCAGAAGTTCACGCTGCTTTTCCAGCAATTCTTTTTGCCGGCGCTCAAACTCCTGTTCCTGTTTCTCCAACAAGTCCCTTGCCATCTGATCAAACTCCCGTTGCAGCTTCTCCCGCAACTCTTCTTCCTTCTTCTCCAGATCCTTCTGTTTTTGCTCCCACTTGAGCCGTTCCTGCTCCACTTTCGCCAGTTCCGCTCTTAAACGTTCTTCCTGTTCCCTGGCAATTCTTTCTTGTTCCTCACGCAGCTCCTTCTCCAATTGCTCTTTTTCCAAACGTGCCTTTTCTTCTTTTCGCTTTTGCTCCTCCAGTTGCTTCTCCCGCTCCTGCAGCTCCCGTTCCCAGTTTTTCTGTTGTTCGGAGTCTTCAATCTGCCGCTTGAATTCTTCTTTTTGTTTATTTAGGAGCTCTTTTTCCCGCAAGGCAAATTCTTGCCGCTGCTGTTCCAGTAACTCCTGTTGGCGCCTTTCCAGCTCCAGGCGCTGTTTTTCCAGCAATTCTTTCTGTCTTTGTTCAAGTTCTTGCCGCAAACGTTCCAAACGCTCTTCTTCCTGCTTATGTATCCTGTTTTCTGCCGGTGCGGGGCTGTCATCCCTGTTTTCTGGCAGATCTGATGTCTCTGCACTGCTTTCAGGTTCAAGGGGCTTGGAGGGGCTCTTTTCAGGCGGGGCAGAAGATGCTTTCCTGATTTGACCAAGGTTTTGCCTGAGCTTTTGTCGTACCTTTTTCTCTCCTTTAAAGAGAATTCCGAGTAATCCCTTTCCTTCTTTTTTCCTTTCGTAGTGCTCAATATGGGACAAAACCGATTCCGGAGAGTCATTTCCCAAACTCCGCTGAATCAGCCGGATCATCCATTTGGAACCGCCAAAATCAGCCGGTACCTTTTCAATCGGTTCATCCAGATATTCCCCTGTTAGCAAGCTATAGATAAATGTTCCCCAATCCAGTGTCTTCGGTTGTGCTGTAATATTCTCAATACCGCAAAAAAATACTTTTAACTCACCATCTTCGGTCAAACCGATATTTCTCGGATCCAACAGCAAATACATTTTCATCGGTTTTGACTTTAATTCTTTTTCCAATACCAAAAGCTGCTTCACCCACTTGATCACCTGATCCTCATTCACCTCGCGTGATGAAACGACCTCCCGCAAAGGATGAATGGGAACATAAGGGCGAATAAAAACAATGGAGCGCTCTTCGGTATAAACTTGCTCAAACGGAATGATCAATGGGTGTTTCAGGGATCGATACTGCGTAATTGCCCGGGATGGTGCCTGTTTTTGCAAATGGGCCGACTGGAGATAATATCGGACGGAATCTTTGCGGGCAACGGCCAATTCCCCGTCAAAAAAACGAACCACATATTCGACCTGATATAAATCTCTGTAACGTTCACCCATGTGAAATAAAGACAACATATTTCGCCTCCATCTGCTATGCTCCCATAATGTATGTAAACGCCGAAAAATCCACATATATTCCCAATTTCAGCATATCACAGAATTAAATAAAGAGACAATCCCTGGGCATTTTCTGTAAATCGCGTTACAATTGGTAAAGAACCTTGCCGTTCTTCAAATGTATTTTGTCTCCATTACAGGCAGGAAGGATTACATAAACCTTTTGTTTGAAAAAACGTCACAAGTTTCATTAGAGGAGGATTTTCTTGAATTACGAACGTTCAAACCAACTGTATCAAGAAGCTCTGGATGTCATTGTGGGTGGTGTCAACAGCCCGTCGCGTTCATTTCGTGCTGTTGGAAATGGAACCCCCATTTTCATGAAAAAAGCAAAAGGGGCTTATTTCTGGGACGAAGATGGCAATCGTTACATTGACTATCTTGCTGCTTTTGGCCCCATTATCCTTGGGCATGCCCACCCGGTCGTAACTGCAGCCATCGTCGAAACAGCCGCCAATGGAGTATTATACGGAACACCGACGGAAAAGGAAGTCCGTTTTGCCCGCATGTTGCGCGAAGCAATCCCGTCCATGGAACAAATCCGCTTTGTCAACAGCGGGACAGAAGCTGTCATGACAACCATTCGCCTGGCACGCGCTTATACAGGCCGTACCAAAATCCTGAAATTTGCCGGCTGTTACCATGGTCATTCGGATCTGGTACTGGTTGCGGCGGGATCCGGTCCCTCCACTCTTGGCACACCGGACAGTGCCGGCGTTCCCGAATCCATTGCCAATGAAGTAATCACTATTCCTTACAACAACATGGAAATTCTGCAGGAAGCGATGGAAAAATGGGGAGAACAAATTGCGGCGGTTCTGGTGGAACCGCTGGTTGGCAATTTTGGCATCGTTCCACCCAAGCCGGCCTTTCTTGAAAGCATCAACAAGCTGGCTCACGCTGCCGGCGCACTGGTCATCTATGATGAAGTTATTACCGGTTTCCGTTTCCGGTATGGAGGAGTACAGAATTTATACAATGTCAAACCTGATTTGACAGCACTGGGAAAAATCATCGGGGGCGGCCTGCCGATCGGGGCTTATGGCGGCAGCCGAAAGATCATGGAGAAAGTTTCGCCGAACGGTCCGATGTACCAGGCCGGAACAATGGCTGGCAATCCTTTATCCATTTCTGCCGGAATGGCATGCGTAGAAACATTAAAACAGCCTGATACCTATGAACGGCTTGAAACAATGGGAACCACCCTGAACAGGGAAATTTCGCGACTTGCGAACAAATATGGAATAACCATTTCCATCAATCAGGTAGGAGGCGCCCTGACAGTCTATTTCACCGACCGTCCTGTTGAAGATTACGATGGTGCTCAAGCGGCAAGCAGCGAACTGTTCGGACAGTTTTTCCGTTACATGTTGGAAGAAGGCGTATATTTGGCTCCATCCAAATACGAAGCCTGGTTCCTGACAACAGCACATAAGGAAGAAGACATCCAGTTTACTTTGCGTGCTGTTGAAAAAGCGTTCAGAAAAATGCGTCCCAACTCTTGAGTAAAGTGGTGATTCAATGCAACAGCAAGAATCCATCTACGAAAAAATCGGCGGTGCAGAAAAAGTTCGGCAACTGGTTAAAGCCTTTTATGCGCGTGTAACGGCCCACCCGCTTTTAAAACCGCTCTTTCCTGAAGATATGGATCCGGTCATGGAAAAACAGTATATGTTTCTTACACAATTGTTAGGTGGCCCTTCTCTTTATAACGACAAATACGGGCTACCCATGCTTCGGCAGCGTCACATGCCTTTCCCGATCACTCCTGAAAGAGCCCAGGCCTGGCTAGCCTGTATGGATCAGGCATTGGATGAAACAGGAATTCCCGGTGAAGAAAGAGATGCCATCTGGGGCCGATTGGTTATTGCTGCCCATCACATGATCAACAAGGCTCCAGCAGAAGAAGAATAATACAAGCTCCAGGGAAAATCTTTCCTGGAGCTTTCTCTAACTCCCCGTCACCCGGAACCATAAATCTTTCAGAAAAGAAAGGATTTGAGCTGACCAGCTTTTTTTCGGCGACTGCTCAACTCCCAAGGGAGCCGGTTTTTTTTCGTTGTTCGGGTTTATATGATTTGCTTTGAAACCAATTAACTCTTCACATGCCAAACCATCCTGGTCACTGTCCAGCTCGTCCACATTTTGAAATTTTGATCCGCCCTTTTTCTCAAAATACTTCTGCGACTCGTCCCATGAATTGAAAGAATAGCAACCTATTTCTTCCGCCCAGACAGATACCGGAATGAACAAAATAGCAGCAACCAGGATAAAACCTGGTATCAGACGTCTGTCCATCTGTTTAAGAACTCCCTTCGAAAACACAGATCATGATACAATTTTTCGCTTTTTTGTTTTGATTAATTCATTCTCATAAAACAAACATATTCCAACTGTCATGTTCTTCCAATAAAATATTAAACTTCCATAAAACAACATTTATTATGCGTATTTCCCATTTGTTCAGGATGTTAAACCAATTCTCCTTTTTAATCGGTATGGCTTACGCATATATTATTACCTGAAAAATCAATTTTCTCGTAAATTTTTTCCAGGCAGAATGATATTTGTCTACAAGCACCAACTTTGTCATATAATTGTAAAATTCAGTCGAACCAATTGGTCATTCTTTCCCTCCATGCCTCAAACCTCTTTCTGTATCTGTATTTTGCCAATTTAACAACTGCTATAATACCTGCTTTTCCTGTAATATTAATGAAATATCTTTTTTGGTGAAGGAAACTTCAAAAATATGCAGAATATTTTTTACCCCGAGATAATGAATGGTTGAATTAAAAATGAAGGTAGGGAAATGAATGTTTAAGAGTAAAACCCCCAACAAGCAATTGGAAAACGGGACAGCAACAATTGAAACCATTGAGCTTGGCGGTGTCAGGCAGACAATCATGATTCGAAGCAGGAACAATCATCATCCCATTCTTCTGTTTTTGCACGGGGGTCCAGGTTTTGCCCAGATCGGGTTTATAAGACATTTCCAGGCTGAGCTGGAAAAACATTTTATTGTTGTTCATTGGGATCAGCGGGGAGCTGGAAAATCTTTCTCCACAAAGATTGATCCGGATAGCATGAATCCTGAACAGCTTGTTTCCGATACGCATGATTTGATCCAATATTTGCTGGCACGCTATAAACAGAAAAAAGTGTATCTGGCAGCACATTCCTGGGGAAGCATCATCGGGGCACTTTTTGCAAAGAAATATCCATCTTTGCTTCATGCATATATCGGTATTGGCCAAATGACAGACGCTCAGAAAAGTGAATTGCTTTCTTACCAGTTTTTATTAATCCATGCCCGAAACCATCGTAAATTCTGGGCTGTCAGGGCGTTAAACCGCATTGGCTATCCTCCATATCAACATATTAGCAATATGCGTGTTCAACGCCGGTGGCTTTCCCGTTTCGGCGGAGATATTCGCAACCGGACCCTCTTTGGTTACCTGGCCAAAGGCTATTTCTCTCCGGAATATACACTTGCTGACTGGTTCAAGTGGTTCCGGGGCTGCCGTTTTTCCTTTTCCAGCCTGATGCCGCAGTTGATGAAAGTAAATCTTTTTAAAGAAATAAACGAACTGAAAGTTCCGGTTTACTTTTGCACAGGCAGATATGACTTCCTGTCGCCATTTGAACTGCAAGAAAGGTTTTTTCAACAAATTAAGGCGCCTGTAAAGGATCTTATCTGGTTTGAAAATTCGGCCCATTATCCCAATTTGGAAGAAAACTCGGCCTTTCTGGTTGCCTTGTTGCGCATCAAGGAGGAAAGCCTGCTTTTTCAGCAAAAATCACAGCAATTGGCCAGCATGGCAGTTACCTGAAGAAATCTTGCATCTTATTTTCAGTTCAGACATTCCATGCCTGCAAAACAAACAAAATACCGGTTTCCTTGGTTATTTTTCTGCACAGCCCAAAATTCTCGCCTCCCTTGTCTCGTCTTTTTGTTGGTGGAGGCTTTTTTGAAGCATATTTTTTATTATTTGGCTAAATTTTTGCGAACTCCTGAACAATTTTCTTTTATTGCTTTATAATTAAACATAAAAATCCCTTTCCCCATTGAAAAAGGGCTTTTGATCTTGAAAAAGTTATGAGAAAATATAGTTAAGAGTAATTGATTGTTTCTGCTTCAATCAATTTCTCCTTAACGGAAGTGGAGAAAACCACAAAACCGAATAAGGAGAGGATGATCCTATGAATCATAAACATGATTTGCAAGGGGAAGATATTCTGATTCCTGCTTCAAAGACTGCTCCTTGTTCAATCTGTGGGAAAGAAGCACATTACGTAGAAATCAGCTTCGAATCACCGATCTGTTCGAAGGAATGTGCAAAACAAATGTGGAAAGAATATGTTGACACTCAGGTGTCCAGGAAATACAAGACCTTCAGTGACTATCTATGAGGAATCCCGGATGCGGAAAAACCTGAAAACGCCGTATAGTCTCTGGCTATTCGGTGTTTTTTATGTTCCTCTCAAGCCAAAAAAGATTGCAACTGCTATCAGACAAGCGGCAAAATAACCCACACGATACTTCCTGCCAATCCCCCTGATAATTTCATGGAGCAAACAGGCTTGATAAATTCTATGGCTGCCTACAACCTTGGCAAACAAAGAACTGAACCCCTTGCTTGAGGCAAGGGGTTCAGTTC
>JBAVDL010000228.1:0-1627 GCA_049587175.1 Thermoactinomyces sp.
GAGGTTGTTTTCGGTTTCCGGATACCGGGGCCCTTGATTGATATCCAACAAAAAAGAAGCGGCGCCCCTTAAGACAACCGAGGATGCGCCTCGGTGGAGCCCGCGATGCGCTGAGCCGGCGGTGCGGGGATGCTTTGCGTCGACGTGGCCGCTTCCCGTGCCGCCCCTGTTCTCCGCCACCGGTCCGCGGTCGTGGCGAAGAGCAGGTGGTCGTGAAATTTCCCCTGCAGATACGCCGCCTGGCGAAGGGTTCCCTCCAGCCGGAAGCCGAGGCGGAGCGGAATCGCCTGGCTTGCCCGATTGAAGGGGGTGCAGCGGATTTCGATCCGGTTGATCGCCCGCTTTTCGATCAGGTAATCGATCAGGGCGGCGGCCGACCGGCGCATGATTCCCTTCCCCACGAATTCTTTTCCCAGCCAGTATCCGATTTCCGCCACCCGGTTCCAGGCGTCGATCCGCTCAACGGTGATGGACCCTGCTAGCATCTCCCGGAACCATATGCCGAAGTGGGCCTCCGTGCCGGCGGAAAAGCGGCCCAGGGACCGGAGGATGTAGTTTTCCGCGTCGGATTCCACCCGCATCCGATCCACCCAGGGAAGCCACGGTCGCAAATGATCGCGATTGGACGCCACCAGCCGAAACATTGCCTGCGCGTGGCTCATCTCCAACAGGCGGAGCTGAGTGCAACGGTCGACCGGAATGGTGAGCACGTCCCATCCCCCTTGCAGCCAGCAAGCTTCGCTCCTTCAGTATGCGCAATCCCCGGGGCAATCATCGGCGCCCGGCGGCGGAAACCGAAGGAAGAATCGAGAGGGGTCAATCCGGTTTCCCGAGATGGATGTCGCCTCGAAAAAAAAGCGCCTGCCTTCGCCGGCAAGCGCCCGATTGACGGAGTCACCGCTGGAGAACGGCCTGGTGCTCCTTGATCCAGCCCCGGGCCACCATCGCCTTGACGATCCGGGCGATGGACACCATATAGGCGGCGGTCCGCATGTCCACCTTTTTCTCCTGATGCATCCGGTAAACGTTGTGGTAAGCCTCCACCATTTTTTGTTCCAGTTTGCTGTTCACTTCCTCTTCCGGCCAGTGATAGTTCATGAGGTTTTGAACCCATTCGAAGTAGGAGACGGTGACGCCGCCGGCGTTGGCCAGGATATCCGGGATCACGTGAATGCCCTTGTTGTAGAGGATCCGGTCCGCCTCCGGCGTGGTGGGGCCGTTGGCCGCCTCCGCCACGATTTTGGCGCGGATGCGGTCCGCATTTTCTTCGTGGATCTGATCCTCCAAGGCGGCGGGAATCAGGATGTCCACCTCGAGTTCCAGAAGTTCCCGGTTGGTGATTTGCCGGGTGTGATCGCTGAAATAGTCGGTGAAATGGATGACCGATCCGGTCTTCTCCTTGATGTTGACGGCTTCCTTCGGATCAATCCCGCCGGGGTTGAAGATGCCTCCCTGCGAGTCGCTGATGGCCACGATCCGGCAGCCCAATTCCTGCAGAAGAAGAGCGCTGTAGCGGCCCGCGTTGCCAAAGCCTTGAACGGCGACGGTGGCTCCTTCCAGGGGAATCCCCAGTTTCTCCGCCGCTTCCCGGATGGTGAAGACGCAGCCGAGGGCGGTCGCTTTATCC
>JBAVDL010000229.1:0-7639 GCA_049587175.1 Thermoactinomyces sp.
AATTTTGAAACACTTGTAATGTTAAATATAATTAAAGTAAGAGAGATTGAAACAAATTCACGAAATGAAACATTTCCCAATTTCGAAAACAACACAGCCAAGATTCCTCCTGGGTAAAAAGTTTGCGCAGATGTAGTCTTGTCCAACCCTTAAGTTATTGTTGGCAAATCGATCCATTTTCTAAATAAAAAGAAAATGGATGCCAATACCAGCAAACATAAAATATTTTCAAGGAGGTATCATGATGTTTACAAGAAAAACGGGGAGGATAAAACTTTCCTGTTTATTTACGGTCTTTGTCCTCTGTGCAGCATTATTGCTTCCCAATACTGCCAGTGCAGCATATTATAACACCTACACTACCGTTACATTCCTCAACAATGCACACGATTGTTACGCCACTCAGGGGTTTGCCGTGGGATCTACTTACACCTATTCCATAAAAATCAACAAAGATGAAACCAGGGCCGTTATTTACCGTACCCGAATGAGCGACGGAAGCACTACGCTCATGAAAAACGGTGATACCGGGACAACATACGCTACCTATCTTGGCCACGCCAACGATATTGCGCTTCATAGTAATGATGGAAATTACTATATGTTCGTCGTCACCATGAAAGCCGGCAGTATGAGTCTGGTGAAACTGAAGTATACCGGAACAACATATTATAAAGTAGGAAACTACACCATCAAATACAATGGAGAAAACAAGAAGATGTCAGGCGTAGCAATTACCGGCAAAGACGCTGACAACATATACTTTCTCTTTAAAATCGGAACAGATTTTTACAGGGGTTCGCTTCCACTTACTGCAACCAGCGGTACAATTAATGTAAGCCATGCCTTTAAAGTAAACAGGGAAGATGCGCTGGTCAACGGAAAACCTGTACCTCCTGAAATCACCCAATTTGCTACCCAGGGGATCGCTTTATATAACAATACATTATATTTTCCGCTGACCGGAAATGAAGTAGAAAAATACAAAAATGTCAGCATTGTGCTTGTTTATCGTAATATATCCACTGCCTCGGGTACGATCTATGCAGATGATAATCTGTCATTCCGTATTACATCCCAAAAGTACCCTGACCTGTTTGAGATTGAAGGGGTCGGAATTGCCAACGGGGACAAACTCTGGTTTAACGCCAATCGAAGAATATCAGAGAATGATACTGCTTCTGACAATGTCGCCTATTTCAACGATTACAGCGCCTCCAGATAATCAAATTGCCAGGGGAGTTTTGTGTAAACTCTGCCGAAACAGTATCTTGGCATGGAAACTTGGAGCATAATGGAGGTAATGGTGCGATCCCCTTATAAACAGGACCAGCTTCATTTTTCAAAGCTGGTCTTTTTTTTACAAAAGCGGAATATTTGCCTCTGGCCTGGCTTAAGAAGATATTGACGGAAGTGCTAAGTTTCAATTACATTTGACACCGAAAAGATTAATCGAAATAAAAACAGCAAGAGACTGCTCCGGGGCAAGCAGTCTTCTCATCAGCAAAGAAGCAGAAAGATGAATTAATAGAAATTAAGGCACCGATTCCGCAGTATTAACAAAACATCCGGTCATTTAAACCAATTATAGGTATGTGCCGTAAACCAATCCGAGAAAAAACATGACAGATTTCAAAAAACAACTCAAAAGTATCGATAACTGTCTATCCGAAAGTCTGACATAATCTGCCAAGAAGAATATTTAGAGCAAAGTTTCCTTTATTGTCTTCTAAATAGAAGAAAAAAGGAAAATAAATTTATTAAAGCAGCCTGAGATGAACTAGAGGAGTAATATAGTCTCGTATAAGGCCGATAAACCAATTACTTGTTTTCAGCAAATAAATGGGGGACAAGAGCGTAGAAGATAAAAAGCCCTCCCCATTGAAGGGCTTGTAAACTATTTCAGCAGCTTGAACACAAATTGCCAATCCTAGCCATTCCATATGACAGCTTTTATCCAATCTAGAATATTTGTTAAGGAGAATATGTCTCAGCTTGTATCCAACCTTTAATATAATGGTCTGGATAGGGATCACGAACATCAACATAATAGGTTGCTGGTTTCATGTCAAAGAACCATGCAAGTCCATCGACAGTAGTAAAATTTTTATATGATGTGCAATTTCCGGTTGATGCGCTGCACAGACGAACTTTTAATTTGTTATGGGAGCCAAAGAAAGGCTCATTGCGTCCATTACCCTTGAGATATAGGTTGTAGACCTGCACCCAGACGTATCGTTCCTTACTAGTTGTTCTTATTTTTAACTCGTATTTTCCATCATCAGTTCGCCATTGAGAAGGCCCCCACATAGTGGCTGCATGAGTTCTAGGTATGAATAAAGTCCCAAACACTATCACAAAGACACCCAACGATACTGCAAGTTTCTTGAGCATAAAGAAACCTCCTTTGCGAACCTGGAAATGGCTAATATAATATTAGTATAAAATATTGCGAAAAATAGATCAATTGTAATATAGAAAATGTAGGAGGATAATAAAATCATTTTCCTAACGGTTCTATGAAACTACAAAATTGATATCACTCATTATAGGAACAGTATGTTTCCGTTCTCATTTGTTCGTTTAAAAATTGAACTTCTTTTTCCGTGAAAAAATACCCGCTTTCGGCTTGATTCAACACCAATATTTTATCGGTTTTCTCATCCATATCAGTGACCAATAATGGAGAAGGCATGGGCAAGAAATATCGATCCCTTGTTCCACAACCTGTAATCAACGAGTATTATTCCAGTCCTATTGGCGCCTTCTATCAATGATGCAAGCGTACCTCAATATATGTACGCTGTTGATCAGGTGTCCCTTTTGTACAAAATAAAAAACCTCCCTGGCCAGGGAGGTTGAACTTGTCATGGGATCATCTCTGTTCCTTTGAACTGGAAAGCCCCATAGTTGATTGCAGACTGGTTCACTTTGATATCTTTATAATTAATAGGGGTCAGTATATCCAGTCCAATTTTTTTGGGATTTAAATATAATGCCAAATGCACGAGAAGTATATCCAGCATCATTTACCTGGCGGGTATAGCAGGAAGTACCACCTTTGGGCACTTTACAATGGTAGGCTTTATGATCCTCGTTTCTTATAACTGAAGCTTCCCCTCTGTAGGAAGAATTGGAAAGTGTTACTCTTGCCCAGGCGGAACGACACTTTGGACTATAACGAAGTTCGATTAATGCAACATTGTTTGGACCGAAATATTTGTATTTTACAGTTCTGGCATCTTTTGCGCAGCCGGTAGCAATTGGATCGGAGCCGTTTTTAACTGCGGCATAACCGGGATTTATAAGAAGTAAAGAGATAAAGAAAGCTAAAGCACAGCTAACTGAAACAATTTTTGGATTCATATGATCACTCCTTTCTATTAAAAATTAGTACGACACAAACACAACAATCCCTTCTATGAATTCTAAATAGTAATAATAATTATAATAATCAAGAGATATTGTATTTGAATATTCAAAGGTTAAAGTGATTATTTGGAAACAATTTCAAAACCCATAAAAGGATTATGTTAGATGTTAACAGGCGGAGGGCTGAAAGGATGTCAGAAGTGTAAAGAATGAATCTGTTTAAATAAAGCATGCATGTAAATCTTTGAAACCACCTTCCTTTTCTGTTGGGTTACCATTTAATTCTCGACGGACGTATTGATTTTAAAGTATAATTTTTTTGTATTAATAAATTGTTTTTTATGGTATGTGTATTATTCAAAAAATGCAAACGAAGAAGGAACACAGGTTGCTCCAGCCAGTGTGGATTACATAACTTCTTAAACGATGAGGCATTGCCGTTTTGGAAGCGCTGGCTGGAGAGGATCTTCTTTGTTTGACTGAAAAGACAGAATTGAATCAGTGGCTGGATGAGCCAATTTTTGATTCAGAGCAGTTGTCAAATTACAAAACCAACCGGAATTGGAGCTTGGGAGGAGAATCTATGAGTCATCATGAAAATCATAACAAATTCACAGAACAAAATGCCCAGGTAATTGATCTGAGCAAAAAACGGGCGCAACTTGGCGCGGGCGAAGGGATGAAGTGGCTGAGAAGAGCAGCTCAGGCAGGAGATATATGGTCCATGTCAGAGTTAGCCTATCTCCTGCTAACAGGTGAAAAAGTAATGCAGGATTTGGAAGAAGGAGAAAAATGGCTCAGGAAAGCGGCTGAAGCTGAAGATAAATGGGCAATGATGGAATTGGGTTACCGTCTGCTGGTTGGAGACGGGTTAAACCAGGATGCGGCGGAAGGAGAAATGTGGCTGAGAAAGTCGGCGGAAGCCAGCTATCCGGTTGCGATGCGAATATTGGGTTACCGCTTGCTGGAAGGAGACGGTCTGGAGAAAAAACCGGAAGAAGGAGAAATGTGGCTGAGAAAAGCCGCTGAAGCGCATGAATCTGTAGCCATGAGGGTATTGGGGTATCGGTTATTGGTAGGACAAGGTCTGGAACAAAATATAGAAGAAGGAGAAAAATGGTTGCAAAAAGCGGCGGAAGCAGGAGAAGTGGTGGCCATGCGTGAATGGGGAAACTATTTGGTTAACGGACTCAGCAATATGCCAAAAAATTAATAAAGCAATCATTTTAAGTATGTTCATTCTGCAGATCTTGCCTTTATTCAAACGGGCAAGATCTGCTTGTTTTGCAACCGGAAATGAGTTGATTCAGGATTCTCTGCATTTTTGACAACTGCGGGGAACCCTTCTCCATATTAAATAAAAACATTGTTCAACCATTTGATGGGTAAAGCACTTCTATAAATTTCAAGAATATTTAGATGAATAATCAGGCAATATCGAAGGAGCTCCCTCTTTCATTTTTTAATAAAAAAATCAATACCTGTCCACAATAGAATCAAATCATTAGCAAAAGGCTGAATGGGAGGACAGGATCATGCCGATTTCCCAAGTAAAACGAATTGAGTACAATGACGAAGAAATTGGAATGGGCTTTAACAGCGAAACAGGAGAGGCCGTTGGCACTGCTTTGGAAGGATTTACTGTTACAGCAAACCCTGTTGCACCTGGTATGGAGGTTCAGTCATCAGTTACAATCGTTAACTCGCATGAAGAACTTATGAATCGTTTGGGGATGTCGTTTGAAGGGAAAGGGCGATACGGATTTATTTCAGCCTCTGCCAAAGCACAATTCTCGGAATCCACCAGTTTTAACTCAACATCTTCCTTCCTTGTTGCAAGCTGTGTTGTCCAAAATCCATTTTTGCGAGGAAAAAACTTTCGCGTAAAGCCTGAAGCAAAAGCATTACTGGACGCTCTTCGCTTTGATGAATTCAAGACAGCGTACGGAGACAGTTTTGTACGAGGGATCCAAACAGGAGGAGAATTTTACGCCGTAATCCGCATCACTTCTGTTTCAATATCAAAGCAGACGGAATTGACTACAACTCTGCAAGCTGAATTAAACGGTTTGCTTTATGACGGGGCCTTCAAAGGCCAATTTGAACAGGCCAACCAGCATACAAGTACGAGGTCTGAATATCACGCAATGATGTTTCAGAGAGGGGGAAGTGGCATAACAATTAGTCCTACTGTAGAAATTAACGAAGTGATCAACAGATTCAAGAATTTCCCGGAAATAGCAAGAGCAAATGCTTTTGGATATGAAACTGAGATCGCATCGTACAGTACGCTTCCTCTTCCAGTTCCCACTCCGGAAGAACAAGAGGATTTTCTGTTTGCTCTTCGTGATGCTCGGGAGAAAAAGCTTTACTATATTCAGAACAGGAATGATCTGCAGTTTGCCCTTAGAAATCCAATGTTTTTCAAAGATCTTCCCTCGAATGATGTACTTTTGGATGCGATCAGCAGGTATACGAAGTTGATAAATGCCGTTATGGACCATGCCATCAAACTGTCGAGAGGACAAATGAACCCCCCAAAGATTTTCGACCCGAGTGATGTCTCTCTTACCGAACCGCCTGCAATTCCTTTGCACAGAGTGTCTGCACCTGAAGGTCCCATGATTCGGGTACCAAATATGATCGGGATAGATAACATGTCTATCGAAGAAGCATTACGCTGTTTTTCAGTAGGTACTGTGGAGGCTTGTGTTGCCGGAACTGCAGATTTTGGCCGAGTCGGGGAGTCCAGGCCAATTCGGGTTGGACGGGAAATCGCTGAATTCCTCAGCTCGGTAAGAATAGTCGAAGAGCCTGAGGTTATTGGATCATCAAGTCCTTATAAGGTAAAGGCACAATTTCCATCTGCCGGAACATTTGTACCAGCCGGTTCGGAAATCATTCTGCAATTTGAAGAATTTGATCCGTAAAAAAACGATATAAAAGTCCACAAGACTGAAAAGCGGAGGTTAGCGATGGCAATTTATGTAGTAAAACTTGTCGATCATACAGATTCAGATGAAACCTGGTTACTTGGACTTGGCAGTAAAATCCAGGATCTTTTTAATACATGTATGGAAGGATCATCTCATCAAGTTAAAGTAGTATGGGGAACTGGAGCCGTTACAGATAATTTGGTGCTGCATTTTGTCAACGATGTAGACCATTCGTATATTCAACAGAAAATGCCCGGTGAGCCCCTTTCGGAATCAATTGCAGGGCATACCCGCCACAGAAACGGGATTGCCGGTACCGAATTCTATAAATTTGTTGGACCCAGAGGAAACCGTAAACAATTCCCTTATATCAATTATGCCAAAATTGCCCTTCATGAGTCATTGCACAACCTTTTCCCCGGTTGGACTGCAGCGGAATTACATGGCCCAGCAGGAGGCGGCGGCCTGGCATCCATAAAACCGGAACTCCCGCCAACCGAAAAAAACAAGGAAATGATTCAAAGAGGGCTTTCCGTGAGAAATCCTCAACTATTGTAGTATGTGCAAAAGACAGGTAATTTGCGCTCTTTCTCCACCTCTTTCCTCCTTGCGCATAATTTTGGGTAACGGAAGGAGACCATTACCCATGCGCTTTTTTATTCATGGCAAAGCCACTCTTTGGCATGACTCTTCATTCTGTTCCTCCAGAATCCAAACATTTGAGGTGAGAGCAAGTCTTGAAGCTGAAACCCGTGGCAAAGGAGAAACCAAGGCTAAACATAAGAAAGACCTATTGCAACATGTAAAGCAGTAATACTTTACACAAAAAATTCGCCAGGAGATTGTTTTCGGAGAAACTGATTCACAAACCTTAAATGATGGAACTGTTCAGGGATAGAAAATGGGCAATTAGATGCTGTTCAGAAAAACTAACTCTGTACCTGGTCGTTTATCGGATCTAGAATATTATCTAAATAGACGTGTAATTAATGACTACATTAATAAAAGTTTATCGAAGATCGACCCGGGGTTGGGTTCCAAGTTAGAGGTGTTCCTATATTATCCTCCCCATTTTTCTTGTAAACATCATTATGCCTCCTTGAAAATATTTTATGTTTGCTGGTATTGGCATCCATTTTCTTTTTATTTAGAAAATGGATCAATTTGCCAACAATAACTTAAGTTTTGGACAAGACGTCATCTACGCAAACTTTTTACCCAGGAGGAATCTTGGCTGTGTTGTTTTCGAAATTGGGAAATGTTTCATTTCGTGAATTTGTTTCAATCTCTCTTACTTTAATTATATTTAACATTACAAGTGTTTCAAAATT
>JBAVDL010000230.1:0-5875 GCA_049587175.1 Thermoactinomyces sp.
GCAATTTACTGATGTAAAATCAATCAAAGGGAAATTGGAAATAACCTGTCAAATATTAAACTATTAACCGGGAGGCATCCAAATGAGCCAAAGAAACAGGGATGATTACTTTAATTATACAAAACCAGGGGAATTTGTATTTTTGGAAGTACCTTGTGAAAAGTGTAAATACGAAATGACAGATCCTGAAATCTGTAAGAAATATCCACAGGGCAAGCCAATGGGTGTTCGTCGTGCAGAAGAAGATTGCCCGGAGTTTGAAGAGAAAAAAGAAAGAAAATGGAAAAACTTTTTAATCAATATTGTCCGGTCTTTTAAAAAATAAATCACAATTAATACAACCTTTCCTGTTGATAAACGGGAAACCAATACAGCAGAGAATGTACCCGGGTGTTATGGTGGAAAATTTATCTGCGGCAAACGTGCCCTAAAGTTTTTGTCTTTTCCCCAATGAATACAAATGAAAAACCGGTTTTGAATTGCAGGCCGGATCAAGTGCTTCTTTTCTTCAACACAATAACCGGTTTTAAAAATATTGCTTCCCCTATTTCAAGCTATAACCGGTTTTTTACCATCTTCTCACAACCGGATTCGTTTCAGGGAACCGTCACAATACCAAACCGGAATTTGTACCGAAACCCGGCAAAACCACTTCCCGGCATCTTCTCTCTTGAAATCCGGATTTCCCTGAATCTGTTCCATTCATTAAGAACCATTCTACAAACCTCAAAAAAAACGACCCGTTTCTACCCCAAACCAATTTTTATCCGGGGCTTTCAAGGGTCGTTTTCATACTTTTTTTCTATCTATTTACATTCATTTACTTCCAATCTTTCCTGCCTGGATATCTGCTCTGATTTTCGGCATCAGTTTTTCATGATTTAACAGATTCATTGTAATGATCATCAGGATAACAATAATCATCGGGAAATAGATAAACATGGACTTGATGGCAAATATCGCACTGCCGGGCTGGATCGCTGCGTTGGCAATATAGCTCCCCAACTGTAAAGACCAACCTACCAATGCAGTAGTCAAACCTTGCCCGATTTTCATGCCTGCGCTGGTCAGGCTGAATACTGCTCCTTGTACCGGCACTCCCGATTTCCAGTAGATAATGTCACCCACATCAGCCACAATTGCACTAAGACCTGCTTGCAACGGAACCAGGCCAATTGCATTGATTATAATCCCGATTACGATTCCGGTCAGGTTCTCGGAAAAAAACATCATGACGACCGTACCAAGTACGGAAATCGCCAATCCGGTATTGACGCTTTTTTTCATCCCAAACTTGCCGACAAGATAAGGAGCAAAAAACAATCCGGCAAGCAGCGGAATCAATGCTGCCATGCTCAGGATTCCCATTATATTGGGATTGTCAAAAATATAGGTTGCATAATAGATTCTGATTCCTGTTTCCGTTTGCCGAAGATACCACAACATATACAATATCAAGGTCAGTATAAAATACCTGTTCGTAAACAACACTTTCATTGTTGGCAAGAATGAAGTGCTTTGGCCCTTTTTCTTTTTGGCAACGTTTCTCTCTTTTACAAACCAACCGGTAATCATCAGCGGTACAGCACACAGTACGGCATAAATCGCGGCCGTACCTGTCCACCCCTGTTGTCCCCCGCCAAAAGCATCCACAAATATGGTTGTAAACGTGGTAATAAACAGAACCGCCGCATTGGCAAAGATAAACCGGATACTTCCCAAAGAAACGCGGTCTTTTTCATCGTTGGTCATAAAGGAAGTAAGTGATGAATAAGCTACATTGTTGGCTGTATAGAAAACGGCGGAAATCAGCAGGTAGATGATAAAAACATATGCGATTTTTCCGGTTTGCCCCATGGAACCCGGTACATTGAACAGCATGAACATTAAAACACCCAGAACCGGTGCCGTCCAGAATACCCATGGCTTCGCCTTGCCCATTTTTGTATTGGTATTGTCAATGATCGTTCCCATAAAAATATCCGTAAAACCATCAAATATACGGGCAACGAGAATGATCGTCCCGATGATCCCCGCTGCAATCCCCACTGTATCCGTCAAATAAATGGTAATAAAAGAAACAATAAAGGTCCAACTGAAGTTGGCTCCGAAATCCCCGAAACCAAAGGTCAGCTTTTCAATCATTTTCAGCTTTTGTGTCTTTCCGGTTGTTGTTTCCTGTATGGTTTGGCTATTCATGTTGACCCCGCCCCCTGTGTGATTTTCAGAAATTGATTTTGCTTTCTGTCTAACCGCTTTCAAAATTGTTAACGTTAGGAAAAAACGTTTCAGACTGAATTCCCTCTATGGAAGTCCACTTTACAAGGTGACGTATCCTTTGCACAAATCTTTCGCGTCACTGCTTGTGCCGATGTAAACTTCATAAGTCATGGGTTCCAGTTCCCAGTCATTGGTTTCAGGGTTAAACCATTTCAATTTCTCAATCGGACACAGAATCTTTACTTCTTTCCTTTCACCAGGTTGCAGGGAGATTCGCTCGAATCCCCGCAAAACCTTGACCGGGCGATCCACTTTGGAACGGGAGAAACCAACATACATTTGAATCACTTCATCTCCGGCACGCTTTCCTGTGTTCTCCACCACACAGCGGGCTTCAATGTCTTCTCCACTGACAGAAAAGCGGGCATCACTGATTGCAAAGGTTGTATAAGACAAGCCAAATCCATAAGGCAAAGAAGGCTGGATTCCTTCTTTTTCCAATTTGGCATAACCATGATAATATTCATAAGTAATTTCATCGGCTTCCCAATTGGTTGCCGGCAAATGGCTTTCTTCCTTCGGCACAACAAATGGCAGTTTGCCGCCCGGGTTATTTTCCCCAAACAATGTCCTGGCAATTGCTGTGCCCCCTTCCATTCCCGGATAATAAGCCATCAAAATAGCGGGAACTTTATCTTTCCAGTCCTCGATCATAATCATGTTGCCGCCGATTAATACGACAACTGTATTTTTATTAGCCGGTCCCGCCTCCTGAATCAGGGCAATTTCATCCTCATGCAGTCCCAGCGAGCGGGTCCGGTCCCCGCCAACAGCATCAAAGCCGGCGCCAATGGCGGAAATACCGCTGTCATCCTGGTTGTTGTTGATAAATTCCCCTTCATCATCATGATCGTACCCAACCACAAATACCACCGCATCAACAGACTCCGCCAGTTTTCGGGCCCGCTCCGGATCCCGGCCGTTGTCAAAAATCACTTCGGCATCCGGCAGGAGCTTTTGAATTCCTTGCACAGGTGTCACAACATATTTCGGGTATACCCTGCTTGACCCATGATCCCCGATATTTTCCTGATCACCCAGCCGGCCGATAACAGCAATCCGTTTTATTGATTCCCTCGACCACGGTAAGGTAGCATGGTCATTTTTCAGAAGGGTCATCGACTTTTCCGCTGCTTCCAACGCCAACGCAATATGTTCCTTCGAGCCAATCAATGCTTTGCTGTACTCTTTGTCATCTGCTTCTGTAAACGCCAGCAATGTCCGGACAATCCGTACCGCTGCCTGATTGATCCGCTCCTCACTGACCCATCCCTTTTTCACCGCCTCAACCAGCTTGTCCCCAAAATATTTGGTATCGTTCATTTCAATATCCAATCCGGCATTGGCTGCTTCGACGGTATCCCTGACACCCCATAAAAAATCACTGATCACAAAGCCATCAAAATCCCATTCCTCTCTCAGCACCTGAGTTAACAAATAGGCATTATGTCCGCAGTAAGCACCCTGGTACTTGTTATAGGCACTCATTACACACGCTGCTCCGGCATCAATCGTATCTTTGAAGTGAGCCAGGTAAACCTCTCTCTCCGTGCGTTTATCCGCTTTGACATTTACAGTAAACCTGGCATTTTCCATGCTGTTAAATGCAAAATGTTTGACGCAGGCAATCACGTTTTCGCTCTGCACCCCTTTAACCAGGGCTGAACCCATTGCTCCCAGATGAAATGAATCTTCTCCATAAACTTCCTGGCTTCTTCCCCAACCGGGATGACGGGGAAGATTGATGCAAACACCGCCAAACAGGTTCCCCCCATTGGCTCTGATCTCTTTTCCGATCGCTTTTCCGATCCGCTCCTCAAGCTCTTTGTCAAATGTTGCTCCCCTGGCCATCGAAACCGGAAAACAGGTACTGTTCCGGCCTGATACAACCCCGCGCGGACCATCGACAAAACTCATCGCCGGCACGCCAAGACGCCGGTTGCCGCCGGCTTCATAAGGCACTTCATTATAATGGAGCCCTTTTTTGTCATCTTCAATCATATCAGCAACCGTTAAATTGCCGCTCATCAGGTAGACCTTTTCCTCCAATGTCATCCGGTTAACAATTTCCATGGCCCTGGATGTATAGGCCAGCCGATAAGCCTTGTCAACTTTCATCAGCTTTCCCTCCGTGTGATTCAGATGAAATTGGCCGGAAACCCTGACCAAAGGATTCCTGGTGATGAGGAAACCAGTCGTGTATATTCTTTTGTCTGTTGGTACCATGTTTGAAATTGTGGGACAAGAAAAGATGCGAAATCCTGATCCCCTGACCAGGGACCGGCTTGAGTGAAGAACTGGAGCAATTGATGGATTGTTGGGTATACCGAAGAATCTATGCTGAAATGATGAGTCATTACACTCACCATGCAGGGTGAAACAAGCACTGAATCATTATGTTAATAAAATAGTTTTACATTTAAATCTAATAAACCATTGCTACTTTGTTTGATTCTTAAACTAATATTATCATCAATATGAAAACGTTGTCAATCCAAAATTCAATATATATCAGGATTATCAAAGGCAATTATCTCAACAAACAATTGTTATTGTATTTACTTAGTATAATTATTAAACTATAATTCATTAATTTATCGAACAGATCCTGGGATTGCAGCAAGGAGTGGATTTGAGAGGAAGGTTCTATGGGATTGTCGGTATCAACACCAGCATTTTTACTGAAAACCGTCTTTACAAAAGTGCCACAGGCATATCCGGGAAAATGGGACACAATCGCATTGATTTTAACGAAGAAAAAGAACTCTTGCGGCGACAGGGGCAGTCGGGAGCGATGGATCTGATATCCTGCCCAAAATCAAAAAGAATCTTTATTCCGGAGTTTTTTTGGATGCCTTGTACATTCCCCCGGGAATTCGCAGCGTTTGTCATTTTTTTCCTTTACGGTCGGGGTTTATGCTGCTTCATCAACTGCCACATTAAATGGTTATGGAGTAGTCAGCACCGGTTCGATTACCATTACATCCAGCACACAAAAACTTAACTTTATAGCTGCCAACCATCGCGATGCGGATGTAAGAATGTGGGTGCGTAATGATACTACCGGAGGATATCTGTACGGGCCTGTCACCCTGTGGAGTGAAGGAAGTACACATGGACCGCGTTCGACTCCCTATACAAACCTGAAAAACGGAAAATACCGCCTCTATCTGGAATGTATAAGCAGTGCACCGTGTTATGCCACGGGCAAACTTTATCATCAATAAAAACATAACCCGATTTCAGAAGAGAAGACCTGCGGTGATGCTCCATTTCTTTTCCTCCCAAGCTTCCTGTTTTATTGTTCAATTTTTTGTTTGATCATTCAATCGATTTTTATCACACAAAATGCGAATGGTCAACAGGCTTTACCAACCTGAGTATCTTCAGATGAATTCTGTTTTAAATAAAATTATGAATCTCAACATAGCCTGATTTCCATACTTTGGAAATAACAAAATGATTCACATTATTATACTTGTCTCTATATTGTGACTGAATAATTGCCTATGTATAATAAAAATCACGGTTTTATTTCCATGTTTCTATTAACAATTTTTTTGGAGATTTTTTCTCTACACACACAATTATTTTG
>JBAVDL010000231.1:0-8564 GCA_049587175.1 Thermoactinomyces sp.
AGGGAATCTCCAGGAGAAATGTCAAACATTTCCCTGACTTCCTTTGGAATTACGATCTGTCCTTTGGAACCGACCTTGACGGAACTTATAAACTTTTCACTTTTACCTTTTGCATTCATACATAACATCTTCTTCAGTATATTTAGTATAACTTGTATTACTTGTATAACAAATTATACTTTGACATATTATTTTTGTCAACACAAGCGTCCCCTTGCCTCCCTTTGCGGCTATTGCATAAATTGTTTTCCGTTATAAATCCCTGCAGACAATTTGTTGAAGGTTTGCAATATTATTAAATTAAGGCTATCAGGGGGAGAGGAAGTTCCGGATGCTTGATGTGGAGATAAGACGGGCAAAAATGGAGGACACGAAACAGTTGAATGAATTTTTCAAAACAGTAATTACCGATACGTTCATCAAGGAAGGAATCGGAGAGAAGTTGAATGATATGAATGATGAGATTGAAGACAAGAAAAAACGTCTGGCAAGCGATTTTGAAAGCAATGGAGCGAAAAGGTATTTTTTGGTTGCTTTGGTTGGAAACAAAATTGTAGGTACCATTGAATACGGCCCGGCCAGTGATCTCATATGCCATTGTACAAACCATGCTTTCAAAGAGATGATAGAGATAGGAACCGTATTGGTTCATCCTGACTGCCAGCGGATGGGGATTGGAAATTTGCTGTTGAATAAAATGTTTTTTACTTTACAAAACAGAGGCATCAAGGAATTTTGCCTGGACAGTGGATACAGCCGTGCACAAAAAATCTGGAAAAAGAAGTTTGGCGATCCTGATTACCTGTTAAAGGATTATTGGGGAGATGGATATGATCATATGATCTGGAAAGTCAAAATCAGCGATAATCGTTAGGAAAACCGGGAGGATTCCGCTTCAGCCATTGATGTCTCAACATTGTGTCACATATATCTTTATTATTCCTGACCGAACCAGTTGTTTCACCCTCGATCTATTCTCATAATCAAATGATTTGCTATTATTTATTAGTGAAAAAAGGCCGCCAATTGTCCTGGATTGGCGGTCTTTTTAACGGAGCGCACAGAATCTGTATTTCCCGTCCTTTAAGATACAATCATTTGTCTGTTAATCAGTTTCTTCGCATTACTTCTGGCAAACGGTGATTTACTGCCACCAATACATCCAGCTCACTGTTAATCAAGCAAACCGCCCATAACGGTAAAGCCATACAGATTGACAGCAACCAGTCTGTCAGGCAACTCCTCCAGAATAATTGCTTTTAAATCTCTTAAACGATAATTCCAGCAGCCAATTTCATTTATTTATAAAGATAGACATACAAGCTTATGCCTTCTTTTCTGATCTTGTAGTTTTTAAAATGCGATTCTCTTATTAATTGCTCAAACCCTTCTTTTGTGTATGCACCCTGTTTCAGAAAAGTTTTAAATGAAAATTTCACAAAATATTTGTCAAATCCTTTCATTCCTGTCTTTTTGATTTCATTTTCTATATCTTCTGCGCTTGCCTCATGATTCATGTCGATGATAAGGGATATTCCCCCCTGTTTCAGGACTCTGTACATTTCATTCAATGCTTTCACGGGTTCTTTGAAGTTCTTGAACGCTGCACTGCATACAACAAAATCGAAAAAATTGTCGTCACAAGGTAAGCTTGATGCATTCCCTTCTTTAAAATCAACAAATACATTTGCTTCCTTTGCGTTGGCTTTTTCAATTTCTACAAAATCGGGGCTGATCTCGACACCCGTTACATTAAAACCTCTCTTTGCAAGCTCGATTGCCAAATAACCCGGACCGGGTGCGACTTCCAAAATATTTGCGTTTTTACCAACATGCGATGCCACTTCATTGGCATATTCCCGCATTTCCGCAAGTCTGTTTTTACGCGAATTTCTGTCATACCATTTCGCTGCCAAGCCATATATACCAACATCTTTCTTTTTTCTCGCATTCTTTATCATATTTTTCATCATCCCATTCACCTTCCTTTTATTTTTAAAAAGCGCAACAGATTCTCCGTGTTCAATGTTCCAGTCTGCCCTTAAGATATATTGATAATCCTTTGGTAATAGGCTATAATGCAATCACCTAACGATGTTAGTCACCTAACGATGTTAGTATACTCTCTAACATTGTTAGTGTCAATGTCTCTAAAATATGATTTTGGAGTGATTTTATGACAATAACAAAAGAAGCAATTATAAAAGCATCACTGGATATATTAAACCGTGACGGAATAGGAAATTTGACCATGAGGGCACTTGCAAAGGAGTTAAACATAAAGGCAGCTTCCTTGTACTGGCATATCAAAAATAAACAGGAATTGTATGATTTGATTGCAGAACACATCACCCGGGATATATCCTTGCCTGAAACAATCGATAATGCAGAAGAAGCATTAACTGCCCTCGCCTTGGAATTCCGGAGTGTTTTACTTAAAACCCGGGATGCGGTAGATATTTTTGCACAGTCTGTTCCCAAAACCCCAGACAGAACCAATGCCATTAAATTTGTTTTATCCAAACTAACCATGCTTGGAGTATCTGGCAGGAACTGTATGACTGCGGCCAATCTCATAAATAATTACATTTTATCTTTTGTAGCCGATGAAATTCGGGCAAAACAGCTTTCTTCAGAAGAACTTGAACAATTTGGAATGTTATTTGGCGAGCAATATGTATTTGATTCAGATTTCGAACACCAATTCCTGTATGGGTTAAAAGTGATATTGACCGGATTGTTACATGTTGAATAAATTAAACAGTCATACCAAAACCCAAAATCCTGGTATGACTGTTTGTTCCTCATATGTCGCAGTTTGTAAAAATGCAAATCATAGTTCTTTATTTAGTTTTTTTAAACATCGGAGTGCCGGAACTGTGGCCAAGCAATAGCACAACAGATAGGGTATTACGCTTCCCTTTCATAGATTCTGACTGTTCCCCGGGAAGTATGAACACTGGTAAAATATCCGACTCCCGATTTATCGCTGGACTGATCGGCCAAGTGTATAATGTGAACAAGTCTTTATCATTTTCTTCTTTTTCAATGCAGGTCTTCCTGCCACCCGTGATTCTCTGTGGTAAAATGTGCAATCTGTTTATTTGGTTTTTCCGATATCATATCATGTCAGACCCCATAGTCATCTGTTTCGGCATGATATGGAAGCTTGACAATAAAGCTGGTTCCTTGATCCAGGACACTTTTTACCTCAATTTTTCCTTTATGTGAAAGAACATATTGTTTTGCAATGGCCAAGCCGAGACCTGTTCCGCCACTGTATCTTGTACGTGCCTCATCCTTACGATAGAAACGGTCAAAGAGATATGGCAGGTGCTCAGGTTCTATTCCTGCTCCGGTATCCTCAACAATGATCTTCAGATAATCTTTTTCTTTCATTAACCGAATGTGTATGATTCCCTGATCAGGCGTATACCGGATTGCGTTGGTAAGCAAATTGAAAAAAACCTGTTTCATGCGGTTCCGGTCAACCAGTACGACTGTATCATTTGTTTGAACATCTGCTCTTACCAAAATGCTTTTTTCCCCGGCTACAGGCTCTAAAGCGGATGTGACCTGGGAAACGAGCTCTGACATATCGACAGGCGTTTTATGTAACTTTAATTTTCCTGCTTCTGCCAATGATAAAATTCTTAAATCTTCTACCAGTTGATTTAGCCGAATCAGTTCATCCTGTAATGACAATAATGTCTCAGGTCTGATTGTTTTTCCCCGTTGCTGCAAGTAATCCAGTTTTCCGCTGATAATGGTAAGCGGCGTTCTGAGTTCATGGGCAACGTCTGCTGTAAGGTTCTTGCGGACTACCTCTGCTCGTTCAAGTTCCTGTGACATTCGATTAAATGCATTTGCAATCTTTCCATACTCATCTTTTGTTTTTACTGGAACCATTACACCCAGTTCCCCTTTTCCCAACCTGTTGATTGCCGGCAATAAATCCCGGAGTGGCGAAGCCAGCCACCTTGATAACCGATAAGCGATGAACAGGGAAATGATGGTAAGCAAAGAGCCGCTTGCAATGAGGATAAAGATAACGGATATGGGGATGCCTATCATAATTTTGGTCAAACTTGCTATCTCCGGATCGTAATAAATAAAATGCCCCACCTTCCTGTTCCTGATTTTTAATTCTCTCTTTATTCCCAGACGTTCGATCAATTTTGCAGGCAATTTACCTTCCCGATAAACCACTTGATCCTTGTTATCCATTATCATAATTTCCGGATTCTCCCGGGGAATATCCTGAAGTAACTCCAGGTGTTCAATATTATTCCATGAAGAATTGTTCTCCAGATAATATGCAGTCAGCTTTTTATGAATATCATTCATTTCCCGGCCTCTTGCTGTCTCAATCCCCGAATTTATAGTACTCTTCACAATAAAATGAGTAAGTAAAACAAAGATGATGCTTATTCCTAAAATGGTCAGAGCTAATGTTAAAAAAATCTTGCGGTGAAAGCTCATGGTTGATCACCAAAGCGATAGCCGAATCCATATACGGTTTGAATATATTTGGGGTTGGACGGATCATCCTCGATTTTTTTCCTTAACCGGCTGATATGGGCATCAACTGTCCGTTCAACATTTAACAGCTCATCTTCCAGTGCAGCCTTTAATAATTGAAGTCTGCTATATACAATTCCCGGTTTTTCAGCAAGGGTTAATAAAAGCTTGAATTCTGTTGGCGTCATTGTAATTTCCTCATTGTTTTTCCATACACGACACTGTGAAACGGAAATTGTGATTTCACCACGTACCAATGGATCATCAGCAGTCGCAGAATAGTCCCCGATTCTGCGCAGGAGCGAACGAATTCGGGCTAATAGTTCCCTTAATGAAAAAGGCTTCGTAATATAATCATCCGCACCTACTTCAAGACCGACAATTTTGTCAATTTCATCTGATTTTGCTGTCACCATAATGATACCAACTTTACTCTTTTTTCTGATTTCACGACAAACATCAAGCCCGCTCATATCGGGCATCATCCAATCAAGGATTACGATGGACGGGTTCACTGATTTTATCTTGTCAAGCGCCTCCCGTCCTGATTGTGCTGTGGCAATTTCGAAGCCTTCATTCTGCAAAAAGGAACTCATAAAATCAAGCACTTTTTCTTCATCATCTACCAGCAGAATCGATTCAGCCATCTTTTTCTCCTTTCCTTTTTTTTACATTATACATCTACTTTTGATTTTTCCTTAAAAATTACATCGAAACTGTAATGGACTGCAACAAGTTCACAACATTTCTCTGATATTTTTATAATGCAATCAATTTGGTGGAAAAATAAAAAAGAGGAGGTCAAGTTTATGGCATACAGACTGAACCAAAAGAAAAAAAGCATTTTGGTTGCTGTTCACGTACTCTCCGTTGCCTCATGGATTGGAGGAACACTGGCAATGTGGCTGCTGGCAATCCATTTGCAAAACGGCGCCAACGGTGAACAACTGCTATATACCATGGCAAGTATGGAAGTTATTGATGAAAACCTGCTGAAATATCCTGCCTTGTTGACACTGATTACGGGGATCATGTTATCGGTGTGGACCCAGTGGGGACTTGTCAAGCATTATTGGGTAATTTTCAAACTTGTATTAACCATATTGACGATCATGATCGGGATTTTCTTTTTAAACAGATGGACTGCAGGATTGGGCGAATTAATCAAGGATATGGGAATCATCGCATTACAGAACGAACGATTTCAAACCACCTGGGTATCAGTTGTCGCTACGTCCGGCTTTAATTTGCTATGCCTGGCTTTCATGACCTTTATTACCTATCTCAAACCATTTGGCAAAGTAAAGAAAAACAGAAAATAGTTATTTATTTTATAAGAGACAAAAGTGAGGACTGCAAAAGAAACGATCCCCAAAACACGGATTCATTCGGGCCAGGGTGCTTGCCCTGATCAGAATAACAGAACCTGTTTATTTGGGAAAAATGATGCTGATACCTGTTCTGATTCCCCTGGTATGGCTCAACAATGTTAAACTTTGTTTTTCCGGCATGAGATAGCTTCCGAAAAATAATAACCCCATCCTGAAAACAGGACAGGGTCAAGAATAGTGAATTCTTCACCGGGCTTGAAACTTGCCAGTAAAGACGTTTCGGCATGCAGTTACATCTGCACCATCTGAATAAGGTTGCCACATGTATCATCAAAAACAGCGATTGCAACTTCGCCCATTTCTGTCGGCTCCATAGTAAACCTCACGCCTTTTTCCAACAATCGTTTGTACTCTTTATGAATATCTTCAACGCCAAACATTGTTGCCGGGATGCCCTCGGCAAATATCTTTTTTTGATACTCCCTGGCGGCAGGATGGTCATTCGGTTCCAGTAAAAGCTCAGTACCGTCCGGATCTTCGGGAGAAACAAGCGTCAGCCACCTGAATTTTCCGGAGGGAACGTCCTTCTTTTTTACAAACCCCAACTTTTCTGTATAAAACTCCAGTGCCTTGTCCTGATCATCTACAAATATACTGGTAACAACAATTTTCATCTGTTTCTGCCTCCCTTGTTATTTGTGACACCTGGTGTTGTGCTGACATCTGGTTGTGCGCAAAATTGTTTTCCAATTAAAAAATCAAAGGAAAAGTAAATGTAACGAATGCTGCCCAAAGCCCGTAAATCGGCAAATACTTTGTAACGGCATCCTGGATGGCTGAAAGGCCGGATTTGTTTTGCAGAAAACGCATATAGGAGAACATAATCCAAATCAGATTGGCCCAGATCAGTATGTTTACGCCTAAAGCAGCAAGCCTGTTAGGCGTAATCCCATAAGAAGAAAGCCTGAACACGATGGCTGACAAAGCCACACTGTCAATGGCAAGTGCAAGAACAATCAGGGCAAAATTTACATAATCAGAAATGTTCTTTTCGTCTGTGCCACTTTCCGTAATGGAAAAAATGGTGACAGCCAATACACAAAGGAGTATCGCGTTAAAGTTTATAAGAAAATCCCGGTCCAGGAATGGATTCTTTCCGGTCCAAATAACCGTTACAAGATAAGCTAACAGTGTGATCAATACAAGAGGACTAAAAATTTTTGCTATATATGGCGCAATATTTTTGGCTAGTTTAAGGTTCTTTGATATCAAATATGTAGCTACAATAGCGAGAGCGGCAGCACCAAAAGAAACAACATTTTTAAAGTAGAATTCAGATATTTGCATGTCGATAAATGCAAATAATAGCAAGGTTATTGCTGTCAGCAGCATTCCACTGATTGCCATGATGGCATAGAGAATACAAAATTGCCCGGTAAATTTCAGATAAGCTAATCTTGTACTTCCAATGCCATATTTATTTCCTGCATATGCAAGCCCTACTAATGTCCATAAGAAAACAGGAAGATGCAGATAAGCCAGGATAATACTGTCTTCATACTCCAATGGCAGCATATTGAGATAGAAAAAAGATAGTAGGAATAACGACGCAAGGATGTAAAGAATACTTTTTCGGGGAATATTGCTAAATACAAAATAGGCAGCAATAAATGGCAGTATTCCAAAAACAAAGTTAACAGGAGCTATTGTTTCCAAGATGAAAAAATGCAAAATGATCCTGGTGCTGATCCCGGCCAAAATTGCCAAAATGCCCATGAATACGAAATCTTTCTGAAGCAAGGAAGCTTTTTCTGTATTTGCCGTTTCCTTGAAATACAATCTTTCATACCAAACGGCAAGAACCGGCGAATCAGGGTTTTGTTCCCAGGCGTATGAAAATGACTTTTTGAAAGCTTCGGGGTCTTTTCTAAACATTCTCTCCAGCTCATGGGGGTTAGTCATATTTTCAATAACCGGATTGTTACTGTCCATGATTATACCTCCTTATTTAATTGTGCTTTACTCCGCCAATGTTTATCAACAAAACCTTATTTTCCTCGACTCTCTTCATCACTGCGGTATTCCAGAATATCCCCAGGCTGACATTCCAAAGCCTTGCAAATCGCATCCAAAGTTGACAGTCGAATCGCTTTTGCCTTTCCATTTTTCAGTATAGAAAGATTGGCCATCGTTATTCCAACCCTCTCCGAAAGTTCCGTCAAGCTCATCTTCCTTTTAGCCAACATCACATCAAGATTGATTATAATCGCCATGTTATTCACCTCAGACCGTCAAATCATTTTCTGATTTTATGTTAATCGCTTCTTGTAGAAGCCGTTGGAGGATAGCAGCAAAAACGGCGATAACCAACGAAGCAAAAATGATGATGAGTCCCATTAATCCAATAGGAGGGTCAACTTTCTTCGCTATAAAATGAAAGAGTGGCAAACCTAATACATACAAACCACTGATTGTAATCGCACAGCACTTTATGTTCTTTAACGCCTTTACAGATAATTCCGAGAACGCTGTGTTCTCGTCAATGTACCGTAAAAGATTGAAAGCCTGATAGAGAGCAAAGTAAAAAGGCACAGCCGCTCCATACATCACGATGAAAACGAGATATTTCATTGGGGCAATATTTGGATACAATTCTCCAGCAAAATACCCGAACTTAGGCACCAAAAATATGCACAATGCAAGAACTGGGAT
>JBAVDL010000232.1:0-6957 GCA_049587175.1 Thermoactinomyces sp.
CCGCTATAATAAGCGACAACAAAATAAAAAATCCATCCTGCAAAAAGAATTACAAAAATTTTATTTTCGTAGTACCAATGCATGACAGGATGATCGATACGAGGTGCAAAATTTGTATAGTATAGGAAGCCGAAATTGATAACAAAAGAAATCGGAATCATGATTCTGGCGGAATATCGATCAAGCAGATGTTTGAAAAAGTAATGCAGGATGTAAAACTGAAAAATGATAATAACAAAGTATCCATGCCAACTTCCTGGAAAGTAGATTTTGGATACCCGCACGATAAAAGGCACGAGTTCAAAGTTGGCAAATCCTCTCTCAATATAAGGGATTATGGCATAGACAAAACCAATTGCCAGATAGGGAATCAAGATAAATTGTATGCGCTTTCTCCAGAAGTTCTTTGATCTTGAGTCAGAAAAACCTAAAACAAACTCAGAAATCAGAACAAACATGGGAGTGGCAAACATTAAAACCATTTGTATATTTTTTAGTACCTTTGTTGTGATCGGCTCCAGCTCATACACAATAAGCGTATCCGTAAGCGCATGGATAAGCACAACACTGAAACATGCCACACATCGGATAAAAAATATTTGCTGAACCAGCCCCTTGCTCTTCTTGCTATGCTGTACCATCATCCGTCCTTTCCAATCAGAAAACGTTATTTTTAGTCAATCAGTATTCATTGTAACATATCCAATCCGGAAAGAATTCTTTAATTTGCAATAAGGAAGAAAAAGGTACAGCTGTTTTTATAGTCAATTGCAAATTTTGAAAATACAGTCTGAAAGATGATGTTTTTAGATGCATTGTCTGTTTTGACTTCTTTTTAATTATGGTTTGTCTTAATTAGTCTTGATATATCAATGGGTATTTGATGATCAGCTATGGAGGGAACTGGAATTTGCCAATGATTCCTTTTGACATTTACCCGCCTGTCAGGTGATAATTGAAAAAGCGATAAAGATTACAATCAAGGAGGTGAATACAGATGTTTATTGAATTGTTTGATGTGATTCCCATGCTGGGGTCGATCGGTATCATCCTGACTGTGCTGTGTTCGGTTTCATTAATCCGGACGTCCCGGAGGCAATTGGCCAAATCCGTTTCCTTCACAAAGTCATACGGTATGCGGAAAACAGTATACATTCCGTATTTAAATACGTTGAAAGTGAAGAGGAGAGAAGGCCCTGAGGATGATTCGGACCATACCCCCCTCGTTTCCGACATAAAGGTTCATGAGAAACGAGGAGGAAAATCATGCAGAAAACATCTGTATTCACTTCCATTCAAAAATATGGCACTGTTCTGATCGGAGTCGCAGTGCTTCTGCTGGCAAGCGGATGTCAGGCCGCCGTTCAACCAACAGATGCCGATTCATCCGGTTTGTTTACGCAAATCTTTGTCAGCCCTTTTTATCACCTGATCAGGTTCTTTGCGAGTGTATTTGACGGCAACTATGGCTTGTCGATTATTTTGATGACCATTCTGGTCCGATTGATTCTGATGCCGTTGATGATAAAACAATATGGAAATCAATTGGTAATGAAAGAGAAAATGAGTGTCATTCAGCCTCAGCTGAAAAAAATACAGGAAAAGTACAAAAACAAACAGAAAGATCCCGAAGCACAAAAAAGAATGCAACAGGAGATCATGCAACTTTATCAGAAACATGAGTTCAACCCGATTGCGACGGGTTGTTTGCCTGTCCTTATCCAGTTTCCCATTCTGATAGGCTTCTACTCTGCGATAAGAAACTCTCCTGAAATCGCGAGACATTCTTTTTTATGGTTTAATTTGGGACACACGGACATGATTTTGCCCCTGGTCGCTGCCGCTGTCTATTTTGTGCAACTCAAAGTGTCCCAGGTTGACATGCATTCACCGCAACAGAAACAAATGGCCATGCTTGGCTATCTCTCACCTGTAATGATCGGATTGTTCTCTTTCAGCGCCCCCGCGGCATTACCATTGTACTGGTGCGTAAGCGGCCTGTTTCTCATCTTCCAAACGTTGGTGTTGAAACGTTTGTATAAACAGAATGAAGCTGTGCCTTCCGTCAGCAAATAATTGCCAGCTTATGTAAACAAGCGCAGATACATGATAAACATATAGAAAACCAAAAACAAAAGGGAACCACTTCTTTTTGTAAAGAATGGTTCCCTGATTATATTTATATCCCACATTTCTGGTTAATTTTGACCAGGCAAGTGCCTTTACATTATCTGAGATAATGGAAGAAGTTGGATTTATCAATATCGAAGAGACTGCTCCGACAGGTCTCTTGAAACCAGCCTCCCTATCTCCTTAAATGGCAAAAAACCACGGAAATCCGTGGTTCGCCTTTGGTGGAGCATAGCGGGCTCGAACCGCTGACCTCTACACTGCCAGTGTAGCGCTCTCCCAGCTGAGCTAATGCCCCGTGTCGTTTTTAACAAGTTACATATGACATTATAATATCCAGAAATGACTTTTGCAAGAGGAAATTTTAAATTTGTATCCACAGATACTTTTTCATAAAAAATAGGTTAAAATAAAAATAAAATATTTTCCGGTTTGTTTGAATCGAATTGAAGGAGGGATGCTGTTGAAATTCAGCTTTTTGGAACTGGATCATGTCCAGGTAGAGGCTTATGAAGGCTGTGAGGAGGAAGCGCACCGGTTTACGGGGAGATTCTGGGAATGCAGGAGATTCCGAAGCCCCGCAACTTGCAATCGCGCGGAGGAGTCTGGTTTCAGTGCGGGAGGCACCAGTTGCATATTGGTGTCCAGAAAGATTTTCAACCCTCTCAAAAAGCACATCCTGCCTTTCATGTTCAAAATCTTGCTGCGCTTCGCAAGCATTTAAGTGAAAAAGGGATCAAGGTGATTGATGCGGAGCCGCTTCCGGGAGCCAACCGCTTTTATATCCATGATTCCTTTGGAAATCGGCTCGAATTCCTGGAATGGATTCATAACCCGGATTAGACTTTAATCTCCCCGCTGTTATTCAATAATTCCACAATTTGATCTGCATACTTTTCAAAATGGATATCGTCAATTCCGATTTTCAAGTGGTGCATGGAATAGGCTGCAGAGCGCTTCCTGAAAAGTTTTTCAATCTCGGCCAGGGTTTTGTTTTGAAGAACCGGACGGGTATCCATGATGAAGGGCAGGCGGTTTTTCAAAGCTTCCCAGGAGAGATCAAGAAAACAGACGATGCACCGGTCCAGGCAAACTTCTCTCACTTCTTCCTGCAAATAGGCTCCGCCACCCAGTGAAATTACTTTCAAGCGGGTGTTCGTACAAATATCCAGAATCAGTTCCTTTTCCAGTTGACGAAAATGGGTTTCTCCAAATTTGCGGAAAATTTCCGGGATTGGCATCCCGTATATTTTTTCAATTTCTAGATCAATATCGATGAAATCCCAATGCAGTTTTTTGGCGACCAATTGGCCGACGGTTGTTTTGCCGGCACCCATGAAGCCAATCAACACAAGGTTTTTTTCCCTGGAGGGAATTTCGTTATTTTCTGTCATAGAAGAGTCTCTCCCAACTTTGGTACCCGTGTACACAGGATTTTTATAAACAACTATAATACGGCTCCGTGCATTTCTCAAGAGAAAAAGCAGAATCTCCCGCTGGGGCTTTTATTTTCTTTTACTGATTGGAGGAATGGTATATGATCCGAAGACTTGACAAGAATGATCATGAGCAATGTATGGAGCTGTTAAGACCCAGAGCGGCGGAAAACCTGTTTATTCTGGGGGATATTGAGGCTTACGGATATGATCAGGATTTTCAGAAGCTGTGGGGTGACTTTGATGAAAAAGGAAATTTGCGGGCTGTTCTTCTGAAGTTTTATAAAAATTACATTCCCTATGCCGCTGATGCCAACTTTGATCATGAGGGGTTGGCTTCTGTTGTTTCAAAAGATCCGGAGTTTCGCAGCCTGAATGGTTTGAAAAGCGTGGCATCTCTCGTTATGCCGTGGATCAGGCGAAAACAGATTGAGAGTCGGGAACTCTACTATACCAAATGTGACCGGCTGCAAGAAATCACAACCAGCTGGCAGGCAAAAATCGCCACTGTACAGGATATTGACCGGCTGATGGATTTGTACAGACAGATTCCATCATTCGTTGATATCAATCCGGTGACCAAAAGGATTGATATGGAAAAAGGAGTGGCTCGTACCTATTATATCGAAATGGACGGGCAAATTGTTTCTTCTGCTTCAACAGCTGCCGAGAATACGGGGTCTGCCATGATTGTAGGCGTTTGTACGCTAAAAGCATACCGGAAAAAGGGGATGGCTTCAGACTGCTTGTATCAGTTGTGTCGGGATGTGATGGCTGAAGGAAAGGAACTTTGCCTGTTTTACGACAATCCGGATGCGGGCCGGATCTACGAACGCCTGGGATTTAAATGTATTGACAAATGGCTGATGGTTTCGTTTGCATGACTGTGCAGAAAAAGCACCCCCGTTCAGGGTGCTTTTCCTTATATCTCAAGAGGGTGTTCATCCTCTGCATAGGTGTGCCAGGAAGAACTGTCCATGTGGTAAGGATTGCGCCGATATTCCCCATAACGTCTGCTGGGCCAGCGGCCGTCGCCGCAACGTTCATACCCGTGATGACAATCCCCGTCACATGGGGAAGATCTCATTGCTTTTTCCATATATTCGCAAGCCTTTTGGCAATAGTAATGGGCTTTGCGAAGATACTTCATTTGCTGGCCTCTGTCTGAACGATACATGAAATCACTCCTTCAGAGATTGGTTACAAAACCATCCTATGTGATTCCCCATTCTGCCCGTCAGAGATGAAGGCCTAAAATTGGTGCGGAGTTTTGGGATTCATTCATGCCAAAAACGAGTGGATGAATGCCCCAAGGGAAAAAGCCATGGTTAACAGCAAGGAAAATGTAAAAAGCAAGGTTCGCCGTTTTGCATTCTTGAGCTGCTCTTCTTCTTTTTGCAATAGTGTCTGTTTCAGTTGTTCCAGGTTTTCAGACCATTCTTTTTGTGCGGTTTCCACGATTTCACGCAATTGATCCAGCTTTTTGTCCATGTTTTCTGTGTGTTCCTGCTTTTGCTGATCAATCTTGGTCATTAATGTTTGCGCGTGTTCATCCAGTTGCTGTTTCTTTTCTTCTTCCTTTTGCCTGATCCAGGTTTCAAATGCTTCTTTTTGCTGTTGATGTCCGTTAATGATAAGGTTTTGAAATTCTTCCCTCTGCTGATCCAGCTCCTGATGAAACTGTTCCGTCATTTCGTTGATTTTGTTTCGCTGTTGCCGGACATAGGCACAGGTTTCCTGATCATCTTTTCTGATCGATTCGCTGATTAATTGAACATCCCGATAGGTTTCCTGCAGCTTTTGGGTAATCATCACCGCAGATTGGTTGATGACGGCCGTTTGTTTCAATTGCTCGTCCACTTTGTGAAACCGGGCCAATTCCTGCTTGATTTTTTCTATTTGTGTATAGAGATTTTTTATTTCCTGATAGAATTCGTTAAATTCTGCCTGGCTTTTTCCGTAACGATCGTTGGAAAAACGTTCAAAAAAACTCATCAATATCTCTCCTATATTTTCAAACTGAATAATTTATATCATATCAATGATATAATCCAGAACGAAGGAAGAAATTGAATAAAAAACGGAAACCTTTTTGTATCCGGATTTATACAGAAAAAAATACAGTTAACGTCGGGGAAGAAACAAACCCTGGATGATTCATACTGTGATATGATTAAAAAACGGACATATCGTCTGAAGAATAAAGGAGATATTGAAAATGGAAGTGGGATGCCACGCACAAAAAGAGATGGAAAAAAAGCGGCGCGTGCTCGTGGTTACTTCTGTCGACAGCGAGCGTGATGCCATTCTGCGGGGGATCGGAGAAACAAACAGCGAAACCGGCAGCGTGGATGTCTTTGTTGCCGGAGTCGGCGTGGTACGGGCAGCTGCTGCTACAGCACTGGCCCTTTCCCGAACCGGCTATGATCTGGTTGTAAATGCAGGCATTGCCGGCGGGTTTCCCAGCCAGGCCGAAGTTGGTCAAATTGTATTGGCTAGTGAGATTGTTGCAGCAGATTTGGGAGCAGAAACAGCAGATGGATTTTGCCGTCTGGATCAATTGAATCTGGGGCCTTCCCGTATACATACGGATATCACATTGGTCAGTCAATTGGAAAATGCCTTGCGGATGCGGGGGTTTCCAGTAAAAACGGGTCCTGTCCTGACAGTGTCCACTGTAACAGGGACGAAAGAAACGGCAGATGAGATGGCCCTCCGCGTTCCCGGGGCAGCAGCGGAAGGGATGGAAGGGTTTGGCGTCGCAACTGCAGCACAACTGAAGGGCCTTCCGGTATTGGAGATCCGGGCTGTTTCCAACCTGGTCGGCCCAAGAAACCGTTCGGCGTGGCGGATTGATGAAGCGTTGCGAGTGTTGGAGAATGCCTGTGAAGTATTGATGGAGGTGTTAATATGAAAATTGCTTTTTCTCCTTGCCCGAATGATACGTTTGTTTTTCATGCCCTGGTACACGGGCTTATCCCGGGTGCCCCCGAACTGGATGTGACTTATGCCGATATTGATATTACCAACCGGTTGGCAACGGAGGCCGATGGCCCTGATATCCTGAAAATTTCCTCTGCCGCTTTGCCATGGGTTTTATCTGACTATGCCCTTCTTCCAAGCGGCGGGGCGATGGGAAGAGGTTGCGGTCCGCTTCTGTTAACAGCTGACAAGTCCGAAGAGACCGATTTGACTGGCAAACGGGTGGCCGTCCCCAGTGAACGTTCCACTGCATATTTGTTGTTTCGTCTCTGGGCAGCCAGAAATTTCCCGGGTGGTGTTAATATTGAGGTTGTTCCCTTTGACAAAATCATGCCGGCCGTGCGGGATAGACAGTTTGACGCAGGCCTGGTGATTCATGAAGCACGGTTTACCTATCCTTCCTATGGGC
>JBAVDL010000233.1:0-6847 GCA_049587175.1 Thermoactinomyces sp.
ATTAAATCCCCCATCGCTATTTTCTATATAAAATGATTCGACAAAAAAGCTTGTCGACCTGTCATGAAAACTGACTTTGTCGACAAGCTGAGAGAGCCATTAAAAAAATGGCTCTCAGCTCATCAACAGGTATGAGAAGGCAATTTTCAGAAGGAAAGTGATGCTAAAAATAATTTACTTACAGGGAAAAACTGTTTGAATGTATAACCAGAACATCCCGAAAATGGTTAAAACAAAATTCTGTTCAAGAATCAAGTCCAAGAAGTCGTAAGGTTATTTTATCCCCTTCAAATTCCTTCTTCCGTAATTAATTTAGCAACAAATCCCTCAAAACTTTTTTTTGTTTTTCATATGATGGTCAATCATAAAAAATTCGCTAATTCATTTGGAAAAAATCCAATGGGATTAGCATCATATTCAACAACAATAATAATCATCTTTTGAAATTCTTTCGGTAATTTGGAACATAATTTCTTTGTTAACTCAATAAAAGTGTGTTGTAATTGTGCTGTCCTAAGCCCGACAACCTGATACATTGATGTTCCACCAGATCCATAGAGATTCAAATCTTTTGGCAATTTTAAGCTGTGCTTTTTATTCCGGCTTGGAGAACATATTCAAAAATGGTTGATGGAACTCGTTGCAAAAGATAACAACACTTTAAGTAGATTTTAACAAAAGAATCTTGTATATACGGAATACTAAAAATATTTTTATCTAGCCACAAAGTGATCTTTTCTATTTGCTGTCATATTGAAAAATGATGGATGCCAGCCATCAAGTTAAGAGAACTAGAATGGAAAATAAATTATTTTTATAAAATATTCAAGACAATATAGCTATTTTCATTAAGGGTATATTAATATTAAGGTCAAGGTGTGTCAATAATACTTATTCCGGTTCGGCTTCTACTCAAACTCAATTTATGTATGGTTTAATGAATAATTCCTTAAAAATATTTAGGGTGGTCAGATAATGAAGAAAGGGCGGAAAAAAAAGAGTAACAAGTCTTTTGGAAAAAGGAGTTGGGTTCGTTGGACATTTACTATGATCTTATTAGTATTATTTTACTTGCTATTTCGAATTTATCTTTATCCTAATTCAGATGCAGTAATTAAAATGATTGGTTTAGATCCACAAGCAGCTATTAGTGCAGAAGTATATGGAGGAGCTATTCAAGGAGCTGTTGCTGGTACAGCTGTAATAGCTTCTGTATTTATCTTTAACAGGCAACAAAAGCAAGTGTTGAGGGATAAATTATATGATAAACGATTGGCTTTGTACTCAGAAATTTATAGTGCTATGCAAGATATTGAGCACAAAATTATTGACTTGTTTAGATATCTGCCAGAAGAGACTGACTTTATAAAAAGTAGAAAAAAAGTAGAGGAACTTTCACAACTAATGATGGAGTTTAGGAGAAACCAAGACAAACATTCTATCTTTTTATCCAAGGAGTTATATGAACTTATTTTTACATGGGGGCATTATGCTATTGAAGGGATTGAGAGAGGTCACTTATATGTAGACTGTCTGGAGTATGATAGTATTCCAGTTCTTATTCAATTGCAAAACGATGAAGAAAAGTACAGAATAAAGCTTGTAAAAGCGAGTAAAATTGTATCTGAAGCTATTCGTGAAGAATTAGGAATTGAAGCTTTGGAATCGGATCTCCGTTCTACAGTTCCATATTCTAATATCCCAAAACAATATTTTATTGAAAATAACTTACTAGTTGAGCCAGAAAATTATAAAGGTTTTGCTGATAGTGTAGCCATAAATACTTTACAGTATTTACATGAGCAAATAGTAGAAGCAAAAAAGAAGCAAGAAATAAAAACTAATTTTAAAGTTAAAAATCCGCCTCAAAGTGATCGATTCATTGAAACAGCTAGTATGAAGCTAAAAGAAGAGATTATGAATTATGCAGAGAATGGTATGATTCAATTATATGAGGATAAATTAAAAAATAAAGAGGATCATAAGCTTGAGAATGACGAATTTTCTAAGTCACTAGCAGAAAACATAATTCAATATATAATAGAAAAAAGAAAAAAAGCTCTCGCAGAATCATCTAAAGAGATAATATCTATCGTAGATGAAATAACTAGAGTAGCTATGAATTTACCTAAGCCAAAAGATAATGAAGATATCAGTAGAGATATAAAACGAGTCGTTAGAGAAGGGCGTTATCAATTTTTCCTATCGAAAATTCATCAAGCTTTAGAAGAGGGAAATATAGAGCACATATATGATTATTTACAGAATCATAATCATTTTTTTCAACATTATCAAACATTAAAAACAGATGAAGAAAAGATTGCTTTTATCATAAAAGCGTATTTCCCTGATTCATCATTATTAAATAAAAATAATCTAGCATTAAAAATTTATTCTAAAGAAAAATTTATGGAGAAATTATTAGATTTCTTGTCGGAATACGAAGCTGTTCTATGCATCAAAGAACAATTTGATAAGTTGCAAACGAAGATGACGGAGAAGTCTTAAGTGGAAGAATAAACTCATTAAATAAAAATAGGAATAGAGACGATTTAGAAGAGAACAATTACTATATGATAAGAAAGATTCAAGTATTTGTCTAATATTTGATATTCCCTCAGATATGAAAGAAGATTATCAGATACTTTAAAGCGAATTAAAGCAATTTATTACAATAAAGAGACAATAAACATACTAGAACTAGTAAAAACATACAAAGCTTTAAAAGTAAATAGCGATTTTTTTAGGAGTATGGAAACACACCAAGGTTGCCCGATTTTCAACAAATCAAAAAAGAGCTCCGCTAACGCGGAACCCTTCACCTTTGGCGGAGAGGGTGGGATTCGAACCCACGGTACGGGGAATTCCCGCACAACGGTTTTCGAGACCGCCTCCTTCAACCACTCGGACACCTCTCCATAAAAAATATTATGTTCAGACGTTAGTACATTCTACAGAAAAAACGGGAAAAAGTCAAGGTATTATGAAAGGGAGCGGTTACCATTTTGGGTAAGGAACCGCTCCCTCTCTATAAACATTGTTTGTCTTCCGGTTTTTGGGTCACTAGTTTGGATCACTTTCGGAATTGCTTCCTTTCACTATCGATATTATATGATTAAACCAATGAATGAGGATGAATACGAGAGCGATCAAGCCGGCAAAGGCCACATCAATCACGAAAAATGCCTTGTTTCCCCAGTCTTTCCATTTGCGGATATTGAATCCCATGATCATGAACCATAAAAACAGGGGCAATAGCCAGATTTTCCAGATGGCCCAGTCAGCATCCTCTCTAAGGAAGTGTTGCAGGACGGGATCCTGCTGAATAGCTGTCAACAGCAACCCCAACAGCAATAACATCGAGAAGACAAAACGCAGACTTCGTTTCATCATCCTCCGTCCCTCCTTGTCCTTGAGGTTCTCCCTTCAAAAAGGGCAGAAGGGGCATTTTCATTTTAAACCCCAACCCACAGAATCCGACAAAAAGGAACGAAAAATAAAAATATTCTTTTTTATTCCAAAAAAATTTGTGCTTGCTACTGTTGTTGCAGACGATCCCGCAACTGTTTTGCTTCCTGGTAAAAAACCATGAGAAACTTTTTAATGCGGACGGAACGGTTGCGGATTCCGTGATAGTCAAAATAGCGGCTGGCATTTTCCAGGCTGATGTGGTACATATAATCATCTGCCAGCATGGCGGAAAAGTGGTCATAAGAACGTTCAATTGCCCGGCCCAGGCGCCGTTCGATTTTTTTGACCTTTCTGTTGATCTGGACAGAATCTGCATCCTGGCCTAGACGCTTGCGGGCGAGTTGCTCATACAGTTTCTTCAAATTGGGGATTTCATGAAATATACCATATTCCTTTTCATGTTGTTCCAACAGAAGCAACAGGTCAAGCAATTCCTGGCTTCCGCTCACTCCATAGATTTTCAAAGCTTTCAATTCCTCGATTCCTGCCCGGATCAGCGGATTTAACCCGTTGTCCTTTTCCCGATCTCCCAATATTCGCCTGATTTTCCGTTCCTGCCGAACCATCTTGATCAGGTTGGACAATACCCTCTCAACCTCGCTGCGGATAATGGGTTTCATAATATAATTGTATATTCCCAAACGGTAAGCTTCTTCCCGTACTTTATGGGCACTGACCTGCGAGATCATGACGATTTCGCCCCGAAAACCTTTCAGATCCCGAATCGTATCCAGCCCGTCTTTTCGCGGCATCAGATGGTCGATAAGCAAAATATCCACGTTTTTCATCTGGAGCAAATCCGAATCAATCTCCACTCCGCTTTCAGCTTCCCCCACGACCTTTCCCAATTCCTCATCCTCAATAATCTCCACCAGCATGGCTCTTACGGCAGGATCATCATCAACGATAAAGAAATTCACTTGTTCAACCCTCCCTGATCAGGTGCTTCAGCGGCAACAGTGCAGTAAAAATGGTTGTACGCTGCCGGGGATCGCTGTAAACATAGATTCTTCCTTCCCGTTTTTCCACTTCCCGTCTCACATATGCCAATCCCAGTCCGGAAAAGGAAAATTTATCCTTATTGGTCCGGTTTTTGGTGGTATAGCCGGCACGAAAGATCATTTGCTTCTTGTCAGGGGGAATTCCGGGTCCATTGTCTTTCACCCTGATTGCCAGCCACTCCTGATGTCTTTGTACCTGGACATGAATATGGCCTGACTTCTCAATAGCTTCTACCGAATTGGATATCAGGTTGTTCAACAGAGAAAGGATGGTATACGTATGAACTGCCGGCTTGAGCTGATCCGTTTTTATGGAAAATTCAATATGTTTTTGCAAAAGCTCGGCATAATTCCTGTTTGAACGAACCACGACATCGCATAATTCCCCGATATCCATATAAAGCGGAGTAACCTGCTGGGAAATCACCTTGTTCAGGATGGAATAAATGTTGACGATATCTTTTTTGTACTCATGCAGATAAATGGACAGCGAAAGCAGGTCTTCCTGATAGAGTCTCCGCTCTTTCAGATTATTTTGGTCCAGTTCCTTGAAGCGGGTTCTGAGATCGATCGCCTGGGAAATCGCTTCTTCCAAATCATCCAGCGACTTGTCAAAATGAAGTTTTACTTCGTGCAGGTTTGTTTCCAGCAGCAGTTGCCGGTCTTCTTTTTCTCTCCGGTCCTTGAATACGCTGAAGAAAAGGATTCCCATGATAAAAAAGTTGCGAATCAGCGCAATTACCAACAACATCCAGAACATTTTCCACTCGAAGGAGAAAGCATTGAACAGGATCCGGATTCCGATTTCCGACAAACTGGCCAGGAGTTCGGTTACAACGCCAAACAGGCCGATCATGATTGGCTTATATTGAAAACGGCGAACTTTGAAAAATTGGAAAACCAGAGCATAAACCAGATAGTAAACCACCGGAGGGCCATGGTTTCGAATGGCAGTCAAAACGTCTGTCTGTTCTTCATAAATTCCCAGTACCATCCGGAAGGTCAGGACAGAAATACCGACAAGTACTCCTAACATAAAAGGGGGGGTTCGCTGGATCAATAACAAAAAGATAAAAAATATAGGGATTCCAAAACTGACCCGGTAATTATTATCGAAAGGAAGAATGAAAAATTCTCCTGCCAGCGGGACAAGCACCATCATGAGGGCAATCATCCAGCCTTCTTTCCGAAAATAACCGATAGACATCACCCTCCTTTTCTTGCTTATCTTTATTTTACTTAAACAAATAATAAAAGCACCAGCCATAAGTTTATCCGGTTTTTATCTGTTGACGCGGTTTTGTTTCTGTTCCTTTTTTCTCTGCCGCAGTACCCGGAAAAAAGATGTCAGTATGGTACTGCATTCTTCTTTCATCACACCGGATATCATATTGGTCTGATGGTTGAAACGCTCATCCTGAAGGAGATTCAGCAGGGTACCGGCCGCACCTGCTTTCGGGTCTTCCGTTCCATACACTACCGTATCGATCCGCGCCTGAACAATAGCGCCTGCACACATGGGACAAGGCTCCAGGGTGACATACAATTCACAATCATTCAGGCGCCAGCTGCCAAGCCGCTCAGACGCCTCACGTATGGCAATCATTTCTGCATGCGCAGTCGGATCGTTGTCCAGTTCGCGCCGGTTATAGCCGCGGCCGACAATCTGCCCGTCCTTTACAACGACGGCACCAATCGGCACTTCTCCCAGCTGTTCTGCTTTTTTTGCCTCCCGTAAAGCTTCTTTCATATACTTTTCATGGTCCACGCTTATTTCCCACCTCACTTGCCCCATTATAGCATGAGCTTGACCCGGAAAAACAAAAAGGACTTACCCGGGCAAGTCTTGCTGAAACAACCTGTATAAATTTAAGGCCACCGTTTTGTTTCCAACTGCAGGGAAATGATGAAATGCCAGCTTCTTGCTTCGGGGCAGTCTCAAACGTTGCTCGGGTTACTATTGCTGCTGTACCTGCTCTCCGTCACAATCTGCACAAATCCCGTAAATCTCAAATTTATGGCCGGTGATCTCAAAATTGTCAGGTTCTCCGAAAATCACATTCATCGGACAAAGATGAATCTCCTGGGTTCGCCCGCATTTCGTGCAAATGATGTGATGATGGTGGCTATCCCGGTTACAGTGAAACCGATAGCGCCGTTCGCCATCCCATTCGGTTCCTTCAATAATACCCAGCTTTTCAAAAATGGAAATATTGCGATACACTGTATCGAAACTCAGGCCGGGGAAATCCTCCTGCATCCGGTCCAATACTTCCCTGGCCGACAGATAACGGCTTTCCCGCAAAAAGATATCCATCATCAATTCCCGTTTGCTGGTATATTTGTATCCATGTTTTTTGAGCAAATCCAATGCC
>JBAVDL010000234.1:0-23871 GCA_049587175.1 Thermoactinomyces sp.
GTGTTATTGCGCCGGATGTGGCCAAAAACATGAAACCGCTTGGCGACGTTTTTATCAATATGGTAAAAATGGTTATCGCCCCTTTGATTTTCTTTACCATTGTTCTTGGCATTGGTAAAATGGGGGATATGAAAAAAGTTGGACGGGTTGGGGGGAAAGCCCTGATCTATTTTGAAATTGTTACGACTTTTGCCTTGGTGATTGGCCTTGTTGTTGCCAATCTGGTGGAACCGGGCGAAGGAGTCAAAATGGATGCCACACAGGCACAAGCAAACAGCCAGGTAAGCGAATATGCCAGTGAAGGCGAAAAGATGGACATGGTGGATTTCCTGATTCATATTGTGCCTTCCAATGCGGTTGAGGCCTTTGCCAAAGGAGATATCTTGCAGGTTGTATTTTTTGCCGTCTTGTTTGGTTTTGCACTGGCCTCATTGGGGAAGATCGGCAAGCCTGTTATCGATTTATTTGATCGAATCTCACAAGTTTTCTTTAAAATTATAAATATTATTATGAGAGTAGCTCCGCTTGGTGCTTTTGGGGCGATTTCTTACACCATCGGGAATTACGGGCTTGATTCGCTCGTACCTTTGGGAAAATTGATGATATCGGTTTATATGACCATGTTTTTGTTCGTATTTGTTATATTAAATATTATTTGTAAATTTTATGGTTTTAGTCTATGGAAATATTTAAAATATATAAAAGAAGAGTTATTGATTGTGTTGGGGACTTCATCGTCAGAATCCGTGTTACCGCAAATGATGAATAAAATGGAAAAGGCCGGTTGTTCCAAATCAGTGGTTGGTCTGGTTATTCCTACGGGGTATTCCTTTAATCTGGATGGTACTTCCATTTATTTGACCATGGCAGTTGTTTTTCTGGCCCAGGTAAGCGGTGTGGATCTGACTCTGACACAGGAAATTACGATTCTTGCGATCCTGATGCTTACCTCCAAGGGTGCAGCCACCGTAACCGGAGGAGGATTTATCGTCCTGGCATCTACGCTCAGTGCGATGCAGGTTATACCCATGGAAGGACTGGCACTTTTGCTTGGTGTGGACCGGTTTATGTCTGAAGCCCGTGCTATCGTAAACATGATCGGGAATGGAATTGCTACCATTGTGGTCGCAAAGAGTGAAAAGGAATATAATCCAGAGAATGATTTCCTGGCGTCCGGACAGGAGAAAGGATTTGAACCGGTCAGCCATCAGCAGGTTGCCGAATAGCATTAACGGACACACCCACAAGAGGAAAAGTGGGTGTGCGTTATTTTCGAAATCGTTATAATGGTATTTAAAAATTCTGCCGGATGGTTAAAATTGTCCAGTTTGTTTTTTATATAGCCGGCAATTGATCGGAAGATCCGTTCCGGTTTTTCCCATCTTTTATCTGACGGGCTGTTATTGGGTAGGTACCTCTTTTTCACTGTTCATCCAACAGCTTTTTGGCAATCTCCTCAAATGGTTCCGTTTTGGCCCGAGACAGGATCTCGATCCGCACTTTGTGCTGTTTCGCGGCAAACGCCTTGATTTTTGCTGTACTGATTCCCAAGGGACTTCGTTCATAACCGTTGTTCGAAAAAATATCCATAGCAAGCGGCATCAGATCGTCCATTTTTTTTACAATACGGTCAAAAAGGGAAGAATCTTCTGCGATCAATCGGTGCAGCAAGTATGTCCCGTAGCTGATATGACGGGATTCGTCTCTTTTCAGATAGCCGATTCCTTCTGTAAGGCCAGGCATCAGGCCCGATTTTTGCAAGCTTTCATAAAAAATGTAGTAACCTGTTTCCGCCAACACGCCTTCGACAAACATGTTATAAAGGGTTGAAGCATCAGCCAGTGTTGCCGGAGAAGAATCATAGAGGAGTCGGTTCATGGTTTCAGGAAGCATTTCATTAAATATTTTCCGGATTGCAGGGTGATGGTATCTGGATACATCTTCGGTTTCGCCCAATGAATTCAGGAGCAGCCGGAAAAATTCGGTGTGTTTGGCTTCGTCCAGCAAAAAGGTGGTTAAATAAAGCTCTTCTTCCAGACGGCCCTGTTTGGCAATGATCATGACCAGCGGGAGCAAATCGGTCGTCACTGCTTCTTCCCCTGCCACAAACGCTGCCATCCGGCCGCGAAGTTCCGCTTGCTGTGCGGGATTCATATGCCGCCAGTCTTTCCGGTCCTGGAGATAATCAATATCTTCAGGATTCCATGACCCCATTCGTTTGGCTTTCTGGTAAAGCTTGTAGGGAAAGGATTGCAAGTCGAGTCCATCAGCACGCGTTGCAGCAAACTGTCTGAACATTGATAACCTCTCCTTTATTCCGCGTTGGCATAACACGGTTTGTCTTACTTAAAAGTTTTTTCAACATTCCAGAAAGAGAAAGGGTGAACAAGGCAGCAGAAATATAGTATAATTTTTAGAAATAGAATTCTCTTCTTAATTATACACCTATTTTGTTTATTTTTAATATCTATTTTAACAGTGGGGGTGATCTACGCCAGGACAGCATGATCTGATTTTTTCAGGATAAGCTGTAAATTTATGTGATATTTAGAAATTGATTATCTTGGATTATAATATTTGTAAATGGCCAGATTGATTTGTAACAGCGAAAGGAGTACGGGAAGGTATGAAGCATTTTTCAAAAGTAATGGTTGCGAACCGTGGGGAAATTGCAACCCGGATATTTCGTGCCTGCACAGAATTGGGTATTCGAACGGTTGCGGTCTATACTGAGCAGGATAATTTGTCCCTGCACCGCTTCAAAGCAGATGAAGCCTACCTGATCGGTGAGGGAAAAGGCCCGATTGAAGCTTATCTCGATATGGATGATATTATTGAAGTAGCCAAACGCCATCAGGTAGATGCCATACATCCCGGTTACGGTTTTCTTGCGGAGAATCCCGAGTTTGCCAAGCGATGCCAACAGGAAGGAATTGTTTTTATCGGTCCTTCTCCGGAACATATCCAGATGTTTGGCAATAAAGTGGATGCTCGTGAAATGGCTGTAAAAGCTGGAATTCCCGTAATTCCTGGTACGCCTGATCCGATTCAGTCATTGGAAGAGGCTCAAGATTTTGCGAAAAAACATGGTTATCCCATTATCATAAAAGCTGCTTCCGGCGGAGGCGGACGCGGAATGCGCATTGTCCGCAATCCCGATGAACTGAGGGACGCGATTGAGCGAGCCCGGTCGGAAGCCAGGTCAGCATTTGGCAGCCCGGAAGTCTACATTGAGAAATATCTGGAGAATCCCAAACACATTGAAGTGCAAATTCTGGCTGATCATTACGGAAATGTTGTGCATCTGTTTGAGCGGGATTGTTCTATTCAACGCCGCCACCAGAAATTGGTGGAAGTGGCTCCAAGCCTGTCCCTGACAGAATCATTGCGATCCAGCATATGCGATGCCGCTTTGAATCTTATGAAAAAAGCCAAATATGTAAATGCCGGAACTGTCGAATTTCTTGTAACGCCTGATGATAAATTTTATTTCATTGAAGTTAATCCGCGCGTGCAGGTGGAACATACCATAACCGAGATGATTACTGGAGTTGATATTGTCCAGTCCCAGGTCAAAATTGCCGAAGGGTACGCCCTGACTGATCCGGAAGTGGGAGTGCCTTCCCAGGAGGAACTTTTTACACATGGTTATGCTATCCAGTGCCGTGTGACAACAGAAGATCCGGCCAGGGATTTCTTGCCGGAAGCAGGAAAGTTGCTTGCCTACCGGTCAGGAGGCGGATTTGGAATTCGCCTTGATTCCGGCAGTGCATATACCGGAGCTGTCATCACCCCTCATTATGATTCGCTTTTGGTCAAGGTTTCTGCTTGGGCGGTAACCTATGAACAGGCAGCCAAAAAAATGCTGCGTACCCTGAAGGAATTTCGAATCCGTGGCGTAAAGACAAATATCCAATTTCTGGAAAACGTCGTTCAACATCCGATATTTTTAGGCGGAAGATACGATACCTCGTTTGTTGACAGCACACCGGAACTGTTTGAGTTTCCAAAGCGCCAGGATCGCGGAACCAAGATCTTGAACTACATTGGACAAATTGTGGTCAACGGATCCCCCGGATTGCCGGATTGCCGCAAACCGGCTTTTCCAAAACCGCGTATTCCGGTTACAACCTATGATCAGGAATTTCCGCGCGGAACAAAACAGATTCTGGACGAACAGGGAGCACAAGGCCTTATTGACTGGATCAAGGCGAGCGATCGCTTGTTAGTAACGGATACAACTTTTCGCGACGCACATCAATCCCTGTTTGCCACAAGGCTTCGTACCTATGATTTGTTAAAGATTTCTGAAGCGACAGGCAAATTGGCACCCAACCTGTTTTCGCTGGAAATGTGGGGAGGAGCCACCTTTGATACCAGTCTGAGGTTTTTAAATGAAGATCCATGGGAAAGATTGCGCCTGCTTCGTCAGCAAATCCCCAATATCCTGTTCCAGATGCTGTTTCGGGGAGCCAATGCTGTTGGCTACACCAATTACCCGGATAATGTTATTCGTAAGTTTGTCCATCTGGCCGCTGAAAACGGGATTGATATTTTCCGCATCTTTGACAGCCTGAACTGGATTGAAGGAATGAAAACGGCGATTGATGCGGTTCGGGAAACCGGGAAGATTGCCGAAGCGGCCATTTGTTATACGGGGGATATTCTGGATCCGAAAAGGGATAAATACTCGTTGAAATATTATGTGGAACTGGCAAAAGAGCTGGAGAAATCAGGTGCCCAGATCCTGGCTATCAAGGATATGGCCGGCTTGCTGAAACCGTACGCCGCATATAAATTGATCAAAGCACTGAAAGAAGAGATTGGCATTCCTGTCCATCTGCACACACATGATACAAGCGGTGTCCAAATGTCTACTCTGGTCAAGGCTTATGAGGCGGGTGTCGATATTGTCGATACTGCGCTCAGCTCCATGTCCGGTTTTACTTCCCAACCCAGTCTGAATGGACTTGTAGCTGCAATCCAGGGACAAAAACGGGAAACAGGCCTGAATCTGGATCATTTGCAAAAGCTTTCGGATTATTGGGAGGATGTCCGGTCATACTACAAGGATTTCGAGAGTGGAATCAAATCTCCGACAGCAGAAGTATATGTTCATGAAATGCCTGGCGGGCAATATTCCAATTTGCAGCAGCAGGCAATGGCTGTAGGACTTGGCGAACGGTGGGAAGAAGTAAAACAGGCCTATACAGTTGTAAACCGGATGTTTGGCGATATTGTCAAAGTGACCCCTTCTTCCAAAGTGGTCGGAGATATGGCCTTGTTTATGGTGCAAAACAATCTGACCGAACAGGATATCTATGAAAAAGGGGAGCGGCTTGACTTCCCGGAATCCGTGGTTCAGTTTTTCCAGGGTTATCTTGGACAGCCGCCTGGCGGGTTCCCTGAAAAATTGCGGGATATCATTCTGAAAGGACGCGAATATATCACCTGTCGTCCGGGTGAGCTGCTGCCACCGGTTGATTTTGAGCAGGTACGGGCAGAATTGGAAGAAAAAACAGGCCGGACGGTAAGTGAGAAAGATCTTGTCAGCTATATTATGTATCCAAAAGTATTCCTGGACAAAGAAAAGAAAGCGGAAGAGTTCGGAGATGTCTCGGTATTGGATACGCCAACCTTCTTCTACGGGCTCCGGTTTGGCGAAGAGATCAACGTCGAGATCGAAAAAGGAAAAACGTTGATTATCAAGTTGATGACAATCGGGCCTTTAACTCCCGAGGGAACAAGAAGAGTATATTTTGAATTGAACGGACAACCGCGTGAAGTAACGGTTCGTGATTTGTCAGCTGAGACAACAGTTAATGCGCGTCGGAAAGCCGATCCCGATGAACCGGGGCAGATCGGGGCAACCATGCCGGGGCACGTACTGAAAATTCTGGTTGAACCGGGGAATAAAGTGAAAAAAGGAGAGCATCTGCTTGTCACAGAAGCGATGAAAATGGAAACAACCATTCAGGCCCCCTTTGATGCCACAGTGAAAGAAATTCATGTGAAATCAGGAGATGCAATTGAAACAGGCGATTTGTTAATCGAACTTGAATAAATATATTGCCTGGATGATTGACAATTTGTACTATTTCCTGTATAACCATTTATAAAATCTGTATATGAAAAAGCAATGAAAGAGTGAACCGATCCGGGGCTGTGATTCAGAGAGCGGGTTTCGCGGCTGGAAAAACCCGCCACGTAACCGGATTGTCCCGCCTCTTGAGCTTTCCGTGAAAAGCGGACACGGTAACTGGCCGTTATTCAGCTTGAGTGGATTCATTCTGCCAGTCTGCTGGTTGGATGGATCAATGAAGGTGGTACCGCGAAAAGCCTTTCGTCCTTCGGGATAAAGGCTTTTTTGTTTTTTATGAAGAGGTGAATCATTGAGTATGAAACGTATTGTTGTAAAAGTGGGCTCCAGCAGCTTGACAGAACGAAACGGAAATTTGTGCGAGCACAAGATGAAAGAAATCATCAGGCAAATTACGTATCTGAGGCAGCAAGGGATTGAAGTGATTCTCGTTTCATCCGGGGCAGTAGCTGCCGGATTGGGACAGCTGGGTTTGAATCCGGGATGCATAACCGTTCCCGAAAAACAGGCGGCCGCTGCGGTAGGACAGGGCGCATTGATTGACACGTATCAAAAATATTTTCAGCAACAGGGAATTTCAGTAGCACAATTATTGCTCACCCGGCTGGATCTGGAAGATCGGAAACGGTTTATCCATATTCGAAATACATTGGAAACCCTGCTGAAAAAAGGAGTTATTCCCATAGTAAACGAGAATGATACGGTTGCCGTTGAGGAAATCCGGGTGGGGGACAATGATACGTTAAGCAGTTTGGTTGCCATTGTGGCAGAAGCAAATCTGCTGGTTATGTTGACAGATATTGACGGCTTGTATACCGAAGATCCGAGAAAAGATCCCCGGGCCAAAAAAATTGATGAAGTGCGTTCCATTACGCAGGAGTTGGAGAAAATTGCCGGAGATCCGGGAAGTGTGGTAGGGACTGGCGGCATGCGGACAAAGTTGATCGCCGCCAAGATTGCTGTTCGCTCCGGAATCGAAGTTGTAATTGCTTCCAGCACGGAACCGGAGGTTTTGAAAAAGATTTTGCGGGGCGAAAAGGCAGGTACCCACTTTTTCCCGCAAAGCCGTATGCCGAGCAAGAAGTCATGGCTGGCTTTCAGTACAAGGGCAGAGGGAAGGATTATCGTGGATGGGGGGGCGAAAGAAGCGCTTTTACGAAGAAATGGAAGCCTGTTGCTGGGAGGTGTAATGGATGTAAGAGGGCATTTTCTGGAAGGGGCGATCGTTGAAATCAGCGATTCTTCCGGCCGTTCCATCGGGAAAGGCATGAGCAGTTATTCCAGTGCTGATTTGCATCTGTTACTGGAAAGAAAAGCCTGGGATAGCAGGCACGGAAAGATACATGAAGTGATTCATCGGGATATGATGGTCATTATGGAAGAGGAGGAAAAGGTATTATGATGATTCATGATCTGAAGGAGTATGTAACAAACAAGACGCGGGCGGCAAAACGGGCTTCAGCAAAATGCGCAATTGTATCTGCAGCAGAAAAGAATCAGGCTCTGAAGCAAATGGGTGAAGCAATCTGGAACCAGCGCCGGCAAGTTTTTCAGGCAAACGAAAAGGATCTGGAAAACGCTGTAACAAACGGTTTGTCATCAGCCAAACAGGATCGTCTGCTGATCACGGAAAAGCGGCTTCTTGACATGATTCAGGGTTTGAATTCACTGGCGGAGTATGATGATCCGGTTGGTGAAGTAATTTCTGCTTATCAACGTCCCAATGGCCTGAAAATAGAAAAAGTTCGTGTTCCTTTTGGAGTTATCGCAATTATTTATGAGTCGCGGCCCAATGTAACAGCAGATGCTGCCGGACTGGCAATCAAGGCCGGGAATTCCGTTGTTCTGCGCGGAGGAAAAGAGGCCATCCATTCCAACAAGGCTTTGGTAAGTGCAATGAAGGACGGATTGGGCCAGACTTCCATTCCCGCCGAAGCAATCCAGTTTATCGAGCGAACGGAACGGGATTCCATTGATATTCTGATTCAGGCTAAAGATTCGGTAGATCTTGTGATTCCGCGAGGAGGATCCGGGCTGATCCAGCGAGTCGTGAAACAGGCTCATGTCCCTGTAATAGAAACCGGTGTCGGGAACTGTCATACCTATGTACATGAATCTGCCGATCTGGAGATGGCCCGGTCTGTTGCAGTCAATGCAAAAACACAACGTCCTTCCGTTTGCAATGCCATGGAAACCCTGCTCGTTGACAAGAAAATTGCCGACCGGTATCTGCCGCAACTGGGGAAAGATTTGGCGGCCAAAGGTGTAAAGATAAAGGGTTGCAAGCAGACTTGTCAGATTCTTCAGGATCAGAAAGACCTTGATTTGTCATTGGCAACAGATGAAGATTATGCTACCGAGTTTCTGGATCTGACCCTGGCGATAAAAGTGGTCGATGGCTTGCAAGAAGCAGTGAATCATATCGGTCAATACGGCACCCTCCATTCGGAAGCGATTATCTCTGAAGATGAGTCAGCAACGGAAGCTTTCCTGAACCAGGTTGATGCAGCCTGTGTTTATCATAATGCATCAACCCGCTTTACAGATGGCGCCGAGTTTGGATTTGGTGCCGAAATGGGCATTTCCACCCAAAAAATGCACGCCCGTGGTCCGATGGGACTCAGGGAATTGACAAGTTACAAGTATGTGATCCGGGGGAATGGCCATGTACGGGAATAAATGTTTCCGGGCAATAATGGATGATTGAGGGAGGAGCATTTTCCTCCCTTCTTCTTGTGAGTGGAGTGATTTCAATTCCGGTTGACTGGTTCGCAAAATCAAAAAGGTGAATGACGATCAGTCATTCACCTGAATTCATTACATACTGGACAGCATCCAATGATGCAGGAAACCGAATTTTTCACCAAAATGCCGGTTGGCCCAAAACAAAAGACCAATCAGAATCGAGATCAGGGGAATCATCCTGAATGCAAACTTGAAGAGCGGAATCAGTTTCAAATCATAAAATACCTGATACAAAATCGATATGGTTCCGATTCCCTGTTTGCTCATGTACAGTTGGTACCCATAGGCATAGAACCAGATGATATGTAAAGCAATCAGTGAAATGACCACCCACATCAATGGGGCGCCAATCTGGTGATATAGCCAGGATCCAACCAACGGTCCCCAGCTCAATCCGATTTGTGCAAAATTGGCTGCGCCGTAATAGGCACCGCGGTACTGGTCTTTTGCCAACTGATCCACCAGTTGGTTGCTTACCGGGAATATAAGTATTTCTCCAAGGGTGAACAAAATGGTTCCGCTAACAAAGATCAGGTTTTGATTTCCTAATGAAAATGCAGCATAACCGACAGAAAACAACAGGCAGCCCAAAATGATATTGCTTAACGAATTTTTTTTCTCTGCCCAATTGGTGATCAAGGGTTGAAATAAAATTACAATAAACGCATTGATCATCAGCAGCAGGGAATAGGTTTTTTCCCCGTCAGTGATTTCATTTGTCAAAAACATAGGCAGGCTTGTCTCCAATTGGGAGTAGACACCGTAAAAGATCATGCCGCCTAGGATATAGTATCCAAGCGAGTGGTCTTTTCTCATTACATGGATACACTCGGATAACTGAACGGCAGCTTCAGGGCGTGTATGTCTGATGTCTCTCTTGTATTTGGACAGATATCCAATCAACATAAAGGAGAAGATGGTATACAACAAACCTGTTATCACAAAAGTGTAGACACCAATTGTTTGAAACAAGTATGTGCCTAAAAAGGGACCAATCACCATGCCGATGTTAATTGCGGTGTAACGGTAACTGAACACTTTCAGGCGCTTTTTGGGAATGGTCAGATCAGCCATTAACGCCTGGGATGTCGGTTCAAAAAAAGAACGGCATAATCCGTGTGCCAGGCTTAATATGAGAAAAATCTCATACTCCTGTACGATAACAAAACCGAAAAAACAGGCAGTCCAGGCAAACAATGAAATAACCAGAATTGATCCGCGCCCTAACAGGTCAGACAAGTATCCTCCGAAAAATCCCCCCAATGCTGCACCCAGTCCCATCATTGCCATAACCGTTCCCACTTGCATGGGAGTTAAATGGATGAAATGGGTCAGGTAAAAGACCAGAAAAGGCAGGCTCATAAAAGCCGCTGTTCTGGTGAAACCTGTTCCAAAAAGAAGAAATATGACTAACGGATGCAAACGTTCTCTCTGATGTCTTTCCCTTCTAGACATCAAAACCTGTTGATGGCCTGTTATGTGACACCACCTCTTTGACGGGATCAAAATCCAGAGAACCAAACATGACCATTTTAATGCAACTTCAGCAAAACTTCAAAAAATATTCAGGCAGGGAGTTGTATAGGAACTGTTTCCAAGCTGAAATCGCCGGTTCAGTCTGGTTACATAAACTCCCGTTTATTTGGAGTATTCTGTATCGAAAGTTTATTTTCCCAATACAGACAACATTTGTAACACGTCCATATCTTTATTTCAGATCTTCTCTGCCTTTGCCTGTTGATTTAAAAGGTTGCAACCGTTTTTGGAAAAAAGGTTTCTTATTATATCTTAATACTTGTGGTAAAAATTACAATATATAAATTTGAAACTTCTCTAAAAAGAAAATTATTTCAGATGATATACCGTTTTTTTTAACGTGTTTACCGAAAGATGCTGATATTTTCTGTTTTTCAGCCGGGAGGCAGGGAATGGATTTTGTTGCAGGCGGGTAAATTTGATGATTGGTTCATATGTAATTATATAAGATTTAAAAATTGTTAAATTTATCATATGTGAAGAATTAAAGGATTTTGTTGGAAACCGGTTCCTTTTTTGTCAGCTTGCAGGAAATGGAGTCAAAGGAAAAGGAAGTATAGGCGTGAGGTGGGAAAATGACAGATTTATTTTCAAATCATGTTAAAAAAGGGAAATGGTCCATGGGTGAGTCACAGAATGAAGCATTAAACTGTCATTATTTAGAGGATTATCCCCGCTTGCCCGGAGAGACCGATGATACAGGAAGATTTCGCCGGGCCATCCATGCCGCGCCGCCCGGTTCCCTGTTGATAGTGCCGGAAGGCCGCTATTATGCGGAGGAGATTAGTATTCGCAAGCCCGTTTCGATCCGGTTTGCAAAGGGAAGTGTTGTGGAGGCCGTTCATGTAAATGCTCCTTATATCCTGAAATGGGAAGGAGAGGTGGGTTACCATCAATATCGCCTGGCAGAAGATTTGAAACGGGGAGATCGCAGTTTCAGCATTTTGGAGACTCCATGGGATCTGGACGCAGGAGACATGATTGTACTTGCAGATGATTCCAGAAGATACTCGGACGGGCAAGCCAATGTCAATGTTGAAGTGCATGAAATTGAAAGAATTGATTCATCTTCCCGTGAATTGCTTCCTGATCCTGATTTGGAAAACCATCATGTCTGGACCTGGCATACCAATCTGGACAAGTGTGCTTCGTACGCGTGGGACCAGGAGGAATCAGCCCTTAAGATCAGGCTGGGTTATTTGCCAAAGCCGGGATTTGCCCAGATTGCACAGCAGTCATTCGGAATTCGGGAAGGGTTGCGGTACAATTTGCAGGTTTATGCCCGGTTGGAACCGAAGGGGTCAGTTACAGGATGCTGCTATGTTTCATGGTATGATCAATACAACCGATGTTTGGCTTATTCAAAAATAACAGAATTTGACCATACTTGTTGGAAGCGGATTACAAACGGGAATCTGCTTGCCCCTGCCGGAGCAGTCCACGCCCGGGTTGTCGTTGCTGTCCGTGCAAGTGAAGCAGGATCTGGCGGTTGTTTGTGGCTTAAAAATGTGTCACTGAAAAGTGCAGTTACCAGAATTGTTTTGAAGGACAAAGTGCGTCTGCCTAAAAAGGTCAGTCCGAACCGGAATGTATACAAGGTAAGGCCGCTAAAAGATGTTTTCGTAGAAAATTTTCATTACCGGTTAAAGGAAGGATCAACAAAAGGTTTTGGCATTCTGGCCTTTAATATGTGCAGGTTCCGGGTTTCCGGCCTGAAAGGGGAGCGGGGGGCTGAATCTGCGATCCAGGTTCAGCGTAGCAAGGATGTGATAGTAGAAGATTTTCATTTGAAAAATCCCCAGGTTGTCGGATCGGGACAAGGGTACGGCATCCAGTTTTATGGCGGCAATCAGGGAGTTGTGGTCAGGAATGGCTATACTGAAGGAATGCGGCATAGTGTGGATTTTGAAGGCACTTTTGACGCGTTTGTGGAAAAAGTCGTGGATAAAAAGGGAAAAGGCGCTTCTTTCATGATTTCCCATAACGGATGGTGCTCAGACATAACTTTTTTCCGCTGCAAGTCGCTTCAGTCACGCTCATCGGGATTTGTGGCAGAGGCGCAGGGAGTCAAGGATCCTTATACTTTGAAACATCACAATATTCACATTCATCATTGTGTTTGGCAGCGGGCAAGCCATTCCGATGATCCAATGGGATACGGGTTTGGCATTTGGCTGAAAGCGCCGGCTTCCGGACATATATCCCATTTTTTTGCCAGGTATGGAGAAGGAAAAAAAACTCCTGTGCTGCAGGATAATGGAGCCATTCGTTTAGTGCCCACCCGGAACCGGCTTCTTGTAGAATATGTTGTTGCCGAAGGATTAAGGCGAGGCGTGGCGATTGCCCATCCGTCTGCACGTCGGGAGACAGAGTCACAGAACCGGCTGGAGTTTCATTATATTTCCTTGCGAAAATGCCGAACCGGTTTTTTTATAAATGATGGAGACAAAAAAAGGCTGTTTTTGCATGAGATTCAGATGAATGGGATTTCGGAGTGGTTATTTGAGGGGAATTGGCATGGTACGTATGAAAAGTTTGTTTTGGATGGATTAATGGTAAATCATTGCAATCAGGCAGGATTTATGCAAAAATGTCCGCAGGCGGCAAACGGGCTGCTTCAGGGCAGAATTGGCCGGATTGCGTCTGACCAATGGGGACCCCTGTATTCTCTTGATCAGGACTGGGCCCTTACCCTGAATGATTGTTTCCTGAAGGGTGACGGAGAGACCGTTTGGTTTGCAGGCAATATGAAGAATTCCTGTGCTTCGGCCATTCCGGACGGAATTGTTGAAGGGCAGCGGTTGCTGTTGGTTTCCAATTCACTGTCCACGTTTACGGTTTTCTCGAAAAATATTTTGTATCGTCGGGGAGAAAAAGGGATTACCCTGTCTCCAAAAAAGCGTTCAGCATTACTGATCTGGCGGGACGGAAAACATTGGGTGCATATTGCCTGATTTTTCCGAAATGATGCCAAGCTGGATTTTTATATTCAGGGGTCGGTTTCTTTTCCAAAAATGTGGTAGTATTTTATGAGAACTGATTCATTTTCACAGATACTTGAAACTAGAAAGTGTGAGTAAAATTAGACAGAAAGGTGAACAAGTCAATCTGGACAAAGTGGAAGAGAAAAGCAAGAATCCTATGGTCAAGAAATATGGTGTTACCTGGACCATGTACAAATGTGAAACCTGCAAATATCTGGTTCCTCACCGAAAAAGTTTTCGCTGTGTTCACCATGAAGGCCGTCATTATCCCAGCTGGGACGCCTGCGGCCTGTATCGTCCACAATCATGAGACTCTCGCTTGTTGCGGGAGTTTTTTTGTGAAGTCTACAAATAATTCATGACGATCTCTGCTGCTTCAATGGCTGATTGCGGCTTTCCCACCAGTGAGGCGTTGGATTTCATTCTGTAGAGCGGTTCCGGATGTTCGATAAAAAAAGCAAGTTCCCTGGGCAGATTCCTTGGTTCATCTTGCCGAATAGCCACATTTTTGTCCAGCAGGAAACGGCTGTTGTTTTCTTCCTGCCCGGGAATCGGCTTGCATATAACTAGTGGCAGGCCGGTTGCCAAAGCTTCTGAACTGGTCATGCCGCCTGGTTTTGTAATAATAAAATCAGAGGCACACATAAAATCAACCATGTTATGAACAAATGAAAACAGATAGATATATGGATGATTGTCAAGTTGTTTTGAAAGTTCCCTGTACAGTTCCTTATTGTTGCCTGTAATGATCAATAATTGGACATGCTGCTCGGTGACGGACTGTTTCAGTGAGAAAATACAGGACTGCAAAGGACCGATTCCGCTGCCGCCGCCCATAAGCAATACCGTAAAACGATCAGGATCAATTTGAATGGTTCTGCGGGCATCCTTCTTCTCTTTTTGCCTGATGGAAAAATCGGGATGGATCGGGATACCGGTAGGATATATATTGGCCTGACCGCTTTTTTGGGTGATCTTCGTTCCAATTTCATCATGGGCTGTAATGTAAAAGTCAACTGCCGGGTGAACCCAGAAACTGTGAACATCAAAGTCAGTAACAACTGCTCCCAGACGAAAGTTGCCGGATAAGGAATGCTCTTTCAGGTAAGCGCAGGCGCTGAGGCAAAAAGCGTGCGTACAGACAATAACGCCGGGATTTGTTTCCTCAATGATAAGCCTCAATTTATTGGCAACAAACTTTCCCATCGGATCACGAAACAATTTGCTGAACCGGGAATCACGCTGATAGGCAGCTCCCCAGAGATTGGGAGCATAACGCAATGTTTGCATATAACATTTATTGATGAATGATTCAAGAGGTTTGCTGATCAAAGGGAGGATACAGACGATTTGAACTTCAGCTTCAGGATATGATAATTCCAGTCCTTTTTTCAGTGAGCAGGCAGCGCTGTAGTGTCCATAGCCGGCAACAGTTTCAGTCAGAATCAGTATTTTGTCCATTTGTCAGTTTTTCACTCCCCAAAAAATGTTTTAATTTTTCTTTGGATATAAATACCCGCTTGGGAATAAAATCCTGTTTCCGCTTGAAAATCTCCTTCCAGCCACTCGGATGGCATAGCAGGAAAATAATCCGGATGCCAAGTGATTTCCAAAACTTGTAGCGGGTGTAGGGGATATCCGCTATTTCAAAGCCCAGTCTGGTTGCGCCGCGATGCAGGCAGGTTGTACCCATGATTACCCGGATTTGTCTGGAATGGGGATGTTGTTCGATAAATTGGGCCAATTGCGGCAGAGAATCATGAATACACTTTTTCAGGGTGACAGCCCACGCGAATTCCTGCCGGGAGGTTTCACGAATCAATTTGGCCAGCAATACATTATGCAAATGAAGCTGGGCATACAAATCACCGGGTTGCAACTGATAGCCATCGGATGTTTCCAGCGGTTCCCCCCGGTATTGTTTTACGGCTACCCGAAATATGTTCTTACCTTTGTCCACATAAGTTAAACGTGTGCATTGGTAATAGATCATATCCCATCCATTCCAAAGCCGGATCATCAATTGTTGTATCATCAGGATCACCTTTGTCATTTTGGTAAAATGATTATTTCATCTATTATCCTCCCTATTTTTCCCGCAGCGAAGAAAAATATTTTTTATACAAAAGTATTTTGTTTTTGATGTTAAGTAAGGAAAAATCGCATCGGGCAAATTCATGATCGGGTTCCTTTTCTTTGTCAATTAAATGAGGAGAAATTTACAAAAGAAAAAGAGCCGACAGGGAAAGAAATCCTGATGGCTCCCGGCATATAAAAAAGAAAAAAGAACTCTGTCTGGTACAGTGTTCTTTTTTCTTTTACCATTATTCAAACAGGAAGTTTTTGACCTTTTTCAGGAAATTGTCTTCTTTTTCCAGACTCATACTTTGCCATTCCGAGGGAATGGCAAGACCTATCTGCAATTTCAGCAGTGTCTTGTTGGAGCCATCCTTGTTCATAATATAAAAACGGCTTGAATCGTCTTCTTTTCCTTTTTCTTCATTTACGGTGAAAAGCACCTTGTTGCCATCTTCTGACCAGATTGATCCGGAAACGGGCTGGTCAAAATCGCTGGTGATGTTTTTCACCTGTTTGTCAGCCATATTCATCACATAGATATCGGTTTGGCCTTCTTTGCTTTTTTCAAACAGGAGGTATTTTCCGTCCGGTGAAAAGTGAGGAGCATATTCCGAAGAGTTTTCCTCATTTATCCCTGCGATTTGTGACATGTTGCTTCCGTCAGCATTCATCATGTACAAATCAGCATATCCGTCTTTGCCGCTGGAATGGAAGACAATTTTTTTGCCGTCTGGTGACCAGTCCGGACAGGAGTGGTAAACACCTTCTTCAGCGTGGGTCAACCGGGTTACTTTTCTGCTTGAGGGGTCAACTGTATAAATGTTGCCGTCACTGCGGGCAAATACAATTTTTTTGCCATCCGGTGACCAACGGGGCGAAGAATCAAACTCAGGAAACTTGCCATTCGTTAGACGGACGGGATTGCTTCCGTCACTGTTGGCCATATAGACACTGTCATCTTTTATATAAGTAATCAAATCACCGGCCGGAGACATGTCAACAGAACTCCCTGAAGTGATTTGCCTGGTTTGCAGGGTGTCCGGATTAAAGAGATAGATATCCTGTTTATGTAAACCGCCGCTAAATATAATGGATTTTGCTTCGTCTTTTGCATAGACGGGCAAAGAAAGAGAAGTAGCTAAAATAAGTGCACCTACTGCGCCCGTTACTCTCCTGGTAATTTTTTTCATTGAATCTCTCCTTTCTTCTTGGTGTAATCATATTAATTATAAATGATATTTTAAGATTTGCGTGTGTTTGTTGCAAAATTTACAAATATTAATTTCTCCTGTGCGATTCCATCAGTTGTAAATAGTCACTATCCATGTTGATTTTTTCCGTTTTTACATGGATATGTGTGTCATTGATTTCCTGAAAGGCATTCGCTAGACTGTGAAGAGACAGCTGGAAAGAAAAAGGAGGAACGCATCGAAAGAACACGATGCAAAAAGGAATGAAAATATTTGCAGTATCTGGCCTGGAATCGGCCTATTATCGGGATATAGAATTGATTGCCAAACTGTTTTTTGAAGAAGTTCGTGTAGCCGCTGCTGAAGCGGAACCGTACCGGGATTTTTATCTGCATTTTGCTGTACTGGGAACCGGTCCTGTTCATGCGGAACTGACTTTGGTCGATGTTGAGCAAAACCAGACTGTAAAGACAGTGCATCGGCGCAAAGTGGAACCGGGACTGAACGAAAGGGAATTTCGCAAATGTGTGAAACAGGCAATCAGTTATGTTTTTTTGGAAGCAATGGAAGAAGTGACCGGAATAAATCAGCCATGGGGCATTTTGACAGGCGTTCGCCCTGTAAAACTGTTTCACTCTTTTTTGTTGAAAGGACTTTCGGTGAATGAAACCGTACAACATTTACAAAATGATTATTTGCTGAAACCGGAAAAGACAGATATTTTAAGGGACATTGTAAATCGCCAGAAAAAAGTTTTGCCGGACTTGTATACATTGAATCAGGAAGTCAGTTTGTATATCGGAATTCCTTTTTGTCCGACGAAATGTGCCTACTGTACTTTTCCTGCCTATGCAATCCAGGGGAGAACCGGTTCGGTTACGTCTTTTCTGGCCGGACTTCATGAAGAAATCAAAGCGGTCGGAAGGTGGCTGAGTGAAAAAAAACTGCCGGTGACAACCATTTATTTTGGCGGCGGTACACCGACATCTGTCAGTACAGAGCAACTCGACGGGCTTTTTCAGATGCTGGAGCAACATATTCCCGATTATGGGAATGTTCGTGAGTTTACTGTTGAAGCCGGACGTCCGGATACATTAAATGAAGAAAAGCTGGGATTGATGAAAGTGCGGGGAGTTGACCGCATCAGCATTAACCCGCAAAGCTTTCGGGAAGAAACGTTGAAATTGATCGGACGGCACCATACCGTAAAAGAAACTCTGGATAAATTCCGCCTGGCCCGAGCGATGGGATGGGATAACATCAATATGGATCTCATTATCGGGCTGCCAAATGAGGATAGAGCAACTTTTGCCAAAACGCTGGACACCATGCATGAATTAAAGCCGGATTCCCTTACAGTTCATACGTTGTCATTCAAGAGCGGGTCGGCCATGACACAAAACAGGGACAAATATCGGGTGGCCGACCGGGAGGAAGTTAGAGAAATGGTTAAAATGGCCCGGGACTGGGCGCAGGAAACGGGGTACAGACCATACTACCTGTACAGACAGAAGAATATATTGGGAAATCAGGAGAATGTCGGTTATGCCTTTCCAGGGAAAGAGAGTCTGTATAATATCCTGATCATGGAAGAAAATCAGACAATCATCGGGTTGGGATGCGGCGCTGTAAGCAAAATGGTATCACCATATACTGGACGGATTTCCCGTCTTCCCAATCCAAAAGAGCCCAAAGTATATATTGATACGGTTCAATATCATATTAAAGAGAAAATAAAGAGATTGAACGAGATCTATGAATCAGGAAATTAACTGGACTGATGTTGCCTTTATAAAAAAGCTGAAGCGGAGGATGTGTTCCGTCTCCACCTTGCAAGGAAGTTTTTAAGGTGCTTCAGCGTTATTTTTCCGGCAGGTACAAGGCTTGCCGACACGCAAGCCTCCTTGCCTGCAATGTCAAAAGCCGGCAGTTTCAAACCTGTCGGCTTTTGCTTTGCTTAGGTAAATCTGAAAACAATCATGATTTCATATCTTCTAGATCTTCACTCAAAACCGGGATGGCTGGTTCTTCCTGCGGGTCTTTTAAACAGGTTACTTTAATGCCGAGTACGGCCAGGATGATCCCGGTAATCGGGACAATATAATTGAGCACCGCATATGGAGCATATTGAAAGGCGCTGACGCCCAGCGTGGATGTGATAAAAACACCGCATGTATTCCAGGGAACCAGTGCGGATGTTAGCGTTCCCCCGTCTTCCAGCGCACGTGACAGGTTTTTGGAATGCAGATTTTTTTCTTTGTAGGCATACGCATACATTCTGCCCGGGATCAGAATTGATATATATTGTTCCGCAGCTGCAATATTGGTAAAGAAAGCCGATAAAATGGTTGTTGGAATAAGACTTTTGGCCGATTTGGCCAATTTGAGTATCTGGTTGACGATCGCTTTCAGCATACCGGTAATTTCCATCATTCCTCCGAATGTCATTGCCACAATGGTCAAGGAAACGGTATACATCATATCCTGGACTCCGCCGCGGTTAAACAATTCATCAACCAATGCATTGCCGGTTTCAATTGAATAGCCGTCATGAAGTGCATTAACAGCATCTCCCGGTGAACCGCCCTGTATAAAAATGTGGCACAGCCAGCCCAGGAAAACCCCGACAGTCAGTGCCGGCAGGGCTGGTATTTTTTTTGCCACCAATAAAATAACAATTGCCGGTACTAACAGCAGCCAGGGAGAGATAACAAAATTATTTTCTAATACAGAAATAATTTTATTTATACTTTCCAAATTTATTTTGGCTGTACCGAAATGGAATCCGATAAATAGGTAAACAGCCGATGCAATAACCAGGCCCGGAATCGTTGTATAAACCATGTGTTTGATATGGTCAAACAAGTCGGTTCCCGTAATTCCCGCAGCCATATTGGTTGTGTCGGACAGTGGCGACATTTTGTCACCAAAATAGGCTCCTGAGATAATTGCCCCTGCAACGATAGGGGCAGGAATCCCCATACTGATTCCAATCCCCATGCCGGCAACACCGATCGTACCCATAGTCGACCAGGAACTGCCGATTGCCAAAGATACAATAGCGCATATCAGGCAAATACTGAACAAGAACAGGGAAGGCGTTATAATCTTCAGACCATAGTAAATCAGAGTTGCGATAATTCCGCCGCCAATCCAGGAGGCAATGATCAATCCAACCAGAATAATAATCAGAACAGCTGGCAGAGCCAGCCTGATACCGTTATATATCCCTTCTTCCATGTCCTTCCACTTATAACCAAACCGCCACGCAATCAGTCCTGCTGCAATCGTGCCGACAATCAGGGGGATATGGGGGCTTCCTTCAAATTTGATAATGGTAATGGCCATCATGCTGATCATAACCAACAGGGGGACAAGTGCCCAATAAAACGGGATCTCTGTCTTGTGATTTTCCATCAAATTGCCTCCTTTGCTTGTATGTAAGCGGTTAAATATGCAGTGAAACATAAATATGGATCGCATTCATATGAGAAGGCGCTTATCATAAAGTACAGAGGGCGAAACAACAAAACAATTATTATTTTTCAATAATTTACTTTATTATAAATATAATAAAAAAACAGCAACTACATAAATATATGTTTGATTAATTATATATTAGTTTATAATAAAATTAGTCCAAAATGAATAGATTTTCTATAAATTTGATAAAAAGAACGTTTGAGAATTTTTTGTGTCAATTTTTGGACAGAAAGGGTACCCAATGAGAAAAAGAATTATGACGGGTTTGCTGAAAAATGGTGTCAAATTCCGGTTGGCAGAACTGGGGTATTCTGATTTGGAGCCAATAATGCAATTGCAGGAGAAGGCGGTGGATCATATGGTATCGCCACATTTTTTACAGCCATTGTCAACAGAAGAGGTTGCCTGGATTTTGTCCGGGCATGGCAGAATCATCGGGGCGTACGTTCAGAACCGGTTGGCAGCGTTTCGGGCCCTTCTTGTTCCCAAACTGAGCGAGGAATATCTGGGAAAAGATGTGGGAATTGACAATGGTGAGCGATCCAGGATTATATATTCAGAGATTTCTGTAGTCGATCCCGATTACAGGGGAAATCGTCTGCAAAACAAAATGGGAAGGATTTTGCTGAAGACAGTGGACAGAAACCGTTTTCGCTATATCTTGGCAACAGTGGCACCATTCAATATAGCCAGTATCAAGGACAAATTTGAATTGGGAATGGAAATTGCTGCATTAAAGAAAAAGTACGGGGGGAAATGGCGATACATATTTATGAAAGATATGGATCATTTGTCTCGCAGTTTGCCCTGCCGGGATGAGAAGTTGATCAGAATGGATGAAATACATACACAACAAGAACTGCTTGAATCAGGATACAGGGGAAAAGGACTGGAAAGAATTGATGGTCAATGGCATGTCCGCTTTTGTGAGTATGACGAAGTTTTAAATTCCTGAAGATGCTTTTGTACCTTTCAGATATTCCCCGGGAATAAACGAATTTTGCGGAAAATTACAACCAGTTGCCTTCAAACAACAACAAAAGAGGGCATGTTTGCCCTCCTTTGTTGCGGATTACAACAGATTGGATACGGAGTTTCTGGAGCTGTTGCAGAATGTCGTTGCATCACCCAGATTGATTGGGATTTGAACATTCAGGTTGATCAGACCTGCGCTTTGAGCTCCTGTTTCGGGTGCGTTATCTACCCGTGCCGAGCAGACCGGACCGCGGCGGCGTCTGCGACGTTTGACCACAACGCAAACGACTTTTTTTCTTCTTCTTGGGCAGCAACCCATGTTGCTTCACCCCCTTTCATCAATTTGCGCCGATCCTTGATTGGTAAAAGGAAGAAGGTATGATGGGGAGGAGGGGGAAAATTCCCCCTTATGCCGTCAACCTAGAGGAGATTGCTGATCGAGTTGCCTCTGCCGCCGCAGACGGCTGTTGCATCACCCAGGTTAATTGGGACTTGTACGTTCAGGTTGACCAGACCGGCACTTTGAGCGCCTGTTGTCGGCCCGTTATTTATTCTGGCACGGGCGCTGCAGGAACGGCGGCGTCTGCGGCGTCTGGTTACAACGCAAACAATTTTTTTCTTGCAATGGCAGCCCATAGTCAGGCACCTCCTTTCCTGAATGGTTTAGAAACGGTCGTGAATTATTCGTTGTTTTGCTGCTCCGGGTTTGGGTTTTTCGAAGCCAATTGCTGTTCTATTTGCTGTTGAATATGTTGTTTCTGCGCTTCGGAGACGGGGACATGTCTCGTGATGACATTTACCAGGCTTGGGGTCAGGGCTTGCATGATTGAAGCTCCTGCTCCGTTGGCTCCACTGATTACTCCCAGCAGTTGATTGAGTATGCCAATGAGAGAAGTAATCAAACTGGACAGGATTCCTGTGGCGCCGGAGACAATATTGCTTATGGGGGCAATTACGGCAGCTGGTATTGAGCCAAGCAGAGTAGCAATCAGGGTGATTAAATCAGGAATCAATTGTTGAGCCTCTACCTGCTGGGATTTGGGGACATTTTCACGGATGGCTTCTTCCAGCATGCCCCGGATTTGTTCCAATTCTTCAGGAGTAAAGGAGTTTTTGCTCATCCTGTTTCACCTCCTTTCAATGGGGCGAACACAAATCACAATGTATTGGAAACAGCGTTTTGATTGCTTTCATTCAGGGATGTTGCATCACCCGCGTTAATGGGGATTTGTACGATAATATTAATAAGTCCGCTGATCGGACCATCAATGGTTGCTGCATTGTTGATGGAGCTTTTGCAAGAGGAACGGCGTGGAGCGGAACGTTTTTTATGTCTGGAGGGAGAACAAGGGAGCGATCCGTATTTTTCAAGAAGCCTACGGCAATGCCTGCACAAGGTTGGACTTCTTCTGCGTTTGCGGATCTTCCGTTTACAGAAACCCATTACTGGAATTTCCTCCCTTTCGGGATGTCGGTGCCTTGTTTTGTTGTATCAAGTCCCGATGCAACATGTTTTTAATCATATTTTTTGTTCCTGGCTGAAACATTTCTGCCAGGTTTATCAACTTCTGCATTTTGCCCGGAGCCTGTTCATGGTCCAGGCTTTTCACAATCAGGTTATAGATTTGTGTTTTAATCTTCTTTTCCATTTGATTGGAGAGTTGATCGAGGTGTTCCCGTTTTAACTTCAATCATGACACCTCCTCTATCATTCTGTTGAGTTACTATAATATATTCTCTGCAAATAAAAAGGTGATTCTTAATCTAACAAATAGTTTTATATCATTGATAAATTTCATCACTATGAGAATAAAAAAACTCCTCTCTGTTAAAGAGAAGAGAAGTACAATCGCATATTCCCGTTCTATTTTTCATTTAAAATATATCGAAGGGTTCTGGCTGTAATATTTAATTTCTTGCTTAATGCTTTCCGGTTCCCTTTTGTTTCAGACAGTCCTTTCTTGATAATGCTTCTCCCGACTTCTCCTTCTATCTGCCGGATCCGTTTTAACACTTTCTTCAAATCAATATGTTCGACAGAACCGAGGTGGTTTACAATCCGTTGTACAAATTGCTGTGCTTCTCTTTCCATAAACTCTGCAGTTTTTACTTCAACCGAATGTTCCCTGTCCGGATTCCCGGTTTCCTTTGTCAGATCTATTGGCAGATGATCGGGTGTTAACTCTTTGCAGTCATGGATGGCATGGGTTTGATTGAGAATATTGTGAAGCTGCCTCACATTGCCGGGCCAATCATACATTTTCAGGATTTGGGCAGTTTCGGGTGCAAGCCGGCAACCGCCGCCATATTTTTTGTCAAGAAAATGCTGTGCAATCAGGGGGATATCTTCAGGTCTTTCCCGCAAGGGCGGAATGATCAGTTTGACTCCTTCCAACCGGTATAACAGATCTTCCCGAAACCGGCCGTAATTTACCTCGTTTCCCAAATTCCGGTTTGTTGCGGAAATGAACCGGACATTGCTTTTACGTATTTCCTCACTGCCAATACGCATAAATTCGCCTGTTTCCAATATACGCAGCAATTTCACCTGGATGGAAAGAGGAGCTTCGCCGATCTCATCGAGGAACAAGGTTCCGTTATCGGCCAGTTCAAAATATCCTTTCCGGGTTTTGACAGCACCGGAAAATGCTCCTTTTTCATGGCCGAACAGTTCACTTTCCAACAGGGATTCCGGAATAGCCCCGCAATTGATCCCGACAAACGGATATTCACTCCGAAGGCTGGAACCATGAATAAAGCGGGCAAGTAATTCCTTGCC
>JBAVDL010000235.1:0-19139 GCA_049587175.1 Thermoactinomyces sp.
CGACTTGCATGTATTAGGCACGCCGCCAGCGTTCATCCTGAGCCAGGATCAAACTCTCCAAAAAAGTTTGATTGCTCAATAAGAATTAACGAGTCACTGTCATCACTCTTCAGTTTTCAAGGAACACATTCTTTCGTTGTTTGCCGCCATCTCGCGGCGACAATTGATATCTTATCATCCTATATTCAAGATGTCAACACTTTTTTTGAAATTGATATTTTAGTATATCGTGGAGTAATAAAACTCCACGATTAACTTTTTATTCTAAGCTTATTATGTTTAGTTTAAAAATATTTATTTATTTGATGTATGCAATTGTCTTTATAATTCACCATTCGAATCTAAGGTTAAATACCATGCAAAATCAGGAGCGATTCGACTATCGCCGCCAAAAATAATAATACACCAATCACCACAAGATTCGGGACCAGACACCGGCGAATCATATTCCATTCTGCAATACTTGCTTCCAGTCTTTTTGGCGAAAAAAAGGAAAGAACACGCCGAAAAACTGCAACTCCCAAATGGACACCGATTCCAGCAGCCATGATCACTGCCGGAAGTTCCATTATTCCATGAGGCAGGATTGAATGGACAAAAATCAACCAGGGGCTCTCTCCTGATACTTTGGAGGCCATAAGCAGTGTTGTCCCTAACATCATCCCGTTAATCAGGATCGAAAAAAATGGGTAAATGCCTAAAAACAAAGCCCCAGAAACAATAATAACCGCTGATGCCAACAGATTGTGAAAGAAAATGATCGTAAACGCATTAAAAAAATTTGGATCGTTGTTAATCGACTGAACCACATTCTGAATTTCATTAAACACTCCGGCCAGTTTCAGCCAGTTCAATAATGAATCACCGTTAAAATAACCGGTTATGGCACTGGTCAAGAAAACAACAGTCACCATGCCAAAATATTTTCTCTCTTCTTTGATCGCCAACCACCATTTTTTCATACTTCCACTCCTTTTTCGGACAAACAATCATATCCCTCGTCCAGCAGCATAGATTTAAGATAAATGTTGATTCGGGAGGGAACATCAATGAATTTTTTCCTTGTCCTTTCGGGGAAACGCCTGAAGCGCAGTCTTCTCATGCTTTTTGGACTGCTGTTTGCTGCCGGGATCTTTTATGCTGAGAATAAAAATATTCAAGTGTTTGTTCCGATTGATCCGGGCCCATCAGCTATATATAGTGTAGATACCAGTAAAAAGCAAGTAGCACTCACTTTTGATATCAGTTGGGGAGAAGAACGAACCGGCCCCATCCTGGATGTTCTGGAGCAAAAAGGATTAAAAAAAGCAACTTTCTTTCTTTCATCCCCATGGGCAGAAAGCCATCCTGATCTTGTCAAACGCATTACCAATATGGGTTATGAAATCGGAAGCCATGGACACCGGCACGATAATTATAGCCAATACAATGAAGAACAAATACGAACACAAATTTTGAAAGCTGACCAGATCCTGCAAAAGGTAACCGGCAAAAAACCCAAGCTTATTCGCTTTCCCAATGGGGATTTCGACAAGCGTGTTCTCCGGATTGCAGACAGTCTGGGCTATAAGACCATTCAATGGGATACTGACTCGAGAGACTGGATGAATCCTGGCAAAGAGGAAATTGTAAACCGTGTTCTAACCAAAGCGCACCCTGGGGACATCATCCTTATGCATGCCAGCGATTCCTGCCGCCAAACCCATGAGGCCCTGCCAGAAATCATCGATGGATTACGTGCCAAAGGTTACGAATTTGTCACTGTATCCGAACTGATTGCCGGATCTCAAGTTGATACCAACTCCGTTGAAAACTAGTTCACTACATAAGCATAGCATATGTATTCCTTCAAGATAAAAAAAGAGTCGATTCTGTTCGTAATCAGCGAACGGTACCGACTCTTTTTTTAGTTTTTAAATTTTTCTATTTATTTTTGGCAGTTGTATTTGGCACCCATCGATGCAACTGGAGAATCTGCCATGCATTGCAAATCAGCAAAACCAGCACAGAATGCATGATGATCCAAAGCGGAATTTCCCCTTCTTTGGGATTGAGGGAAGGAATGGCTTCGATTATTGTCGCTGCAATCATATAAAAAAGTGTGGGAATGGTTGCGCCGGAATTGGTCCATTTTCTTTTCAGTCCGGCTACGATAACAGCTGACAGGACAATTACTGCCGGAATCATGAGATGAAGCCAGAATGATTTACCGTCAAATTTCACACTGTTCAGGTAAAGCAAATTCCCCAGCAGGGCAAAAAGCAAAAAAAGGATCACCCTGTCATAAACGATTTTATTTCTCAGCAATCCTTTGGCCAACCAGTTAAAAACCAAAAAAGCAAAAAAACCCAGCTCCGCCACAGCTCCCAAGGTTAACCCAAGCAAGATTTGATCGCGAGTGGAACCAAATATCTCTTGCCGGGCAAGCTGTTCAAAAAAAATACCCATGATGGTTGCCGAAAGGCACCCGATTACCAGTGTTGTAACAAACCAGTAAATCAGCTTTTTTAAAGTCATGGCTGTCTCTCCTGTTTGTTTTTATGTACTGATTGTACCAAAACCGGTTTTTGTTTGACACCATTAAGGCATAATCCCTGGTCAAACCTCGCATATTAAAGAGGAGCAAGCTGGTGAAACGGAGGAACAATTATGCAACGATTAAAATGGATCCTGGCCATCATTGTAATACTGTCAGCAATCGTATCATGCAGCCCCAATCAGTCCCAGCCAGCTGAACCGGATTATCAGAAAATCAAGGAAATCACGCTGGATGTGCTGCATACGGGAGAAGGAAAAAAAGTTTTGGAAGAATTAATGCAGGAACAGGAATTCAAGCAAAAAGTAATGATGAAGTCACAGGAAATAGAGAAAGCAGTATCCAAAACATTTACCGATCCCAAAATGAAAAAAGAGTGGGAAAACATTCTTAAAAAGCCGGAAGTCGCCACAAATCTGGCCCAAGCTACTGAGGAACAAATCAAACAACTGCTCAAAACACTGATGAAAGATCCTGAATTCCAAAAGATGTTGATCGAAATCTTCAAAGACCCGCAAATGTCGGAACAACTGTTGCAAATTCTCAAGAGCCAAAAATACAGGGAAGAAACAAGAAAAGTCATGGAAGAATTAATGCAGGTTCCAAGTATCCAGAAGAAGTTGGGAACCGTATTAAAACAAGCAGCCCAGCAACAGCAACAGGGAGGAGAGAGCGAAGAAAGCCAAGGCGGCGGAAGTCAGGAAGGCGGGGGGCAACAAGGAGGTGGCGGTCAAGGAGGCGGAGGCGGTTAATCTTAAACCGCCTCCGTTTTTTCAATCCTTCGCTGTTTTTTGCATAACTTTCTGTGCAAGTTCCTCGTATTTTTTCCCAATCGGATGGTCAGGAGCATATACGGATGGAGCAAAATCAGGATCATCCGGATTTTGATTTTCAGGAGCTCCCAGCGGAATTTGTACCAGCAAATCAACATTTAATTCTTTGGCCAATTTTTCACCGCCGCCATAGCCAAAAACATATTCCCGTTCGCCATATTTATTTTCGTACCAGGCCATGTTTTCAACGACACCCAGCACTTCATGTTTGGTAGCATGAATGGCCATCGCCCCGGCACGGGCAGCAACAAAAGCTGCGGTAGCATGAGGGGTGGTTACCAGAATTTCCTTGCTGTCAGGAATCAATTGGTGAACATCCAAAGCGACATCGCCCGTTCCGGGAGGCAAATCCAGTAACAAATAATCCAGTTCTCCCCAATGAACTTCACTGAAAAAGTTGTTTAACATTTTCCCAAGCATGGGACCGCGCCACACCACCGGAGAATTGTCTTCCACGAAGAACCCCATCGACATCACTTTTACCCCAAACCGTTCCACCGGTAAAATGGTCTCTCCGATCACAACGGGACGGGTTTCAATTCCCATCATGTCCGGGATGCTGAAACCATAAATATCCGCATCGATAATCCCGACTTTCTTGCCGGCCCGAACCAACTGAACTGCCAGGTTTACCGTAACAGTGGACTTTCCAACCCCTCCTTTGCCGCTGGCCACAGCAATAAATTGTGTTTTTGATGAGGGATCGAGTAGCGGAGGAACTTTTGTTTTCCGGTTTGCCTCCGGCTGCCCCCGGCGCAATTTGGCAGACAAGGCAGCCCGCTCCTCGTCTGTCATGGATTTTATATGAATATCCACTTTTTCGGCCCCCAAGCGATACAAGGCCTGCTCAACATCTTCCTGGATTTTTACTTTTAACGGACAGCCTTGAATCGTTAAAACAACATCCAGGGAAACCTCTTTCCCATCTACCTGGATATTACGAATCATATTTAATTCAACGAGGCTCCGATTCAACTCTGGATCTTTTACTTCTTTTAACGCCTCTAACACTTTTTCTGTGGTTAACATCTTTAAGCACCTCGATCGTAAGCGATTTCCTATCCATTATAGCATATTACTCATCAACAATTGGAGGAGCTTCTTTTCCGGTAAAATATTGAATGACTCCCAAAAAGATTGATGCTGCAATTTTTTTCTGATACCTTGTCTGGGTCAAGAGTTCAGCTTCTTCGGGATGGGACAGGAAACCAACTTCAACCAGTGCTGTCGGTACAGGTGATTCTTTCAGAATGTATACATCTCCTTTTTGTTTGGCAAACCGCTTTGTATTTTCCAGATTACGTACCAGTTCGGACTGGATAAATGCAGCAAGGCGCCTGTTTTCTTCCTTTGCCGGATAATAGAATGTTTGTGCTCCAGACCACAAGGGGGACGGAATCGCATTTAAATGGATACTGATCAAGGCATCAGCCTTTTTTTCTTTCACAAAATGAATACGCCGCATCAAATCCTCCGCTTTTCTTGACCGGATCTTTTCCGTACCAGGAGAAGCCAGATCCTGATCTTTTTCCCGCGTCAAATAAACCAATGCTCCCGCCTCTTGCAAATAATCCTGCAAATAAAAAGCAATCCGCAACGTAATATTCTTTTCCTGTGTACCGGTCCGACTCACGGCTCCGCCATCAGGACCTCCATGGCCCGGATCCAACACAATCACTTTGCCATTTAAAGGCATACCCCGAGTTTGCACAAATTGGTCATGAGGAAGTAAAAGCAAGGCCAGACCCATCGTTAAAATCATCCCGAACCCAAGCCATCCCAGGCGGCTTTTCATCCACTTTTCCATCCATCTCGCCTCACTCGCTTTAGCCTTTATCTATATATATGGGCAAGAATTCAGGATATGTACAAACCTTCACTGCTATCTTCCAAATTCAGTCCAGCCTTTCTGGAACCAGGTACGACTCAATTCCTGAAGCAGGATCATAACCGATTCCACATTCCATTCATCCAGCCAGTTAAATATAGAGAATTCCCGTACTATTTGATCGATTAATTGCTGGCAAATCTTTTCCCGGTTTCGAATCATGATATCCAGAGGATCCGCTTTGGACAGAATCAAGTAAAAATAAGGGCAGCAAGTAGACTCAATCCGGACCTCCGTTGTTGAATCCCTGTTTTCTCTGCCAGTTTTACCATCAGGATTGTAAATGGCAGGATACCTGCTTTTCCCGGTTTTTTTTCGCTCAAGCATCCCTGCTGCATATGCTTCATAAACAATGCGATATACCAGTTCAAGCAGCATGATTTTTTTCGATGCAGACCAGTAATCGGTAAACGGATCGATAAAATCCCGCTTGATTTTTTCCAAATGGGACCAGGGAAACCGCTGCAATGCTTTCATGCGGATCTGCTCATCTCTTTTTATTTGCCAGTCATCCCAATATAAAATTTGTGCCACCGGATTTTTCTCCTTTGCCCGAACTCCTTACCAGTCAGTGTTGACAAAGAAACTTCAGAAGAAACCTGAACAGTGCCGTTATCAACCCGCTTTGAAGCAGCTGTCAAAGAATTTTCCCATTTGTTCTTCACAGGTTCTTCATGAGTAATCGGTAAGATGACCATGAAAGGAGTGGAAGCATGAAAAAAATCATCGCTGGATTCGCAAGCCTGGCAATCATACTCGGCAGCGGATCGCTTGTCCTCGCAGAAACAGATGCAAACCAGGATAAGAACATAAACTTCGGGCAAATGAAACCGCATATTGAACAAATGCACCCGAATTTATCCACGCAAGAACGGAAGCAAATGTTTGATGTCTGTCATGGAAAAGACGGAATGATGCCTGCACACAATCAGATGATGGGCTATTAGGTCAAGAAACATTTGTTAACCCATAACAGAGCATAAGGAGTTTTATGGTATGCGTAAAATATTCATTGGAACAGCAATTGCACTGGTTATTGTCCTGGGAGTTGTTTTTCTCGCCGCCAACTCTGGCAATCCTCAAAATACTGTCCAACAGCCTGATTCCCTGGAGACCCAGCAAAATCAGGTCAACAATGCCGACTTGATCCAAAAAGAAGTGGAACAGGGATGGGAACTGCAAAAAAACGGTGCAAATGGAATCTATGTTGTCCATCTTTTATCGGGTAGTTTTGCGGGTGAAGCGGAGGGAAAAATCCTTTCCGACAGCAACTGTACACCCGATGAAAAAGGGATCAGCCGTTGCCACAATGAAATTGAACTGGACAATCAACAGAAGATAACAGTTATAACGCCCCATAACATGCAAAAAAATCGTTGCCTGCGCCCTGGAGAAACTGTTCGTTTATCAACTGATAAAAAAGGGAATATTATTGTCGAAGCGTTCAATATGTAGTTAGGCAAAACCCACCTTTACTCCCCTTTTTAAACTGCCACACAAATGTGTGACAGTTTTTTTGTTTTCCCTGCATCCGTTCAATAAAATGACAGACTGGAAATCCGGAATGCCCCTGCCATTTGAAAATTTACTGTTCGGAGGAATGTTCGCCTGAAACAGGTGTCCCCTGGTGGAAAAACATTTTCCATTTGCCCTTTCTGTATCTCCAGATTGAACTTCGTAAAGAAACCCGCTTTTTTCCTTCATCAAATATTTTGTAAATAGTCAGCACGGCATTGCCAGACAACGGATATATTTCAAAATCACTTAACCTCATATATACAATGCCGATCCCAGCGTTGCCTATCCCGTTTTTGTACAGTACCTTTCCCGAACTTCCGATTTCAAAAATCATCTGCCAGAAGCTCTCCCAATTTTTCCGGCGATGTGCGTATTTCAGATTTCAGTAAACTTTCCTCCAATTGTTTCAAATGGTTTTTTAATTCCATGACTCTCCTCCCTCTCCCGGATACCATATATAAAAATCTCCCGTACCGATTGTATTCACGTTCAGATATTACCTGCTTCAGTCATAAGATGAATTTAACAGGAATGGGGACAATGGTCTGTGCGGTTTTGCAATTGTTCTTCTTTCTTTTGTTGAATCAAAAACAGGAATACCCCTAGCAATACAAAAAAACCGCCGACCATCTGCAAAACCGTCACCCGCTCGCCCAACAGAATGACGGACAGAAACGTTGCTCCGACGGGTTCTCCCAAAATGCTCATTGAAATGGTTGTGGTGTTTACATAATTTAATAACCAGTTAAAGATGACATGGGCAATGGTAGGAAATATGGCCAATAACAGGAAAATTGTCCATTCCCGTGCGTTATAGCCAACAATCGGAACTCCCCGTGCCAGGTTGTAAATATTTAATGCAAGTCCGGCAACCAGGAACACACAAAAGCTGTAGATCCAGTGGGAGATTTTTTTTACCCTGTTTTGTCCAATCAACAAATAACAGACAACGGCAATCACACTAGAAAAAGACAATAAATCGCCAATAATGGCTGCCTGGTTGCCTGGTCCGAAATCTCCCCATCCAATCAGCACGACCCCCATTATCGAAATTCCGATCGTGATCAAGGCAGACATACCCGTTCTTTCTTTATAAATCAAATAGCCTCCCAACAAGGCAATAATGGGCTGAAATGAAAGAATGATGGTCGAACTGGCGACGGTGGTCAGTTTCAAAGAACCAAACCACAACGCAAAATGCAAGGCTAAAAACAGACCTGCAACAGATAAATAAATCCATTCATTTCTGGAAATCTCCCCGAATTCCCTCTTTTTCATCCAGACAACAGGCAATAACAAAATACTGGCGAAATACATCCGATACATGCTGGATACAGTAGCAGGTGCATCTGACCACTTAACAAAAATCGACGCAAAAGAGATGACAACGATTGAAATGGTCAACAAGAATCCAACCGGTGGTTTCATCTTCTCCTCCTGAAATAAAAAATATTTTCCGTTATGATCATTTTCTTTTTCCAAAAGGCAAGGAGAGCAAGAACTTTTACCAATTTCCTAACCCATTTCCAAAAGACGAATGCACCTATTGTACGGATTGCGGTTATAATGGTCATCTGCCGTATGAACTCCGTCGATTGTCACGACCGTAATTCTTTTGGCAGGAGTATCAACAAAAAGAAAAAAGGGAATAGCATCTACTACTCCCGTTTTTCAAGTTCCTTCTGTCAATACCATGAACTTTCTTCAACCCAAAGCTCATAATCTTCTTTTTCCTTTTCATTCAACTCTTTCCCATTAATATACACGTGCTTCCACTCATAAATTTGCTTATCCAAATATACGTAAAAGACAATCCGTACATGTTCTTTTTTGCTGTAATCATAGCCTGTAAATTCTATGACATGGTGACGATCTTCTTTTTTGACATAATGCCATTTGGGATTATCAGTAAACAATTCTAATGTTATGCCATCATCACTTAAACGCACAACATCTTTCACGTTAGTTTCTGTTGGCAAATACAGCAATCCCATTTCTGCAACGAGCCAAAAAACCAGTAACAGTGCATTCAGTCCAAACATAATTCCAATATGCTTTCCGCCTTTTGTTTGCAAATAGGAATGTTGCCGGGATTCCGACAGAGCCCTGGCCTGTTTCAAAACTTGTGAAGTATGATTATAATACCATCGATTCCCGTTCCATCCCACCACCAAAGATATGGCCAAATAAAAGGGAATATCCACCCAAAGCGGAATATCTGCCAGATGATGGGGAATTATCCAGAGTATTCCTGTCAATCCCAAAACAAAAACCGGCTTGTACATTTTTCGATATGCCAACCAGAATGTAGTGAAGAAAAAGGCTGCCCAATTCCAGGTATTTTCCTTTGCAGGATTTTTAACCGATCCCCATTTAAAATCGTAATAAGATGTATTGGTTTGTACAACCTGATGTTGTTCCTCAAATGAGACAAATTCCTCTGCATAATTTTCTTTCATATAAGTCTCCTCTCATTGTACGACATAGAATAAACCATACATCAAGCAACTTCAATTATATAACGGAAAACTCAATATTTTGATCAAGAAACATAATTTTCACATAATTGCCAGGCGTCCTGACATGTATCCATGATTTGATACAAGAGCCGGTAAAAAAGCTTCAAAAGTGGCAGATTTCTCTCAAATGAATAATGAACGTCTATCCACACAGAACAGATACCTTCGTCGTGGTTTAACAAACATCAATCGGGGTTATTTTCTGTTCTTCCTGTGCCCGAAAAGGAAACTGATCAATAACGAAATCGGAACAATTAGATCCCCGTATTGGTTTACCCTAAATATTTGGTCTCTGGCTTGCATAGTACCATACTATCCAAAATGGGTAAGAGGGATAATCATACGGAATCCAATGAAACGTTCACCAGGTAAGTAAAACAAAACTTGCAACAAATCCAATTATAAAACGATAGAATGAGATCAATTCTTACCCCTTGGCACAAGTATAATAAACGATAATGCCGCAACCTATCGCTTGTTAGCAAAACAAGGATGATTCGGTTGAATTGGAGTTTCTCTATTTTATATTTTAATAATCTTAAGCGATTAAACAAGGAGTTGTTCTGCAATCACCAGGCAGAAATATAGAAATTCAGGTACAGGACTACCTTTACAAATGTGAGATTAATGAATATATTCCCGAAGCAAACATCCCACAGGCTTTTCCCATACCTCTATCTATCCTTCAACTTTTCATTTCCCTGTCAAATAAGCCATTCTACTCTGTCTACCTGTTCGATATGGGAAAAACCGAGGAAGGATATCCCCATTCCACAAAGCTTTTGTAGGAGAAGTATGCTTCTGCGTTTATACCTGGTGACTACTTGGAAGAACAAGTTGGCCGCCAATCTGTCCTGGAAAAAAAGCACACCTCTTATCACGAAAATCGGAGACCTGCACAAACCTTTTGCTGCTTGTCCAGCCGTTTATCTACACAGCTTCCTCAATGAGATGATTCAGACTTAAGTAGCAGATAAAAAAGACTCCCGGGCAATAAAGCCTGGGAGTTTTGAAGTACGTATATGTTAACGTTTTGAGAATTGTGGTGCACGCCGTGCGGCTTTGAGTCCGTATTTTTTACGTTCTTTCATGCGTGGGTCACGTGTCAGGAAACCGGCTTTTTTCAAGGCTGGACGAAGTTCCGGATCTACTTTCAGGAGTGCACGGGCAATTCCGTGGCGAATGGCTCCTGCTTGCCCTGTAAAGCCTCCGCCGCTCACATTGACAAGAACATCATAGCTGTCCAACGTGTTGGTCAAAACCAAAGGTTGACGGACAATGGCTTTTAAGGTTTCCAGTCCAAAAAATTCATCAATGCTGCGGCCGTTAATGATAATCCGTCCATCTCCGGCAACGAGGCGAACCCGAGCGACCGATTCCTTACGGCGACCGGTTCCATAAAATTGAACTTGTGCCAAATCGGTTACCTCCTTTTATTATCCGCGCAGTTCCCACTCAACTGGCTGTTGTGCCTGATGAGGATGCTCGGAACCCGCATAGACTTTTAGTTTTTTAAATTGTTGACGACCAAGTTTCCCTTTTGGAAGCATTCCTTTTACGGCCAATTGAATGATACGTTCCGGATGCCTTTCACGCATTTCTTGCGCGGAAGTTGCTTTTAATCCGCCTGGATATTGGGAATGACGATAATAGATTTTTTTGGTCCATTTTTTACCGGTCAATTCCACTTGATTTGCATTCACTACAATCACGAAATCACCTGTATCCACATGCGGGGTAAATTCAGGCTTGTGTTTTCCGCGAAGCAATGTTGCTACTTCGGTTGCGAGACGGCCTAATGTTTTGCCTTTGGCATCAACCACATACCATTTCCGTTCCACTTCATTGGGCTTAGCCATATATGTGGTACGCATCGTAATCCCTCCTCTATCAAAAAACGGAGATCCGTTCCTGTTCTTGGGTTAGAAGCATTTTTTAGTGACAAATTCTTGCGCCGAACTTATACTCCACCGGGGCATGGAGTGGAAAATACCAAGCGTTATCATATCGCAAACAGAGGACAATGTCAAGATTAACGGACAAGTTTATCCGGCCAGGGATCATATCCGACCTGTACCAAAACGAGCCCTTCCGGCGGAAAGGTAGGCCCAGCCTTTTGCCGGTCTCTTGCCTGGATAATAGAAGGAATCTCCTCCGGTTTTATCCGTTTTTTCCCTACCTCCACCAATGTACCTGCGATAATCCGTACCATATTGTAAAGAAAACCGGTACCGGTAACTTCAATGCTTAAGCCGTCCGGTTCATGGTTGATCTGACAGCGGAAAATGGTACGCACCCGGTTCACCACTTCCGTCCTGGCCGAACAGAAGGAAGTAAAGTCATGCGTGCCAATCATATGGTTGGCAGCTTCCTGCATGGCTCTTGCATCAAGAGAAACCGGTACATGCGTGCGATAGCGGCGTTGAAAAATATCTGGTATCGGTTGAAGATCCAGATGATACCGATAGGTTTTCCACCTGGCACTTTTCTGGGCATGAAACTCCGGGGGAACTTCCTCAGCCTGACAAACCAGCAAGTCACGGGGCAGAGCCCTCCGCAAAATATAGGGATATTTCTCTACGGGAATCGGGCTTGATGTAGTAAAATGGCACACCTGGTTCAGGGCATGCACACCGGCATCGGTCCGGCCTGAACCAACGATCTGAATGGATTCGCCCGTAATTCTCCCCAAGACTTCCTCTAATGTCCCCTGTACTGTCCGTCGGCCTGACTGGCTTTGGAAACCGGAAAAATCTGTTCCGTCATAGGCAACAATCAACTTGATTTTCTTCACTTCAGTTACCTCCTAGTGGCGGAAAATCCACAGAACCGCTCCCAGCAGGATCAGGATCAAAACAAGCCAAAAATCCTTCTGCGTGAAACGAAGCTGATGCCACTTTGTTCTCCCTTCAGCACCACGATAGCATCTGGCTTCCATCGCCAGTGCCAGATCTTCAGCCCGGCGGAAAGCGGAAATAAACAGAGGGATCAGGATTGGAAGATAATTTTTCAGACGTCTTGCAATGTTCCCCTCTTCAAAGTTAACGCCGCGTGCCATCTGGGCCTTTCGGATCTTTTCTGTTTCCTCCCATAAGACAGGAATAAACCGCAGCGCGATCGACATCATCAACGCCAGTTCATGAGCGGGAATGCCGACTCTGTTTAATGGAGACAGAAGGCGCTCCATTCCATCTGTCAAATCTATGGGAGAGGTGGTAAATGTCAGTAATGAAGCAATAGCCACCAGCAAAAGAAGCCTGCTTGAAATAATACCGGCCTGCCTCAAACCTTCCTCATAGAAGGTGATACCGGGAAGAGCAACGACCATTTCACCACCTTTGTTCATCCATATGTGCAGCAACGCGGACAAAAGGATAATGAAAAAAATGGGTTTGAGTGCTGTAAAAAAAAGGCGGTACGGAATTTTTGCTGCCTGGATGGCCAGGAAAACAAAAGCAAGATAAATAGCGCAGGCCATAAGATGATCAGCAAAAAAAACCATGAACATAAAGACAAATGCAAATCCGAGTTTGGCCCGGGGATCCAGTTGGTGAACAAAAGAGTCGCCAGGGAAATACATTCCGATTACAAAGCCGTTCATCCTGACTCCTCCCTTTGGGCCAGCCTTTTTGCAAGGGCATGTTCCAGTTGTTCCAGAGTAAAGATAGAGTATGGAAGCGGGCAGTCCAACTGTTCGTTTATTCTTGCCACCAGTTGAGAAACTTGCGGCAACTCCAGCGAGAGTTCCTGCCATATGCAAATTTGCCCGAATACTTCCGCCGGTGTACCGGACAGAGCCAGTTTCCCGTCTCTGAGGACAAAAACCTTGTCCGCATATTCGGCAACATCATTCATGTCATGCGTCACAAGGATAATGGTCAAGCCCTGCTTTTCATGCAGATCTTTCAACAAACGGAATAAATCCCGTTTTCCCTGGCGATCCAGCCCTGCCGTCGGCTCATCCATAATCAAAATATCCGGCTTCAGTGCCAGGATTCCAGCAATGGCAACCCGCCTCATCTGTCCACCACTTAAATGGAAAGGAGAGCGATCGGATAATTCACGGGACAAACCGGTCAGATCCATCACCCGCTGAACTTCACGGTCAAGTTCCGGCTCAGTGATACCCCTGTTTTTCAACCCGAAAGCAATATCTTTGGCTACGGTCTCTCCAAATAACTGGTGCTCCGGGTATTGGAAAACCATTCCCACATGTTTTCTGAGTGCAGCACCTGATTTGCTGCCAGCATGAAAGATTTTATCCCCAACCTGAACCTGTCCGGATGTGGGACGGATCAAACCGGCCAGGCACTGGACCAAGGTAGATTTTCCCGAACCGGTTGCTCCGGCTATGGCCACAAAACAGCCGCTTTCAATTCTCAGATCAATTTGCGACAAAGCCTTTTTTTCAAAAGGGGTATGCGGCATGTAAACAACACTCAGGTCTTTGACAACAATCTCCATATTTCACTTACCAGTTCCTCTTTGTTGTTAATCTTGTCTGCCAGTGGCCAGCCTCTTTGCCGGAGGCGGTACCACAGTTCAATTTCAGCCGGTATATCGAGATCCCACTCCTTCAGGCGCATGGCTTCTCCATACAATGAATCTGTTGCTTCATCCAGTTTGCATTCTCCCTGGTGCATTACAATCATGCGATCTGCCATAAAAGCTTCTTCCGCCGAGTGGGTAATGTGAATGATTGTCTTTCCTCTGAGATTCAGGGACTGCATGATTCCCAGTACTGTTTGCCGCCCGGCCGGGTCCAGCATGGAAGTTGCTTCATCAAATACGATCACATCCGGTTCCAGAACGACAACTCCGGCTATGGCCAGTCTCTGTTTTTGTCCTCCTGAAAGGGTATGGGGTTCCTGTTGTTCAAACCCTTCCAGTCCAACCGCTTTTACAGCATTTTTTATTTTTTCTTTCATTTGAACATGAGGTACCCCTATATTTTCCAGGCCAAAGGCAATATCATCTTCTACTGAAGTCGCAACAATTTGATTTTCAGGATTTTGAAAGACCATTCCGACTTTGCGGCGTATTTGCCATATTTCTTCTGCCAATGAGGTTTCCTTGCCCGATACAATGACCCGGCCTTTTGTGGGAAGCAAAAGGCCGTTAGCCAACCGGGCCAGTGTTGATTTGCCGGAACCATTGTTCCCGACAATACTGATATACTCACCCGCATAAATATTCAAATGGATATCTTTCAAAATCCAGGGCGGATCCGGTTCATCAACTTCATAACGAAACCAGACATGTTCAAACTGAATGATCGGTTCCATCCATTTTGTCTCCTTAAAAGAAAAAAGGGTAAACGTCAGGACCAGTTGTGGATCCTGCCCTCACCCTTTGGAACTAAAAAAGATTACTCTTCAACCAGTTCAAGAAAGACCATAGGTGCGCCGTCTCCCCGGCGAGGTCCTAACTTGAGAATGCGGGTGTACCCGCCATTACGCTCTTGGTATCGTGGAGCGATTTCATCAAACAGCTTTTTCACAGCATCTACTTGTTGATGAGTAACTTCGTCTCCCTCTTTTACCGTTTTGGAACGGGTTTTGCGAACAAATTGTGCCGCCTGGCGACGCGCATGCAAATCACCGCGCTTCCCAAGCGTAATCATTTTTTCTACAATGGAGCGTACTTCTTTTGCTTTGGATTCGGTAGTCTGAATTCGTTCATTGATGATCAGATCTGTTACCAAATCACGAAGCAATGCTTTACGCGCACCACTGTCTCTGCCTAATTTTGCGTATGCCATTTTTCTTCCCTCCCCCTCGCGTCATTAGTCGTCTTTACGCAAAGAAAGTCCAAGCTCATTCAGTTTTTCCTGAACTTCCTCCAGTGATTTGCGTCCAAGGTTACGCACTTTCATCATGTCTTCTTCCGTTTTTTGCGTCAGTTCCTGAACCGTGTTGATGCCAGCCCGCTTCAGACAGTTATATGAACGGACGGAGAGGTCGAGCTCTTCAATCGTCATTTCCATGACTTTTTCTTTCTTGTCTTCTTCTTTTTCGACCATGATCTCAGCATCTTTCGCCTGTTCGGTCAAGCCGACAAACAACATAAGATGTTCATTCAGGATTTTAGCGCCAAGACTGACTGCTTCATCAGGCTTTAAGCTGCCATCCGACCAAACTTCCAAAGTCAATTTATCATAGTTGGTAACTTGTCCAACCCGTGTGTTTTCCACCTGGTAGTTTACCCGTTCAATCGGCGTGTAGATCGAATCAATTGGGATGACGCCAATCGGTTGATCTTCACGTTTGTTTTTTTCAGCAGATACATATCCGCGTCCACGGTTAGCCCTCATTCGAATATGGAGATGGGCATCGTCACTCAGAGTGGCAATGTGAAGATCCGGGTTTAGCACTTCTACATCACTGTCAGCCCGAATATCACGTGCTTTTACTTCCCCTGGGCCTTCATAGTCAATCTCCAGGACTTTTTCATCATCCGAATGGATTTTCAAAGCCAACTGTTTCAGGTTGAGGATTATTTCCGTGGTATCCTCCACAACTCCCGGAATCGTGGAGAACTCATGCAATACCCCGTCAATCTGTATGGCGTTAACGGCGGCTCCTGGCAATGATGAGAGCAATACACGGCGCAGAGAGTTGCCCAGGGTAGTGCCGTATCCGCGTTCTAAGGGTTCCACCACAAACTTTCCATATCGATGATCTTCACTGATTTCAACAGCTTCGATCTTCGGCTTTTCAATTTCAATCATACGGCTCACAAACCCTCCTTCAGAACGTCGCGTTCCGGGCGAAATCCAACCTAACTTGCAGCCAATATGCATGGATTGGGAAATCAGGACAAACCAATTAGTCTTATCCAGTATACACTATCTCATGCAAAAATAAACCACGGCTCAGATTAGAAGCTAAGATTAAACACGGCGACGTTTTGGTGGACGGCATCCATTATGAGGGATTGGTGTTACGTCTTTGATTAAGCTTACTTCTAAACCAGCCGCTTGCAAGGAACGAATGGCTGCCTCACGGCCTGCTCCTGGTCCTTTTACCAGTACATCTACTGATTTCATCCCGTTTTCCATGGCAACTTTTGCTGCCTGTTCCGCCGCCATTTGCGCAGCAAACGGTGTACTTTTGCGGGACCCTTTAAATCCCATTGTTCCGGAACTGGCCCATGCCACTGCGTTCCCACGCGGGTCTGTAATCGTTACAATTGTGTTGTTAAAAGTGGAACGGATGTGGGCAGTTCCTGATTCAATATTCTTTTTCGCACGACGTTTCACGCGTTGTGTAGTAGTTTTACGTTTTGCCACAATTTTCCCTCCTTGCTATTCTTATTTTTTCTTGTTTGCAACTGTCCGGCGGGGACCTTTGCGTGTGCGGGCGTTCGTTTTGGAACTTTGACCGCGTACAGGCAAGCCGCGCCGATGACGAATTCCACGGTAACTTCCGATCTCAATCAACCTTTTGATGTTTAAAGCCACTTCCCGGCGAAGATCCCCTTCGATTACCAGGTTTTTGTCAATATAGCCACGTAATTTCGCCACTTCATCTTCAGTCAGGTCACGAACACGGGTATCAGGATTAACTCCTGTTTCACGCAGGATTTTATTGGATAGTGAACGCCCGATTCCGTAAATATAGGTGAGGGCGATTTCTATACGTTTTTCACGCGGCAAATCGATTCCGGCAATACGTGCCATTTCATACACCTCCCGTCATTAACCCTGTCTTTGCTTATGCTTTGGATTTTCACAAATCACCATGACAGCCCCTTTGCGACGAATCACTTTGCATTTCTCGCAAATAGGCTTTACTGAAGGTCTCACTTTCATTTCAGCATCCTCCTGTTCCTTCTGTGCATCTGCGCTTACCAACCGCCAGTTTCGCAGACGTTACTTGTAACGGTAAGTGATCCGTCCACGGGATAAATCATAAGGCGAAAGCTGAACAGTTACCTTGTCCCCAGGCAAGATCCGGATAAAATGCATACGAATCTTTCCGGAGACATGCGCCAGAACTTCATGACCATTTTCCAACTCTACACGAAACATTGCATTGGGTAAAGGTTCTTTTACAATACCTTCTACCTCGATCACATCTTCCTTGGCCATTGATTCACTCTCCTTTATGCTCCAGTTTGAGCAAATATTGGTTCAGGGCGTATCGCAACTTCGCATTGTTCACACGGCCTTCTTTCTCCAACAGATCTGCAATTTCCTGATCAATCGTATTGGTTACTTGAATATGCCGGATATTCTTCTTTTTAGGGCAATCCATCTTCCTACGGTCACCATCTGCCAGAAGAACAAAGTGCGGAGGTTTCAAGTCAACAACAATTGCGAAATTCCCCGCATCACGACCACGCAAAATGCGTACGATTTGCCCGGGACGGGGGCGACTGTCAACATCTGTCACGTTCATCACCCTTCACCTGGATTACTTCGTGGTCAGAATCTCATGGCCTTCATCCGTGATCGCAATGGAATGCTCAAAATGTGCACAAAGGGAACCATCCGTTGTTACAACTGTCCAGTTGTCAGGCAATGTTCGCACAAACCGCTTCCCGTAATTTACCATCGGTTCAATGGCAAGAGTCATTCCCGGTTTCAGGCGTGGTCCTTTTCCAGGAAGTCCGTAATTGGGTATGCTCGGGGGTTCATGCAAATTTTGACCCACTCCATGTCCGACATATTCACGAACAATGGAAAACCCGGCATTCTCAGCCACTGTTTGAATGGCATGGGAAATATCACCTAAACGTGCACCGGGTTTGGCTTGCTCCAGGCCTTTGAACAGAGACTCTTCGGTAACCTTGAGCAACCGTTCCGCTTCCGGACTGATCTTTCCAACCGGATAGGTCCAGGCAGAATCTCCATGATATCCCTCATAGCAAGCTCCTATATCCACTGAGATAATATCTCCCTCTTTCAATTTCCGTTTACCAGGAATCCCATGTACCAATTCTTCATTGACCGATGTACAGATACTCCCCGGGAAACCGCCGTATCCTTTGAAGGAAGGAGTAGCCCCGTATCCGCGAATTACTTTCTCAGCCAACAGATCCAGCTCTTTGGTGGTAATTCCCGGATGAATGGCTTTCTTCAGTTCCTGATGAGTCAAATATACGATTCTTCCTGCTTGTCTCATGCGTTCAAGCTCTTTTGCCGATTTCAGGATAATCATTCCGCTGACCCTCGAATCAATGACAAGATCGTATTAGTCACGGTTTCAATCGGCTGTTTCCCATCCACGCGATGAAGTTTGCCAGTCGATTCATAATAACGAAGCAGATGCTCCGTTTGTTCCAGGTTTACTTTCAGACGCTCCCTGACGGTTTCGCTCCGGTCATCATCCCGTTGATACAGTTCGCCTCCACAACGGTCACAAACCCCATCTTCTTTCGGCGGAGCAAACACAACGTGATATGTCGCGCCACAATCACGACAAATCCGTCTGCCAGTCAGACGTTTCAGGAGTTCATCCTCATCCACATCAATATAAATGACATAATCAACGGGACGATTCAATTCTGCTGTCAGGTTATCCAATGCTTCTGCCTGTGGAACCGTTCTGGGGAAACCATCCAGCAAAAAGCCGTTTGCACAATCATCTTTGCCCAAACGGTCGCGTACGATACCAATCGTTACGCGGTCTGGAACCAGTTTCCCCTGATCCATGTAGGATTTTGCTTCCAGGCCCAGCGGCGTTTTTTCTTTTACTGCCTGGCGAAACATATCACCCGTTGAGATATGCGGAATATTTAATTCGTCAACAATATGTGCCGCTTGCGTCCCTTTTCCAGCTCCGGGTAAGCCCATGAGTACAATATTCAATCTTATCCCTCCCGGTTCAACTGTCTACGGG
>JBAVDL010000236.1:0-4812 GCA_049587175.1 Thermoactinomyces sp.
CCATTGCACCGCGCGGACTGGCTGAGGCGGGAGAGGCGATTTACGAGGCTTTGGCAAACAAGGATATTGAACAGGCACGTCGCTGTTTGTCGATGGTGGTAGGCCGGGATACAGACAGGCTGAACAAGGAGGAAATTGTCCGGGGCGGAGTGGAAACCGTTGCTGAAAATATCGTTGATGGCATTATTTCTCCTCTGTTTTATGCAGCTATCGGAGGCGGGCCGCTGGCAATAGCTTATCGGGCGATAAATACCCTTGATTCGATGGTAGGGTACAAGAACAAGACCTATGTACATTTGGGGTGGGCATCCGCACGATTGGATGATCTGGCCAATTGGCTTCCGGCGAGAACGATGGTTCCGTTTATGCTCCTGGCACTTGGCTTGCTTCGCTTGAGCCCGGCAGAGGCCTGGAAAACGCTCAGGCAGGATGCGCGCAAACATCCCAGCCCAAACAGCGGTATTCCGGAGTCGCTGATGGCAGGTGGACTTCGTATTCAGTTGGGCGGAGTCAATGTTTATCAGGGAGTAAGATCGATCCGTGCCCGGATGGGAAAACCGGTCCAGTCCAAAAGAGCAAAACATCTTCTGCTGGCGATTCGGGTCATGTGGTTTACAACATACCTTTACCTGGCGGCAATGATTTGGTTGTCCGCTTATCTTCACGGGTAAATGTTTTTTTGGAAAGGAGGCTTTTTCTTTTTCAATTTGGGGTAAATATTGTAAACAGGATACAATTTAATAACAGGGCATATGCCCGTGATAAGAACTGGGAGTCAAAAACTTGATGAAATTACATACAATCAAGGAAGTCATACGGAAGATCGGGTTCCATGCCAACCCGGACAATGAATTGGTAACAATTGAAGAACTTCCTTCCGAACTGAAACTTGTCGGCTATGGAACCGATGCTGTCGTTGTACAGCATCCTGATCTGCCGGACAAGGTTTTTAAAGTTTTTGCGGCTGACAGACTGCACAAGCTTGACCAGGAATTCAAAGTTTATCAGAGGTTGGGCGAATCTCCCTTTTTTGCCCGTTGCTACGGCAGGGGAGAAAATTATTTGTTGTTAAGTTATGAGCAGGGACCAACCTTGTATGAATGTTTGCGTAAAGGAATCGAAATTCCTGAACAGGCTATTCTGGATGTGGAAAAGGGAAGAGAAGAGGCAAGGCGAAAAGGACTTAATCCAAGGGATATCCATCTGAAAAATGTGATTCTGCAACATGGCCGCGCAAAACTGTTGGACGTTTCAGAATATCTGAAGCCCGGGAATGACAGGAGATGGGATTACCTGGTGGAAGGATATTATGAATGGTATCCGCTGATTCGGGGACGGAAGATTCCTGACTGGCTGATAGACAGCGTCAAGAGGATGTACAAGCAAAACCGGTCATCTTTCCAGGTACGGGAATTGGGCCGCAAGTTTATAAAATTGTTGGGGAACAGTCAATCTTGAGAGGTGACGATGATGTTTGAAAATCCATCCAGTGAAGAACGAAAAAAGCTTTTGACCGAAGCAAAAAATATTGCAGTTGTAGGACTGTCCGACAAACCGGAGCGGACAAGCCATATGATTGCTGAAGCGTTACAAAAAGCGGGATATCGCATATTTCCCGTTAATCCCCGATTGACAAAACCGGTGCTTGGTGAAAAACCTTATGCATCGTTGAGCGAAATAGAGGAACCCATTGATATTGTCGACGTTTTTCGGCGCAGTGAATTTGTATTTCCGATTGCAGAGGAAGCGGTAAAAGCCGGAGCGAAGGCTCTCTGGCTGCAATCGGGTGTTGTGAATGAAGATGCTGCCAATTATGCCAGGGAACATGGATTGACCGTTGTCATGGATCATTGCATCAAAGTGGATCATGCCATTTTGTTGGGGAAAGGCAGGTAACCCTTGCCAGAAAAGCAAAAGGGGGTCGGGAATTATCCCGGCCCCCTTTTTTTGGGGTTGCGAACGCTTGTCGAAATATATCGATTTTTAGACCGGTTTATGCCATAATATAAAAAAGGTGCAAGAAAATTCGCGGGGTGATGCTCATCATGCAGACGGTTAAACTTTCCCAACTGGTTCTCGCCTTGTCCCCAGAACTTTATGACTTGTTGACTGAAACCGAGCGGAACGCCAATGTGATGATTCATGGAAAACTTTCAGACATAAACAGGGATGATATGAATCGTATCGTAGCACAAACGATTGCTTACCACCATGAATCCGCAATCTATCATTAAATATACAGAACAACAGCCAGGCGGGATGTCCGTTTTGGATGAATCCCGCTATTTCCCGGAAATAAATTCCTTATCTGCCGGTGCTGCTGCCTGTTCATAAGAACAAATGATATTCTTGATTTTTTCCGGCAAAGGCTTGCTTTTTCCGGTATGCCGGTCAATATAAACGATCGCGCCTCTCCCCGCTGCGGACAGCTCCTTGTTTTCTCCTGTGAGAAGAGCATATTCAAAATCGGCGCTGCTTCTCCCTATGCGGCTGATTCGTACCCCAAGTATCACTTTCTCTCCATAATAGACCTGCCGCAAGTAATGACATTCCATATTGGCAGACACAATCACGCTGTCAGAAGTTTCCGAAGTATCAAGCAGGGAACCGATCAAACCCAATTCTTCGAGATAGGCCAGACGCCCATGTTCAAAGTAGCTGAAATAACTCACATTGTTAATGTGCCCCAACTGGTCCGTGTCACCAAACCGCACCTGAATCGGGGTGAAAAAACGGAATGATTTGATCCATTCCTGCCAATCCTGCCGGATCCACGGTATTTTCATGTTTGTTCCTCCTTGTAAAGATTTGAATAATGGGGATCAGAATGAAACAGGAAATGTGAAATGTTCCTTCATTATAACAAAAAAATTATCTTAAATATTCTGCATTTCTTCTTTTTGCTTGCGAAAATTGTCTATTTTAATTGCAGAAATAAAAGAATACATATGATATACTATAAAAGGAAAAGTACTGGGGTTGGTTTAATCCAAGGGGGGGCATCTGCATGCCGTCTGAACATATGAAATCACTCTGCAAAGGATTATTTGCAAGTTATGTATAGAGAAAGAACCGGATTATTTCCTGAGTTGTGCCGGTTTACTGCATGTAGAAAGAAGAACAGGTGTGTGCGCAAATTTCTGAGAGATTTGCGTTATTTAAGTGTTGCTTGTGAAATCAGTTTGAAAAGTTCCGTCTTGTAGCGTTGGGTACGCTATAAACAGGACTTTGCTGAAATAATAATGAGTGAGAGATTGTGCATACGTGCATTTATTCTTTTTTTACAAGAAGACAGAATGGTATTCGTATACCAGAAGTGACCAAATTTCAGTAATCCCCTCCTGAACCGTTGTGACGGCTTCCCGATACCGGACTATATGAAATGAATTTTTACCCGGTTGCAGATGTGTGTCATTTGGGACTGGCAACAGAGACGGAACCCTGGCTATTCCAAAGTTGATCAGCTGGGGTTTATTTTCTGTCAAAGTTTGTTCAGTGAGTATTAAATAAACAGGGAACAGTATTTTGGATGAAGGAGGAACTGAGGTGGTTGGGCCGATGATTGATGTGGATTTGGTTGTTGAGGGTAAAAAAAGGCACCGGATTGTTGCCGGAAGTTATCGCCGGAATCGTTCACGGATTGAAAAAATGTTGCAAGAAAATCCTCATGTAGAAGACTATTTACTGCTTGCGGTTCTGGAGACGAAAAAAGGTCATCTGAATCGTGCCCAAACAGCAGTTGAGAAGGCATTGGAATTGAAACCGGATTATCCTGAAGCCATCCTCCTGTTGGCACAGATTCTGGAAATCAAAGGAGAATTGCGGGAAGCAGGAAAATTGTACCAAACCTGTTTCCACAAATATCCTCAATTTATCAAGGGGTCGCGTGAATATGCCCGTTACCTGATTACTCATACAGATGCATTTGCATTGGCACAAAACATATTGTTCCATAATTTGGAACTGGACTCGAAAGATGCCATTTCCCATACCTTGCTGGCTGAAATTTATTTATCACGTGGAAAAACAGGACAAGCCCTGTTGCATTTGGAGCTGGCAGCACAATATTACCAGGCCCATCCACTGTATCACCAGCAAAAAGCCAAGGTGTTCATGGAGATGAAGCAATATGAAGAAGCAGCCAGGCAGTTGAAACTGGCGCTCAGAATGGATCCAAAAAACAAAATGATTCGTTCCCAATTCGACAAAGTCCTTAAGGAATCAAAAGTCCCCAGGATATTTCTGTTTTGGAAAAGATGGGTTATATAAGATAATTGGAATAAAATTGAAAAAGTTTGAAAACAACTCTCGACATGATATCGACAAATTTCGGGGAGCGTGTTAAAATGTTCGTGTAAGTAAGGTTGACCTTCTTGCTTACGCTACCACGCTTCTTTTAACTCCTTAATCTTGACCCTCTTTCATGTGACCAGGATTTGCCTGGTCTTTTTCTTTTTTCGACAATTATTGTCCGGGATGAATCTGATTCCCGTCTGTCACCCGGGACTCCGCTTTCCTTCCTGCCATGAGAGAAAACAGTTACGTTGCCTTGACTCTGAAAATCGCTTTTCGTCCTGTCTGTTCCTGTTTTTTGTCACCGGTTTTTTACCAGCTTCATACAATATTTCACCGAATTATCAAAGAGTTTGCAGGAAAACACCCAATAGTCAATTTCAGGTATAAAATATTCTTTTTAAAACGAACATAAAATCACTCAATTCAGACTAAATAAATATTATAAAGAGATGATTTGGATTTTGAAGGCTGAAAGGAGGAAGAAAGATGAAAGGCAGACGGTGGACGGCTGAAGAG
>JBAVDL010000237.1:0-10427 GCA_049587175.1 Thermoactinomyces sp.
GTTCGACCCGGTACAGATGCCACATTTCCAGCTGGTAATTGCCGAAAGCATCCATTCGGTAGCGATCCCATCCCCAGCATTGATGGGGATCCAGCTCATTTAACCTGGCAACGAGACTGCCATCAAAAATTGCTTTCGGGTCCGGGGGAACAAAATATCCGTCAATATCGTTCGGCTGATATTTGTCCGAACAAAAGGAACCGTCGATATAAATTTCTTTAACCCCGCAAATCCACAGTTGCCGGCACAGCACTTCCAAATGATCAACCAGTCTCCGGCGCCAGAAAGTATCCCAGGGGATTTCCGGCAATCCCTCTCCCCTGACCAGAATCGAACTTCTCAATTGAGAAAAGGTCAGCGGATATTCTCCTGGTTCCAACAGGCCGTATTTGTTAAATCGCAATGTCCGCGTATCCTCCTGCATCTGTATCTTGTCCTGTCCATACGCAATCTAACCTTTTAAATCAATATTTACTTATATGTTATCATATGAAACAAAACTCATCCAAATCAAAGAATTGGTACAATTATCCCCAAAACATGCCCACCCGGGCCGTCAGCCTGTCAAGCTGTGCACCCCGGGCAGCAAGCCGGCAACACTACATTATTTGCGGGTTCCCATTTCAACAGACTCCGGTTTATACATGCATCCCCTTTTCACTCTTCACTGCGGCAATATTTTTTCCAGAAACTGTTTTGTCCTTGTTGCTTCCGGCCGTACAAATATTTGTTCAGGTGTCCCTGTCTCAATAATTTGTCCGCGATCCATAAAAATCACCTTGTCCGCCACGTCGCGGGCAAAGTTCATTTCATGGGTCACAATTAACATGGTTTGCCGTTCCCGGGCCAATTCTTTCATTGTTTTCAGCACTTCGCCGACCAATTCGGGATCCAGGGCAGACGTGGGTTCATCAAACAGGAGCACTTCCGGTTCCATCGCCAGTGCACGGGCAATGGCCACTCTTTGTTGCTGTCCGCCGGAAAGTTGAGCGGGATAGACATGCTGTTTCTCCAACAACCCCACTTTCCGGAGCAAAATTTCGGCTTTTTCCCTTGCTTTCTGTTTCATCTCTTTTTTTACAACAACCGGCCCTTCCATCACATTTTGGAGTACGGTACGATGCGGAAACAAATGAAATCCCTGAAAAACCATTCCAGTTTTTCCGCGCAAACGCCGAATTTCAGTTGATGTGACCTTATGCTGCGAAAAGGATACACTTATATCCGCTATCTCCAGTTGCCCCTGATCGGGCATTTCCAGCAAATTCAGGCACCGCAGCAAGGTGGATTTGCCGGACCCGCTTGGTCCGATAATACAAACAACTTCTCCCTGATTAACATCCAGATCAATTCCTTTTAATACTTCCTCTTTTCCAAAAGATTTGCACAGATTTCTTGCACGGATCAACAGTCTCCCCCCTTTTATGATGCATAACGCCCATACCGCTTCTCCAGTTTTTCCTGGATTATGCTGAGCATCGTACAAATAACCCAATAGTAAAATGCAACCAAAATATAAACGGTCATATAGTCAAAAGCGCGTGATCCTACAATTTTCGCGTGGTAGAACATTTCACCAACTGTAATCATGGCCAGAAGGGAAGTATCTTTGACCAAACTTAAAAAAGTGTTGGCCAGGGACGGAAGGGCCACCCTTGCCGCCTGGGGAATAATAATGCGGCGCATTGTCTGCCAGTAAGTCATGTTCAGTGAGGCGGCCGCTTCCCATTGTCCCTTGGGAATGGACAAAATGGAACCTCGCATCGTTTCTGCCGAGTAACCACCCACATTGAGCGATAAGCCGATAATCCCGGCTAATGTCGCCGTCAGTCTGATCCCGATCACGGGAAGACCAAAATACAGAATAAATAATTGCACGAGTAAAGGGGTGCCGCGGATAATTGAGATATAAGCCCGGGCCAGCCATTGCAGGAAAAAGTTATTCGACATTCTTCCCATTGCAGCAATCAACCCCAAAATCAGACCAATTGTCATTGACAGGACGCTCATCCAAATAGTTGTCGTGAGTCCTTGCAAGATGAACGGCGTACTCTCCACTGCCAATTGAACATCGAATAACCGTTCCCACTTGATGTATCCAAAAAGCTCCATCCTTCTGCCTCCTGAATTAAAATAAATTACATCAATTTACTAGGACTTGAGTGTTAAAAATTTCATATCGTCTTCTTGCCCTGTATAAAAGGGCGAACCTGAACGACCAGGATTCGCCCACCATTTTATGCTTGTTATTCTGTGATCTCCTTGAACAGGATCACCCGGGCCGGGGCAGCCTCCGTATTCATCAGTTTTATCGGGGCAGCCACCATAAAGTAAGTATCTTCCGGAACTTCGTTGAGGCGCAATCCTTCTATAATAACAATATTTGCCCGAAACAGATTTTTATGGGTTGGATGTCCGGGCTGGGATCGTTCAATTCCCAGTGCATCAATCCCTACTCCTCTTACTTGCTTTTCCACCAGATATTGGGCTCCGTCTTCCTTTAAATAAACGAATTCAAAGTCAAACTGATCCTGTGCGGAGTTTATTGTCTTAAGCAACAAAAAGTCTCCGGCCTGAATCTCTTTGGCTTGCAGATCCTGCCTGGAAATGCCTCCCTTGACATGGGTCAGATCCAGCACCCGTGCTTTGCCAATCAGCCGGTCGAGCGAAACAGTTTCCATGGTTCCTCCGTCAGGAAGCATATGAAGCGGGGAATCTATATGGGTGCCACAGTGTACATCCATATCAATCCGTGATTCTCTGGCCGATGCCGTATCAAAATCCTGGACCACCCTGATTACCGGCTTCTTTTCCGGTTTGTTTTTGTATACTTGCATTTCCGGAACAATCGGCATCGAAACATCGTATATTTTCATTGTGCTTTCCTCCCCGGGTTATTTGCTTGACAGTTCGTCCGCGTTGATCATCTCGGGCCGAGATCTTGAATATTGCGGCCACCAGTCATGTCCTTGCTGTGCCAATAATTCTTGAGCAGCCTCCGGGCCCCAAGTCCCGCTGTCATAATATTGGAGAGATTGCGGGTCACGATCCCAGGCACGACGAACAGGGTCGATAAATTTCCACGCCAATGCAACTTCATCCCAATGCGTAAAGAAGGTCTGATCACCCACAATAACATCATGGAGCAGCGATTCATAAGCTTCCGGTGTCTCCTGTTCACAGTTGTTGCAATAGTTCATGGCGATCGGTGTTATCTCGTTATCTGTCCCCGGTCTTTTGGCATTTAAAAACAATTTCACCCCTTCTTCAGGATGAATGCTGATTTCCAATATATTGGGCTTTAATCGGTTATCCCTGTTGAAATACAGATTTTTGGGCATTTCTTTAAACTGAATAATAATTTTTGTCGCCTTTTCAGGCATTCGTTTGCCTGTACGAATATAAAAAGGAACCTCGGCCCAGCGCAAATTGTCTACAAACAGTTTTGCCGCAACAAACGTCTCCGTCGTTGAATCAGGAGCAATTCCCGGTTCATTCCGATAGGCCGGAACCCGTTTCCCGTTGATTTCTCCTTCCCGGTATTGACCGCGGACAAAGTACTTGTCCACTTCATCTTCTTCATAGTGGCGCAGGGAACGCAGCACCTTGATCTTTTCATCATGGATGGCTTCTGTTTTCAACCGGCTTGGCGGCTCCATGCAAACCATCATGATCATTTGCAACAAATGATTTTGCACCATGTCCCGGAGAGCTCCGGCCTTGTCATAATAATTGGCCCGTTCTTCCACCCCGACCGTTTCACTCGCGGTGATCTGAACGGACTCAATATATTTATGATTCCACAATGGTTCAAACAAGGTATTGGCAAAGCGGATCACTTCGATATTCTGTATCATTTCCTTGCCCAGATAATGATCTATCCGGTAAATCTCTTCTTCGTCAAAAACACTTTTGATCTGTTCATTCAATTCTTTGGCTGACTCATAATCGTGTCCAATCGGCTTTTCGATAATCAGGCGTTTATGGCCATTTGAAGTGGCCAGGCCTGTCTCTTTCAGTTTTTGGGAGACAGGAGCAAAAAAGCCCGGGGCAATCGCCAGATAAAACAGGCGATTCAAGGTAACGCCAAAACGCATTTCATATTCTTCAATCATCTCTTTCATTTCACGGTAGCCCCGATCATCGTGGATGTCTGCAGAGGTATATTGGAAATGCCTTGCAAACTCCTGCCATTCGGTTTCCGAATCTATTTGAAACCGGCTGTGGGTCTGGATGGATTTCCGTACAGACTGGTGAAAACCGTCAACCGTCCGTATGGATCGTCCAACACCGACAACCAAAAAATGATCGGGCAATTTTCGGCTTTTAAACAGGTTAAAAATGGCCGGAAACAACTTCCGCCTTGCCAGGTCACCTGTCGCTCCAAAAATAACCAGTGAAAATGGATCTGCCAGTCTAGACTCAGTCATTATGTCACTCCTTTATAACCTACGTTCCGGACCAGTCCTGATTTTAATATGTGTTCCTGCATCGTTGCTCATTCGGTAATGACGCGTCAACAAAACGACTCCGGGAAGGCAAGGTTTTGCAAACCGAAGTCAGATAATTGTCATAACAGTTGCAGATAAAACAAGCCCTTCCACACAGGAAAGAGCTTCAAACTGCAGAAACATATTTTCGGAAACGTGTTTCATAAAACTCTCCATGTTTATTATCTGTTCCTTAAAAAGAACTTGAGAAATATTATAACATAAAATGGAAGATGATTCACAAAACGTTCCCAAAGGAAGTGACGTCCAGGCAAATCCGTTTTTATAAATGAAACCAATTACTGGGTTACATCTTCATCAAACCATTTTTGGGATATTTTTGCCAATGTGCCATCTTTTCTCATTTCATCCAGTGTCTGATTAATTTCCTGCACCAGATCCGGATTTCCCTTTGGAACGGGGAAGGCCGATTCAGAACGATCGCTTTGAATGTCAATGACTTTCAGGGGCAGATCACTGTTTTTTAACATTTCGGCAATTGCCAGGCGGTCATTAAGACTCAGGTCAATTCGTCCGGCTGCAATATCATGCATGGCTCCCATCATATCCTCATACGCCACAATCTTTGCACCGTATGATTGTGCCATTTGCCCAAAGTTGCTCGTTGGAGTCTGGCCGGCCTCTTTTCCTTTAATATCTTCAAGCGTCCTGATTTCCTGATTATTTTTATGCACCACCAACCGGGCAAAGGATACCGTATAGGGTTTGGAAAAATCAAACTTTTTTACCCGTTCCGGCTTGATTCCAACCTGATTGGCCACCATGTCAATTTTGCCCGTTTGCAAACTGGTCAGCATTCCATCCCATGGAATTTCTACAAATTCTGCTTTAACTCCCATCCTGTCAGCCACTTCCCGAGCTATGTCCACATCAAAACCGGTCAATTGATTTGTTTGTTGATCATGAAAACTGAAAGGCTTATAAGTCCCTTCCGTTCCGATGCGAATCGTCCCCCGTTTCTTTATATCACTCAGCAAATCTCCCTCTTTTTGCACACTGCATCCTGACATGACAACGATAACAACCAGTCCCAAAAAAAGCAGCAAGCCATTTTTCATCCGTTTCATCGTGTCTTCTCCTATTCCTAAAACCAAGTTAACAGGTTTGTTTTTACGATTTAAACAATTTTATACTACTCGTGAAATTTCTCCTTGTCAAGGCAGATTCATCGCCTGTTTGTCGAAAACTTTACAGTGTACATTTTTTTCTTTGTTTGTAAAAAGTATACAAAGCCCACAGCAACATCCGGTAACGCTGGTTTACTTCTTCCAGATAAACATGAAAATGATCACCATTCATTTTGGTCCAGCTGAAACAGCACAATTCCAGATAATAGATCAACTCTTGCAACTGGACATGGATTCCTTCCCATTCCCCTTTTTGTGTCTGCTCCAGCATCCAGTCCACCTTTTGGCTGATCCCCAGTATCTGGGCAGACTTCTTGTTTAATTCCGATAACTCATTCAGTTGTCGTATGCTTTCATCGATTTCTTTCAGGATTTCCCCTAATTCATTGGAACAAGGTTTCACATTGAAGATCATGACACCACATCTACCTCCGTATGACGGGAAACCGATGGACCTGGCTGAAAAATGATGTCCATCTGCCGCTGCCTTCCTTCCGTAATTTCAATTTATCTTTATCTTTTTAATTCAAGGACAAAAATGTTGTTTATGTTGACATGTTTAACAAACATTTCCATTTTCACAATCAGTTTTGATCAGTAATCAAAAAAATTGCGGCTTTGCCCGAATAACCGTTCATACATCCGCATCGCAAACGAATCGGTCATCCCGGCAATATAATCGCATACCACCCGTGCCCGTTCGGCATCGGTTGCCGATTGCTTTAAAAGCATCCGGTCGTGTTCTGTCAACAATCTTTCCTCCGACATAAAAGCCTGAAACAGGCAATGAATAATATGTTTTCCTTTCCAGGCAATGGTTTGAACCCGTTGTGAATGAATCACCTTGTCAGAAACCAGTTGTTTCAGACAATCCAACAGTTTTCGCAAATCCTCCGGTAAAGATACATGAAACTGCAACCGGGGGGTACTGGCAGGAAATTGATTTTCCACAACCTGCACATGGGTGATAAAGGTGGAGATCAATTTGGCAAATACTTTTTTCAAATGATACTTCAGCTGGGTGTCTTCCGGATCCAGCCTGTCCAGTTCCCTGCTTGCTTCCTGAAGTTCAGGATAGATACCGGTATTGTAAAAAGGACGCAAAAGTGATTTCAGCCGGGATAACCGAATCATGCCCAGGTGAATGGCATCCTCCGCATCATGGGTTCCGTAAGCAATGTCATCCGCCAGTTCGATAATGGAACATTCCAGCGTCTGGTGCAATGTCCGGCGATGCTGACCAGGAACTTCCTCGGTTTCCATCAGGAATTTTCGTTCTGCTTCTGTCAGTGAAGAAAGTGTCCATTCAAAAGCTTCCTGATCACACCGAAAAACACTGGCTTTTGGAGGAAGTTCAAGCGCTGGTTCATCTTGCCCGGGATTCATGACCATATCCAGAAAAACCGGATATTTCATGACAGACATGAGCAATGCCCTGGTCAGGTTCAACCCGTATGCATCCTGCTCCCCTTCCAGTCTGGTCAGGACCCGGAACGTTTGCGCATTTCCTTCAAATCCGCCATACTCTTTCATACAAATATGCAAGGCCTCCTCTCCCCGGTGTCCAAAAGGAGGGTGCCCCAGATCATGGGCCAGGGCGGCTGCCTCTAGCAGAGAACCGTCCAAAGCCCTGTTTTCGGTAAAAAAGGGCGAATTACTGTTCAAATGGATGGCAATCCCCCGTGCAATCTGGGCTACTTCCATCGAATGCGTCAGCCTTGTCCGGTGAAAATCCCCTGCAATACGCCCGATCACCTGGGTTTTTGACTGAAGCCGCCGGAAAGCGGCACTGTGCACAATCCGCCCATAGTCCTTTTCAAAAGCATCCCTTGCATCTTTTACATGCGTTGCAGCAGAGGTTCTTCTTCTTTCCATATCGGACGGCAAATATAACCGGTTTTCCCGCGGACGATAAATAATCATCAACCTCACCCTTGTCGGATCTGTTCTTTCGCGATGGGCCCTGGTCTTCAACCAATTCTACAGGACACGGCTTCACTCCTTGTCAAATCTGTTTCAAGTATATCTCATCCTGTTCTTTAACAAACTATTTAAAAAAACTTTAAAAGGAGCCATGGTTATGAATTTGGAACGTGCCAAAGAAATATTGCTGTCTCCGCAAAAATTTACTGTTCATTACCGGGGCGAGCCGGTCTGGATTGAAATGGTGGATGAAACAGCCGAGAAAGTCCGTATTCATGCCGAAGACGACCCGAATGATATCAAGATCATTCCGGTTTATGATCTTGAAGAGCAGCCCCAACTTCATTAAAAACCACCAGGTGGAGGCGATGTTCGCCTCCAGTTTCATTTTTCCCCACTTTTCCCTGAATAAGCTCTCCGAAAATGAGAAAACCGGACATTCCAGAAAAATATACAAAGGCGTTTCAAATTTTGTCTGTTTTTGAATTCTTTTAAAATTACAATTACCGTCTAAACCGGATTTCCCAAATAAATGGTAAATCGGGTCAATTCCCCAATCGTCAATTCTCCCCCGGTTACCAGATACGAACCGTATGCCATGCTCAGGAAAAACGAAAACCCGACAACCGCCAGAATGGTCGGGTCATACAAAGCATCCACCCGGACAACAGTAATATTCTTTTGAACCTTGTCATTCATGGCAGAAAAAGTAACCCGAGCCAGATGGAGATATTGATGGATCATGGATCCATACCTGCTTGTGGCCCAGGCAATGACAGGCATCGGGAGCAATACCGCTGCCGTCACTGATCCATCAATAAACAGGGCCATGGGCAGGATCACCAGATCACCTGTCACAAAGGAATCAATCAGTGTAATAACCCCGTCGCCAGCAGTGGCAACAATGGCCTGGATACCGTTGGTGGCGTGAGCCATCAGATCTCCGGTTCGCCTTTGATGGTAAAATGCCGGAGACATTTGGGTAAAATGTTTATAAAACCTTTCGCAACAGCTTTCCCAGACGATATGCCGCACCATACAGGGATACTCGCCAGATATAGCCCAATCCATATCGCATCAGACCTGCCAGGACGGACATCAAGAACCAAAACCGCAGACTGCTGACTGTCAGCTTGCCATTTGCCAGTTGATCCACGATCACTTTTACCGCATAAGGCGGAAGCAAATAAAGAGCACAATAGCCAGCAAGGCAAATATACCCAGTAAACAACTCTTTTTCTCCTGCCGGGAAAACACCACAGATCCCGAAATATATACAAATTTCCCCCACAACTTCCTTCAGGTCTTACAGGTTTATTCCATTCCGGATAAAGATGCTTGTAGCGCAAAAATCCAATTATGTGGTACGATTTCGTTTGTGAATATTTTCAAGCCAAAGAAAAGGGGGCTGGGGTATTGACCCCTTACCGCTATGAAACCTGAACAGATTCGTAATATTGCTATCATCGCCCATGTGGACCATGGGAAAACGACACTGGTTGATGCCATGTTGAAACAAAGCCATGTTTTTCGCGAAAACCAGCAGGTAGAAGAACGAATCCTGGATTCCAATGATCTGGAACGGGAACGGGGCATCACCATTTTGTCAAAAAATACAGCTATTCATTATAAAGGTGTCAAGATCAATATCGTGGACACACCCGGACATGCTGACTTTGGCGGGGAAGTCGAACGCGTAATGAACATGGTTGATGGGGTCCTTCTGCTTGTGGATGCAGTGGAAGGGCCGATGCCGCAAACCAAGTTCGTGTTGAAAAAAGCACTGGAACGCGGCCACAAAGCAGTGGTAGTCGTCAACAAGATTGACAGGGAACACGCCCGGCCGGATGAGGTTGTCAACAATACCTTTGATCTGTTTGTCGATTTGGGTGCCACAGATGAACAATGCAATTTTCCCATTATCTACGCGAGCGGATTAACCGGCTCATCCGGGGTTTCTGCCGACCAGCTGACTCCGACCATGGAACCACTCCTGGATACGATTCTTGACTATCTTCCCTCCCCGCAAGCAGATCTGAACGGTCCGACACAAATGCAGGCCACCTTGCTGAGCTTTGATGAGTATCAGGGCCAAATTGTGATCGGACGCTTGAACAGAGGCACGATCCGGCGCAATCAGACACTTGCCCTTCTTTCGCAGGACGGCGAAACAAAAATGGTAAAAGTAGGCAAGGTTTTCACCCACAACGGCTTGCTGCGCCAGGAGGTGGAGGAAGCAAATGCCGGAGATATTATTGCCCTGACAGGTCTTGGCAAAGCAGGAATCGGTGACACCCTTGCAGATCCTGAACATCCGGAACCTCTAACTGCGATTAAAGTGGAAGAACCTACCTTGCGCATGATGATCGGCGTCAACACAAGTCCGTTTGCCGGACAGGACGGCCAGTTTCTCACATCGCGCAAAATACGGGAACGCCTGATTCGGGAAACGGAAAAAGATGTGGCCTTGCGTGTTGAAGACACCGACTCTCCTGATAACTTCCTGGTGTCAGGAAGAGGGGAATTGCATTTAAGTATTCTGATTGAAAACATGCGCCGGGAAGGCTATGAATTCCAGGTAAGCAAACCGGAAGTCATTCTTAAGGAAGTAAACGGGAAGAAACTGGAACCCTTTGAACTTGTAGAAATTGAGGTAAGCAGTGAACACCAGGGTTCCGTTGTTGAGTTGTTGGGAAAACGAAAAGGTCTTTTGCAGGATATGACTGTGCTGGATAGCGGAAATATCCGTTTTACGTACAAAGTCCCGGCACGCGGTTTGCTAGGTTTCCGGTTGCAGCTTCTGACAGCTACACGCGGGGAAGCAATCATGAATACCACATTCCACGGTTATGAACCTTTTGCCGGC
>JBAVDL010000238.1:0-1777 GCA_049587175.1 Thermoactinomyces sp.
AAGATGAAGTGATCCACCTCCTGCGGGCTTAATCCCGCCCCCGACAGGCAGCGACGGATCGCCTCCTCCCCCAGCCGACACGCCGCATCCACATAGGCACCGTTTCGTTCGGAAAAGGAGTGGTCCCGCTCAAACCAGGACCGGGGCTGACTAAACCGCCGCCGTTCGATCGCCGCATGATCAAAGATCGTCAACAACCGGTCAATATCCACGAACGCCTCCCGGAACAGTCCCCGGGCGAACTCCTGCGCCTCCCGCTGGTCCACTTCGTGTTCGGGGACGGCTGTTCCCACCGAGACAATGCGCCCCACTCGCAATCCCTCCAACGATCTCCTTGATAACCATATCTTTCCCCATCCGGGAGAAGCCATGCAGAGGCGCCTCCCCTCCGGTTAAAAAAAGGAAAAACCGCGCCGTACCGGCGCGGTCGAGCCGCTTCCTCCGATTTTTTCCTTTCAATCCAGCCAACTAAAGTGTTTTTTCACAAACAGGGAAGACTCCTCCAGGCGTTCTCCCCGGTGCCTCAGCAGGGGAATGCCCCGGGGCTTCAGCGTCAGGATATAATCCAAGATTCGCTCCGGGTCACGGGATACATAGCGCGACACTTGCTTCTCATCCTTTACGAGAAGTCCCCACCCCAGCTCGTTGCCCACCTGAATGCGTTCGACGGTAATTTGCACTCCGGATACGGAGGGGACAAACAGCGCATGTTCCTCCTTCATTCGCAACAGTTTTTCCGCCAATTTTTTGCGATCCATTTGAATCTCCCTTTTCTCTTGTATTTAAAAAGGTCCTTTCGGGTTCCCCTGATCGGCAAACGATCATCAGCTCTTTAAAACTAGAATACTTCAACTCCCTTGGGACAACAAGATTTTTGATCGGGGCGAAAAGCTGATCGATCTCCCCTCGCCTAGCTGCCGGAACATTCGGGTGCCGCTTCCCCGGCAAAGGAAGCCGACACCAAAAGATCCCTTGCGCTCGCTCCTCTCTTCTATATAATTTGGGTAAGGAAAGAAAACGGCGTACCGAAAACCATCATCCCGTGCCCTCCGAGGGGCGGGACATTGATTTTCAAGAGGGTGTTTTTCATGTCGCAAGGGATGTTTTGGGTCGTGCTTCTCTGGGGCCTGTTCATGTTGGCCTTTCTCGGCATCGGCGGATACTTCATGTTTCGCAAGTTCCTCAAGTCGCTGCCCCGGGAAGACGGAAAGTCGATCCTGGAGTGGCAGGAATACTACATCGAACAGACCCGCCACCTGTGGACGGAGGAGCAAAAGGCCCTGTTGGAGGAATTGGTCCGTCCGGTCCCCAAGCTGTTTCGGGACGTGGCCCGTCAAAAGATCGCCGGAAAAATCGGCGAGCTGGCTTTGAAGGAAAAAGCGACGGAAATGCGGGAGGATCTGATCATCCGGGGATACATCCTGGCCACCCCCCGTCGGGATCACAAGTTTTTGATCAAGACGCTGCAAAAAAAGAACATCGATCTGACCCCTTACCGGGAACTGCTGTAACATTTCTGCAATCTACCCCCAACAGGGGGGTTTCTTTTTGTGCACGATTTTTCAACCGATCCGCGCCCTCTGATTTTAATACACCGAAACCTATCGGGGGTGTAACAAATAAATCATCCTTCCGGTGTATCACTGGGAACTCCTGAATTCACAACCGATACCAGGATGTTAGTTCCCACCAAATCACCTGAACACCTTCCGAAAATCCGTTGAACAGGTTCTTTGATCCAATTCAAAAAATAGACATAATTGATGGTTGCACAAAT
>JBAVDL010000239.1:0-3249 GCA_049587175.1 Thermoactinomyces sp.
TATGAAGAAGCCAAATCAATTGGACTCAATGTTGTTCACAAATCAGATGTGGATGAAGACTGGCAACTGATGTGGAGACTTTATACACGCTACCTGGTGTACATGAGAGAAAAATCAGCCGTTAAAATATTTGAAAGCAACAGTGCTTCCGTGATGTTTTAGATACGGTGGACTGTTCAGAAAAAATGGATTTTATTTTTTTTTGTTTTTGCCGAAACTTTTTTGGGGGGTTTAACGTTCTAATAAGTAGAGAACTCAAAATACACTATAAATCGTTGCAATTGTTGATGTAACAAAAAAATTTAACAACAAGATTTAAAATCTAGCATAACTGGATGTTCTCGATGGAATACTTAAGACAAGTAGAAATCCAAAACGTTTGACCCCCTTGAGCAAACGGGCTGGCAAAAGGCCAGCCCGTTTGTTTTGCCAGGAAGACTGAAATCTATTTCATCAATTTTTTCATCGTGATGAGCAATTCATCAATTACTTCCAGATCTCCTTCCTGCAGACGTTCTACGACACAACTGCGCAAGTGGCCCGCCAAGAGTATTTTCCCGACACTGTTTAAAGCAGACTGAATCGCCGCAATCTGATTCAGAATATCATCACAGTAAGTATCGTTATCAATCATCTTTTTGACCCCGCGAATCTGTCCTTCAATCCGGTTAAGCCTTGAAATCAGATTGGTTTTCACTTTTTGGGGATGATGGCTTTTTCGGGAAGAACCCGGATTACAGGTTTCGTGATGTGATGATGGATGATGTGATTCCAAAACATTCACCTGCTTTTTAATATGTTTTGATCCCGTTCTTATCATCATTATTATATCTTGTTATCAGGCAAATTTCTTCTGTTCGGGAGGTTGGCAGGGAGAAAGCAAACCCGTTAAAAAAGATGCCTTTGAAAAAAGGAAGAAGTTTCCCGAATGGCCTCTTCCAGTTCCGGAGTCATCTCTTTGAAGGGGTGAACGGCTTTCATGGTGTGATTGGCACTGGGGATGATATGTAATAAAGACCGGGGAGCAAGATGATCAATCTTTCTGGCACCTTCCATCAGACCGGGAATATCTTCTCCTCCCTGCACAATGAGAAGCGGTTGCTTAAGATCAGATACCCGGTTCAGGATGTCAAAACGTTCACGGTTCTGTTCAATATCTTCCAGTACTTCGCGGCTGATTGGCAACAGTTGGCCGGTGCGTGCATTGGTAATATAACCGATACCTTTCTTTTTGATTTCACTGATCAGTTCGGGTGCAAAGAAATCGGTCCGGTGAATGCTGTTCCAGATAGCGACTGCTTTTATGTCTTCGGGATGATCCAATGCATAGATGAGGCTGTTCCCGCCGCCGCGGCTGTGCCCCATGATCCCGATCCGCTCGTGATCGATCGCTTCTGCAATGGGAAGAGTTCCCTGTCTGATCTGTTGCACAAGAAAAGAGATATCTTCCTGTTCCCGGCTGAAAGTGTTGCGCGAGAATTTGTCCAGTTCCGTAAAGTTTTGCAAGTCATCTCCGATTCCGTTCATGGAGAAATTAAAGGAAATAGCAACAAAGCCGGCTTCGGCCAATTTTTCCGCCAATAAGGGAAAAAAGCCCCAGTTTTTAAAACCTTTGAAGCCATGGCAAATCAAAATAACGGGTGACTTGTCAATTTCTGATAGGTAGACATCTCCACGAATAATACGGTTTTCTTTTCCCAACTCAAATGAAAAACTGGTTTTACGCAAAATAACATCTCCTTCCACGGAAATTGCAACCTGAAAACCTTTCTTTTATAATGATAACGAACGAAGTGAATAGAAGAAAAGGTCTTTTTCCGCATGGAAAAGAAAAAGGGAAGACCGGTGTGAATCCGGCGCGGCCCCGCCACTGTATCTGGAGAGGACGGCTCAATATGCCACTGTTTTTGTTTGAAAATGGGAAGGCGAGCCTGACGATGATCCAAAAGCCAGGAGACCTGCCTTTTCTGTTTACTTGCGTTCTCCTTCGGAGGTGAGGAGATACGCATGCACTTTATTCTTTGATCCATTACGCATCTTTCAAAGAGTAAGTGTTTTTGCATGCCTGTAACTCCTGTGCCCCGAACAGCACAGGTTTTTTTATTGCCTAGAGAGGAGAAGACAAAAATGAAACGATTTGGGCATGGGTTGTTTACTCTTTTGTTTGCGTTTGTTTTTGTATGGGGACTAACCGGTTGTACCGCACAAAATGGAGCAGAGGTCAATTCGCCGGTCAAACCCCGGAGTGTAAATTATCCGCTTGAATTGAATGACCAGGCCAAAAATAAAGTAAAACTGGAGAAGGAACCGAAACGGATTGTTTCTCTAATGCCCAGCAATACAGAAATCCTGTTTGCCCTGGGGGCGGGTGATCAGGTTGTCGGTGTGACGGATCAGGACGATTATCCGGCACAAGCAGGGAAACTGCCAAAGGTTGGCGGCTTTAAAGTGAATGTGGAAAAAATTGTTTCATTGAAACCGGATCTGGTGGTTGCCAATTCAGGTAATGAACAGGAGGCGCTTGATCAATTGAGGAGCATGGGAATCCCTGTTCTCGTAACAGATTCCCAGACTGTCAAAGGGGTTTATGAAGCAATCCATCTGATATCCCTCGCTGCCAACCGGGCCCGGGAAGCAGATATACTGGTAGCCAACATGGAAAAAGAAATACGGACCATCTATGGAAAAGTTGTCAATATTCCTGATGACAAAAAGGCCAAAGTGTGGTTTGAACTGGATTCCAACCTCTACACGGTCGGGGGAGACACCTTTTTGAATGAACTGATTCAACTGGCAGGTGGCAAGAATGTGGCGGCAGGGCTTAAAGGATGGCCAAAAGTTTCCCCCGAACAGGTCATCAAGTGGAATCCCGATGTAATCATCACAACCTACGGCGGAGTGGAAGAAATCAAGCAGCGGGAAGGCTGGCAGTCTCTGAACGCCGTCAAGGAGAACCGGATTTATGCATTGGATCCTGCCCTTGTGAGCCGGCCAGGGCCGCGAATTTGCCAGGGGATTGGGCAAATGGCAAAAAAACTGTATCCTGAAAAATTTGGTGTCAATGAAAAATGATACTGCGCAGAAAAATGATTTTCTGGAGCGGAGGATTACTCGTCGCTCTTCTTTTCTCAATATCTTTTGGGGTTTTTCTGGGAAGTACAAATGTAGGGTTCTGGACGGTATGGAAAATTCTTGTGCGAGAGACCGGCCTGATGGCATGGCCAAATATCGATGAAGCAGATGTTGCGA
>JBAVDL010000240.1:0-4896 GCA_049587175.1 Thermoactinomyces sp.
GGTTTCGACCATTTTTTCCATGTTTGGATAACATAATTAAATCCCCCATCGCTATTTTCTATATAAAATGATTCGACAAAAAAGCTTGTCGACCTGTCATGAAAACTGACTTTGTCGACAAGCTGAAGCCATGATATTCATCATGGCTTTTTGCTTTGGGAAAATTAAAAGATACTTGTCTTTCTCCTTTGTGCTATAATGGTTAGCGCGAAGCGAGGTGTTCGGCAATGTTGCATGCGAAGGCAAGATGGCAATTTGAGCCAGTGGATGAAGAGCTTAGCGGGAAGATTGCCAGACAGCTGGGGATTCATCCAGTGGTATCAAATATGCTGTTACGCCGTGGAGTAACAGAAGTTTCACAAGCCAACCGGTTTTTACATCCGGCATTGGCTGATCTTCATGATCCTTTTTTAATGGATGGAATGGATAAAGCGACAGAGCGGATTCGGCGAGCGTTGGCCGGAAAGGAATCCATTCTGATCTATGGGGATTATGATGCTGACGGTGTAAGCAGCACCAGTTTGCTGCTAAAGGTATTCCGCTATCTTGGAGCTTCTGTTGATTATTATATTCCGCACCGCTTCCGTGAAGGGTACGGGATTCATAAAGAAGCGCTCAGATGGGCAAAGGAACAGGGATTTCATCTTGTTATTTCCGTAGATACCGGGATTTCTGCCATAGAAGAAGCAAAGTACGCCAAAGAGTTGGGATTGGATCTGATTATTACTGACCACCATGAACCGCAAGAGATCTTGCCTGATGCCCTGGCAGTCATCAATCCCAAGAAACCGGGCTGTTCCTATCCGTTTAAAATGCTGGCCGGGGTGGGGGTGGCATTTAAACTGGCGACAGCCCTTTTAAACCGGGTTCCGCAAGAATGGCTGGATATTGTGGCTTTGGGAACAATTGCCGATCTCGTTCCGCTGGTTGATGAAAACCGGATTTTGGCTTATTTCGGACTGAAACTCATGAACCAAACGGAAAATATCGGAATACGTTCGCTGATCGAGGTAAGCGAGATTGACCGTACGCTGCAGGCAGGTCATGTGGGGTTTGCTCTCGGACCGCGTATCAATGCCAGCGGTCGGTTGGATTCAGCGGATACAGCCGTTCGGTTACTGACTACAGATGATCAAGATGAAGCGGAAAAACTTGCTGATTCGTTAAACAGGATGAATCGGGAAAGACAGCAACTTGTAGAAGAGATGACACTTGAGGCGATTGCCGAGGTGGAAAAAAATCCTGAGCAGCATCAATATGTCATCGTTGTGGCGCGTCCGGACTGGAATGTCGGTGTGGTCGGAATTGTTGCGTCCCGACTGGTTGAAAAGTATTACCGGCCGGTACTGGTGTTGGGAATTGACGAAGAAAAGGGAATTGCAAAAGGTTCTGCCAGAAGTATTCAAGGATTTCACCTTTTCCGGGCTTTATCGGAGTGCAAGGAATGGCTGCCCCATTTTGGCGGGCATGCCATGGCAGCCGGAATGACATTAAAGGTGGAGAACATCCCCAAATTGCATGAGCAACTGACCGCTCTGGCGAAAGAATGGATTCGTCCGGAAGACTATACCCCGCTTCTTATGGCGGAAGGTGAATTGGAAGCGGATCAGATCCAGCCTGATCTGATTGATCAGCTGGAAGCGTTGGCTCCGTATGGTGTGGGCAATCCCACTCCCCTCTTTATTGTAAAAGAGGCGCAGGTTTCGCGAATACAACGGATGGGCCGGCAAAAAGAACATATGAAACTCTTTCTTAAGGGTAAGAAGGGAACTGCCTGCGCGATCGGGTTTCGTCTGGGAAGCAGGGCAAATGGTTTGGCTCCTCAGGTTCATGTGCGTTTACTGGGAGAACTGCAAATGAATGAATGGAATGGAAAGAGAGAACCGCAAGTGCTTATCCGCGATCTGGAAGTTCCTCATCTGCAAGTGTTTGATTGGCGAAGCAATCGCAAGGAATGGTCCCGGTTGACAGAACTGGACCCGGAAAAAGTTTGTTTTGTCTGCTCTTCGGGAACCGATTTGTATAAACAATTAACCAGTCAACCGAATCGAACAGTTGCAACCTGGGAAGGACTGGAAAAAGGAGAACAGCAGCAAGTGCTCAGGCAGGCAAAATATCTGGTTCTGGTCGAATCCCCTCCCGCGTTGAATCTGTTTATAAAAGGGTTAAGCTATGGATATGAGGCAGAGCGAATTTATATAATGTTTGGAGATAAAGAATTTGACGATTTGCTGCCCAGAACGCCTACAAGGGATGATTTCAAGAAACTGTACAAAGCGATTGCCAGGATGGGAGAGTTTCCCTATCAAAAGGGATTGCCTTTATTGGCAAGAATAACAGGATTGCAAAAACGCGTAATATCTTTTATGATTCAGGTGTTTGAAGAATTAGGGTTTGTTACCCTTGAACGAGGTTTATTGCTTCTGCAAAAAAAACCCACCAAAAAGCAGCTGAATGAATCGAAAACCTATCAAACGCAACTGGATCGGGAACGTGTTTTGCAAACGTTGGTGTATTCCAGCTATAAGGATTTATGCCGCTTTTTGTTTTCAATGATCGCTTTTAAAAATTTAGGAGGATATGCAGATGGACTTCAAAGAGAAGATTCGGGTTATTCAAGACTTTCCGCAACCGGGGATCAGATTTAAGGATATTACCACCCTTTTAATGGATGGAAAGGCTTATCAGGCTGCCATTAATGAACTGGTTGAAAGACTGGAAGGAAAAGAAATTGATTTGGTTGTCGGGCCGGAAGCGAGAGGCTTTGTCGTGGGTGCTCCACTAGCCTATGCTTTGGGGGTCGGTTTTGTACCGGTGCGGAAACCTGGGAAATTGCCCGCTCAAACCATCGAAGTCAAATACAATCTGGAATACGGAAAAGATGCGCTTGCCATCCATAAAGATGCCATCGTCCCGGGACAGAAAGTCCTGATTGCGGATGATTTGCTTGCCACTGGCGGAACGATTTCAGCCACTCTGGATCTTGTCAGACAGCTTGGAGGAAATCCGGTTGGAGCGTCTTTCCTGGTAGAATTGAGATACCTGAACGGACGCCAAAAACTGGAAGGTCTGGATGTCGTGTCATTGGTAGAATACAAGTAGGCAGAGTGCACCCCGTCTGATGACGGGGTTATTTTATGGTGAAAGGCAACGGGAGACTATTACATGCTTTTTAATAGTTGCATCAGGATAATTATATTATTTGTCAATAAAATCAGATGAAAATGAATTATGTGATATAACAAACTGTTGCGTAACAGCATCTGTTATAATATAATATAAACAAATTTGATAATATGCAGGGGGTTACTCCATATGGATTCCCAAAACCATTCTGGAGAACAGGAAAACCGGTGCGAACATTGCGGAGCTCTGATCACGTCAACTGAAACCGAGACTTCAGAGGAAGCAATTATTCATCAGTATCTGCTGGATTATTATAAATAGCATCGGCAGTTTGACTCCGGCCGGGTCAAACCGGCAGGGTGAGCAGAAGTGATGTTGGCGAAATTGTATCTTTCTGGCGAAAAGTGAATACCGGATCTCTTGATCAAAATGGATAGAGGGAATAGATGATTTTGTTATTTGTCTGGTGCTGGCTGAATGCCAGCTTTTTTATTTTTAGGCAAGCCGGTTAAAAGAGTGGTATATTGGACTAGTGTAGGGTTTTATACACGACTGATAATAATCGATCCACTGAAATGATTTTTGGATGATATGGGGGTTGTCTATGATGGCGACGCTGCTTTATGTTACAGCCAACCCGAAGCAGGAATCAGAATCCGTCAGTTTGCAAGTTGGACGTGCTTTTTTGAGTGCATATGAGCTGGCCAACCCGTTTGATGAAATTGAGAAAGTTGATGTGTATCAGGACGATATTCCTCTTTTGGATGAGAGTGTTTTCAATGCTTGGGCCAAATTGGCTGAGAGCCTTCCGTTGTCTCTGTCCGAAAGAAGGAAACTGGAAAGAATCAATCAGTTGGTTGACCAGTTTGTCGAAGCAGATAAATATGTGTTTGTAACCCCAATGTGGAATTTTGGATTACCGCCCATGCTTAAGGCTTATATTGATTTAATATGTATGGCCGGAAAGACTTTTCGCTATACAGAGCAGGGACCGGTCGGACTGATGGTAGGAAAAAAAGCGGTTCACATACAGGCACGGGGAGGAATCTATTCGCACGGCAATGCCAGAGCAATGGAGTACGGAGATAGTTATATACGCCTGATACTGGGATTTATGGGAATTGATCAGGTTCAGTCAATTATTGCTGAAGGAACAGCCGATACGAAACAATACCAGGATATTATCAATCAAGCTAAAAAATTGGCCAAACGGACAGCAGTCCAATTTTCCAGGCAATAAAAACATGTATTAAACAGGAAAAAAGAGAGGAAAATAAAGGTATCAGTCTTTATCTTGACATAGCAAATTACATAGATTAAGCTTCTTACTGTTAGTAAGTAAATTATTTTATTGTAAGGTGGGAAAATTTTTGGCTAAAATTTTGTATATTACCGCAAATCCCAAACCCGAACCGGAATCTTTCAGTTTGCGTCTGGGGCGTAGTTTTATAGAGAAAGTTAAAGAATTAAGCCCCCATGACGAAATTGTGGAGATTGACCTGTATCAGACAGAGATCCCGTTCATCGATGCAGATGTGTTCAGCGGCTGGGGCAAATTGGCCAAAGGCAAAGAGTTGTCTGCAAAAGAACGGGAAAAGGTGGAACGGATCAATGAATTAACCGATCAATTTGTGGATGCAGATAAATATGTGTTTGTGACCCCGATGTGGAATCTGTCTATTCCCCCTCGCTTGAAATTGTATATTGATTCAATCTGTATAGCGGGGAAAACCTTTAAGTACACGGAAAAAGGGCCGGTTGGACTTCTGC
>JBAVDL010000241.1:0-8651 GCA_049587175.1 Thermoactinomyces sp.
GTATTTAGCGAGAATAGGCTGTGGTGGCCATACTGGCGAACAACTTGTTGGCTTTCTTTGGTTTCTGGTGTATTTCTTTCAGCTGGTACCCATACTGTCAGCGTTAGTGCCTCAGTACCAGGTGTGCAGTTCTATGGATTTCGAGTATGTTCGAGTTTTTCTGAAGAACTTTCTGCTGGAGAGGCAGAGTTTATGCTATCTCCTCGCAAATTTAAAGATGTGAACGGTTTAATGGCTGAACCCGATAAAGGTTTTAAATTGACCACTGAGGTGCTACGCAGAAAGCCTGATTCAGCACTAATTTGGTATGAAGACTTCAGAGATGACAATCCACTTCCCTCCAGCTACTGGACAGCACTAAGCGGCGAGTGGCAGGTATGGCAAAATCAAAATGATCCCGCCAGTCGTCCCTATTCGCAGCTTGACGGGTATGGCCAATTGGCGTGGAAGTATAGCGGGTTTTCAGATGTTCATTTGCGGGCAAGGTTGGCCTTTACTCCAGAGGGAAGTGGTCGTGCAGGCATTTTTTGTGGTAATGTCTTTTGCTGTTTAAACTTTAATACACAGCGTATTGAACTATATAATGGTTCTTCTTTAATTGGCAGTTATGCCACTGAAATCGTTAAAACGGCATCAGCAGATCTTCGCTCAAATCCAAGAATGTACACCATTGAGATGAGGATACGAGGTAACTCTGTGAGGGTTTATTCCGGAGCAAGCAATGTTTTGCGCTTTACAGCGACGCTTAGTGGTTTTTCAGGAGGGTATGCCGGGGTTCGGTCTGATGGACGTATTCTATGCGAATTACTTAGACTGGGAGATGCCTGGACTTATGAACCTTATGAAAGGTTTGATGTAACCTTCCCGGATGGAACCACAACTGAGTATGGGCGGCTGGCAAGAACCGGTGTAACATGGGATAGTGAGTTTCAGGTTTTCACAGTTAACAATGATGTGGAGGAAGCTTCTACACGAAACCAGGACATCTCTATGGATTATGATTTCTTCCATTCAGGACTTTTGCCGCTGGCCTGTGGAAATGATTATTCAGTAAAAATCGTGCCCAAGGACATCAATGTCTGGATTTCACGTTTGTTTCTTGGAGATGCTGACGGTTTTTCTATTCTTTATTATCAGGATGTAGACAGCCTTGTTTATTGGGCAAACGAGGCAGCGTATCGTTGGAAGCTTAGAGGAATTGCCATATGGTCTTTAGGACAGGAGGATATGAGACTTTGGGAGGCACTGCCTAAACAAATATAATTAACGATTCAGGAGTGTTTGCGAAAAATCGCAGGCACTCTTTTTATATATTTACCAATCATGAAGGAGGTAAAAATCATGAAGGAAATATGGAATTGGGTACAAGCTGCCCTTACAGCACTTGGTGGATTCTTGGGCTGGTTTTTAGGTGGTTTTGATGGTTTTTTATATGCATTAGTGGCATTGATGATAGCTGATTATATCACTGGTGTCATGTGTGCCATTGTTGATAAGAAGCTATCTAGTGAGATCGGATTTAGGGGCATCTTTAAGAAGGTGCTTATTTTTCTTTTGGTCGGAATCGGACATATGATTGATACGAACCTTATCGGAGAGGGGAGCGTGCTCCGGACAGCCATTATCTTTTTCTATTGCTCCAATGAAGGAATATCTATGCTAGAAAATGCTGGTCGACTAGGACTCCCAATACCAGAAAAGTTAAAAGACATTCTTGTACAGTTGCATAACAAAGGAGGAAATGAGTAATGAATCTTAGGAAACTTATTCTAACTGAAAATGCGTGTTATAAGGCAGGCAGAAAGATTACACCGAAGGGCATCATGGTTCATAGTACTGGTGCAAATAATCCGTATCTTCGTAGATACGTTGGACCGGACGATGGCTTGTTGGGTGTAAATCAATACAACAATCACTGGAATCAGGATAAACCAGGTGGAAGGCAAGTATGTGTTCATGCATTCATTGGAAAGCTTAAGGATGGTTCAATTGCCACTTATCAAAACCTGCCATGGAACCATCGTGGATGGCATGCAGGTGGAAAGGCAAATGATACTCATATTGGTTTTGAAATCTGCGAGGACGGTTTGACCGATGCCTCGTATTTTAATGCGGTTTATAAGGAAGCGGTAGAACTGTGTGTGTATCTTTGCAAGCTCTATAACTTGACCGAAAAAGATGTTATTGGCCACTATGAAGGATATCAAAAAGGAATCGCAAGTAATCATGGAGATCCGAGAAACTGGTTTCCAAAACATGGAAAAAGCATGGATACCTTCAGAGCGGATGTGAAAAAGCTATTAAGTGAAGGAGAGAAGCCTGCAGAACAGGAGAGAAAGAAATATTATCGTGTTCAAATCGGTGCCTATTCTGTAAAAGCCAATGCGGAAGCGCAACTTGCCAAAGCTAAGAAAGCTGGCTTTACCGATGCCTTTATTAAGTATGATTAACGAACAGCTAATTTTAATGACCCGAGGAGTGTAACAGCTCTTCGGGTCTTTTGCTTTTTTAGGGGTTCGAATCACCGAATTTTTTTGCATATAGGTGCAGGGTTCTCCCTGTAGAAATGGAGGTTGCCTATATGCAGATTACTAAAATTACAGATAAACAAGATCCACTAGCTATTCCTAAAAAGACACCTTTAAGTACTAAGAAGCTTCAAAGAGAGTTTGATTATTATAGAGCGGAAAAACTGCTGCGTCAAATGCTTGATAAGGGTCTTGTTACAGAGGTAGAGTTTAACAAAATTATGCGTTTGAATCGCGAAACTTTCTCACCGTTATTAGCACAGATAATGCCCGATATTCCTTGATATACTGGGCACTCAGAGGTAATATGTCACATACCTTGAGGAGGTGAATGTGGTGAAAAAGGTAACAAAAATAAAAGAAACGAACAATCGGCTTCAAAAAAAGCTAAAACTGCGGGTGGCTGCTTATGCTAGGGTATCAACAGATAATACGGAACAGCTAATCAGCCTGGAAGCACAGAAGGTCCATTATGAAGCTTATATTAAAGCGAACCCAGACTGGGAATTTGTTGGCATTTATTTTGATGAGGGTATTTCAGGCACGAAGAAAGAGAATAGAACAGAACTACTTAGGCTTATTTCTGACTGTGAGAACAAGAAGATAGATTTTGTAATTACAAAATCTATCAGTCGATTTGCCAGAAATACAATAGACTGTTTAGAGATTGTAAGGAAGCTAACTGATCTTGGAGTGTTCATTTATTTTGAAAAAGAGAACATCAACACACAGTCTATGGAAAGTGAGCTTATGCTGACCATTCTAAGTAGCCTAGCAGAGAATGAATCTATCTCAATTTCTGAGAATAATAAATGGTCCATTCAAAAACGGTTTAGAAATGGAACCTACAAGCTTTCTTATCCTCCCTACGGTTATGATTATATAGATGGGCAGATTGTAGTGAATAAAAAACAGGCCGAGGTTGTTAAACGGATTTTTACAGATGCCTTAGCAGGTAAAGGAACGCAGAAAATTGCACAAGAATTAAACGATGAGGGTGTACGTACTAAAAAAGGCGGTCAATGGAGAGGAAGTACTATCCGAGGTATTTTACGGAATGAAAAATATACTGGAGATGTAATCCTTCAAAAAACATACACTGACGATAATTTCACTAGACGAACCAATAAGGGAGAGAAGGATCAGTTTCTTATCGAAAATAATCATGAGGCAATTATTAGTCATGAAGAGTTTAAGGCAGTGAATCTTGCAATCGAACAGCGAGGAAAAGAAAAAGGCATCAAGAGTGGCAATAGCAAGTATTTAAATCGCTATCCCCTTTCTGGAAAGATTCAATGTTCTGAATGCGGGAGTACTTTCAAGCGAAGAATCCATGGAACTAAGAACAATAAATATATTGCCTGGTGTTGCTCCAAACATATCACTAATATAGAGGAATGCTCCATGATTTACATTCGGGAGGATAGCATCCATCAAGGCTTTGTGACGATGATAAATAAGCTCATCTTTAGTCACAAAGTTGTTTTGAGGCCTTTGCTTCAGAAACTGAAACTCATGAATTATTCAGATAATCTGATTCGGGTTCAGGAAATTGAATCGAAGATGGAGAAAAATGCAGAGCAACTTCAGGTATTGATTAACCTCATGACAAAGGGATACTTGGAGCCTGCTCTTTTTAATAAGCAAAACAATGAGCTTCGCTCTGAAGCAGAGAAGCTGAAAGATCAAAAAGAAGCACTCTACCGTTTCATCAATGGTGGAATGGCTAAAATAACAGAATTAGAAAGACTTATCAAATATGTTTCAAAGTCAAAGAATATTGAAAGTTTTAACAAGGAAGTATTCGAGCAGTTTGTTGAAAAGATAGTTGCTTTTTCGCCAACAGAAATAGGCTTTAGCCTAAAGTGCGGCTTATTACTTAAGGAAAGGATGGAGAGATAGATGCCTCATGTACCATATGGATATACGATTCAAGATGGAAAAGCGGTGATTGACCAGCTACAAGCAGAGCAGCTAAAGAAGCTATTCAAAGCATATCTTTCAGGTCTTTCCTTGAAGGATGCGGCTAAGAAAGCTGGGATTGTTAGATATCATGCCACTATTGCGAATATGCTCACAAATAAGCGATACCTTGGGGATGACTATTATCCCAAGATTATTGATGAGGATACTTTTGAAAAGGTAGAGGCTGAAAAGTTAAGACGGGCACAAATGCTCGGCAGAATTTGGGAGCATAAACCAAAGGAAAATAGTATTAAGAAATACCAGTTCGCCATGCCAACACCGGATGAGCTTTATGATGACCCATTTAAACAAGCAGAATATGTTTATAGCCTTATAGAAAGCGAGGCGATTGATAATGACGATGAGTAGGAATGTAACAGTTATACCAGCACGAGCTCGTGTGGGTAATAACCAAGAAACTGAAAGTAAAACCAAACTTCGAGTGGCGGCTTACTGTAGAGTTTCAACTGATAGTGAAGAACAAGCCTCCAGTTATGAGGTTCAGATTGAACATTACACTTCCTACATTAAAGGGAACCCTGAATGGGAGCTGGCAGGAATTTATGCGGACGACGGGATTTCAGGAACCAATACTAAAAAGCGCGAAGAGTTTAACCGGATGATTGAAGCATGCATGGAAGGTAAAATTGACATGATCATTACCAAGTCCATTAGCCGTTTTGCCAGAAACACGCTGGATTGTTTGAAATACATCCGGCAGCTAAAGGATAAAAATATCCCTGTTTTCTTTGAGAAAGAGAACATCAATACTATGGATTCCAAGGGTGAAATCATGCTGACAATCATGGCTTCACTGGCCCAACAAGAAAGCCAGTCCTTAAGCCAAAACGTAAAGCTAGGCATTCAGTACCGCTTCCAACAAGGTGAAATTCAAGTCAACCACAACCGGTTTTTAGGATACACCAAAGACGAAAATAAAAGGCTTGTTATTGTTCCTGAAGAAGCCGAAGTGGTAAAGCGAATCTATCGAGAATACCTTGAAGGAGCAAGTCTCCTACAAATAGCAAGAGGCCTAGAAGCGGATGGTATTCTCACTGCAGCTAAAAAGCCTAAGTGGAGACCCGAGACGCTTAAGAAAATACTGCAGAATGAAAAGTATATAGGAGATGCCTTGCTTCAAAAGACTTACACCGTTGATTTTCTTTCCAAAAAGCGAGTAGTCAATAATGGAATCGTACCTCAGTACTATGTTGAGAACAGTCATGAACCTATCATCCCGCGTGGAATTTTCATGCAGGTGCAGGAAGAACTGGTAAGGCGGGCTAACCTTTATACTGGAAAGAATGGTAAGAAGCGAGTTTATAGCAGCAAGTACGCTCTGTCCAGTATTGTCTACTGCTCAGAATGTGGTGAAATATATAGAAGAGTCCACTGGAACAATCGAGGCTGCAGGTCTATTGTCTGGCGATGCGTCAGCCGCCTAGAGGAAAAAGGGTCTGATTGCACATCCCCTACAGTTAATGAGGAAGTGCTACAGGCAGCAGTTGTAAAAGCCATCAATGAGTTGCTGGCCAGTAAGGATACCTTTCTCTCCACTTTACAGGCCAATATCGAGACAGTTTTAAATGAAGAACACGACAAAATTACCAATGATATTGACGTCAAGCTGGAAGAACTGCAAAACGAACTTTTGCGGCTTGCCAATTCCAAAACAGATTATGAGGAAGTGGCGGAAGAGATATACCGTTTGCGGGAGCAGAAGCAAAATGCACTGGTTGAGAATGCAGATCGTGAGGGAAAAAGGCAACGAATCGCTGAAATGACTGATTTCTTGAATGAGCAATCCTGCGAGTTAGAAGAGTATGATGAGCAATTAGTAAGGCGAATTATTGAAAAGGTGACGGTCTTTGATGATAAGTTAATTATAGGATTTAAGTCTGGAGTAGTGATTGATGTTGAAATATAGTTATAAAGATAGCCACCGATTATATAAACATACGGTGGCTTTTTGTTTTTTAGTATTGCTTTTATCAAAAGTGAATGGTATAATCAAATTTACGATTTGATTAATAAACATAATGCGCCAATTTAACTATAACATACTTTTAGCTAAATGTCAATAGTAATTTGAAAAATAATATTCGTATTTATTTTTATTTATTTTTATTTTGGAGGTGATCCTATTGTCATTTGAGATTATGAATGTATTTTCATCATTAATACAAAAACAAGCAGTTGATGAAATTGTAAAATGTAATGATTTTACTTTTAGATTTGGGTTAACTTTATCTCGTCAAGATGCCATTGAACTAGTTGAAACGAGAACTGTTTCACTAAAAAGTAATGGACGTATTGAATTTGGTGGTGGCGTAGTTGAAAAAATAATCAAGGAGTTTTGTGATTCTCCTTATATTTCTATGCATAATTATGTAGAAACACTTCATGAGTTAATTGAAATCTTTTATTTTTATAAAAATGAAACTCTCGATTTAATTAGTGATGATGAACTGATAAAGTTTATGAAAAATTCATTTGATGGCAAATGCCAAGGATCACTAGCATTGTTATCAGGAAGAGAACTTGAGAAAATGGCACGTAATGTACGATATGGATATGCACCTGATTATTCAGAGGATAATGAATATGATGAGGAGGATGAAGATGGCGAATATTGAAAAGCAACATATCATTAATAGTCATAATTTGAGTGGAGAATTCTATTTTAATTCTATTTTACAGGAGGCTTATATCTGTGGACTTTTAAATGAGTCTGATTTAGAAAATATTCAGCTACAATGTATTAGTCTCTTAGCATATAAAAGTGAGAGATATAATATGGGTGAAAGCAGTTCTATAAGAGTTGAAACTGCTGAAAGCATTATGAAATCTAATCTTTATTCAATAGGGGTATACTTAAAGTCTATACCAGATCCAGACTATGCTGCATTCGAGTTAAAAACAGTAAAGATTTCTGAGCTGTATGGGAGAGGCAGAAAATTAGTAAATACTAAATTTCAAATAGCAAAGCGTATCTATAATATGGTTCAAAAGAATAAACTAGATACACTAAATCATTCTTATAATTCGACACTTAGTGAAAATGGGATTGGGATTTTCTTCAAATTATATAACTTAGAGTATGAGGCCCATGATTCTCCCGCTTCTATTGATTATCAGCTTTGCAATCCTGTTAATGATTTGGCAGGAATAGAATTTATTCAAAAATACCTTGAGAATTTATACCTTGAGAATGAATTTTGTAAAAAATTTGCAACAGAAAACATTCATCATCTACTTTATGGATATGACAAGAGTTATCCAGAATTATTGATCAATATTTTTGAACATGTATTAACAGCAGCTTTGGGATGTTCTCTTGCAAACCGTAACATAGTGGAGCTCAATATTACGGGAGAAGATATTCAATACTTATATAAAAAATTACGAAAATATGATCATCATACATTGATGTTAACTATTAACTACGCAACGAATCACATATACGAAGAGTTGAATCTTACAAATCCTTTACTCCAAGAATATATTGAAAGAAGTTTGCCGAAGATTGTAACGAATATAGAAATTGCACTAAAATTAAATACCCTCAGTAAAGTATTTATAACCCCACAAAATCCAGTTTTAGAGCCGAAAATCCACTTTGAATCCAGTATTAAAATGGATGATGAAGATTATAGAAAGTTAATTGAAGAACTTATTAGATGCAGATATTCATCTGATAAATTAACCCTTATAAAGGATAAAGTAAAATCTTTTGATGATCTTGAAGATATATTACTTGATGCACAATTAGAAGAAGAGGAATTTATTTTGCTGTTTAGTACTCTCGAAGATGTTGAAATTGCAGCAATGATTAAAAGGCACCCCTTTGAATCGGACAATCAAGCAGTAGATTTATCGGAAGCGGAACAGGTTGTACGATTATATTTGGAAAATTATATGAAGCAACTTTCGCCTAATAGACAGGAAAAAATTCTCCAAATTGCAAAACATCTTGTATGGGATTGATATCTTGGGAAATAGTTTAAAGAAAAAGGATATACCCGTCGTTACTTTTATAATGACCCCATACGCTTCCAGACAAAAGAGAGAGTATAATAGGAAGCAAAAAAGGGGTCTTTTTTATGGGACGGAGAAAATGGACTGCTGAGGAAAAAATGGAGATTGTTTTGGCAGGGA
>JBAVDL010000242.1:0-3602 GCA_049587175.1 Thermoactinomyces sp.
GCCGATGTGTTCGCCTATGCTGCGGCCAAGGTGAAAAAAGGCCTGGAAATCGGCAAGGAGTTGGGGGCGGAAAACTTTGTGTTCTGGGGCGGACGCGAAGGTTATGAAACGCTTCTTAACACGGATATGAAACTGGAGCTGGACAACCTGGCCCGCTTCTTCCGCATGGCTGTTGATTATGCCAAAGAAATCGGCTTTGACGGCCAATTCCTGATTGAATCCAAACCGAAAGAGCCAACCACACACCAGTATGACTTTAATGCGGCCAGCTGTTATGCATTCCTGCTGAAATATGACCTTCAGGACCATTTCAAATTCAATATTGAAGCCAACCATGCCACCCTGGCCGGACATACATTTGAACATGAACTTCGCTATGCGCGGATCAATGGCATGCTGGGTTCGATTGACGCCAACCAGTGCCATCCGCTGTTGGGCTGGGATACGGATGACTTCCCGTCCAATCTGTACTCTGCTACCCTGGCCATGTATGAAGTGTTGAAAAATGGCGGTCTGGGGCGCGGCGGCCTGAACTTTGACGCCAGAGTATGTCGGGGTTCGTTTGAACCGGAAGATCTGTTCCTGGCACATATTGCGGGGATGGACAGTTTTGCCGTCGGCCTGAAAGTAGCCCATCAGTTAATCAAAGACAACGTCCTGGACCGAGTCGTGGAAGAGCGGTACAAAAGCTACAGGGAAGGCATCGGCAAAGAGATTGTGGAGGGAAAAACCGACTTCCGCAAGCTGGAAGAATATGCGCTTGGCTTGACGGAAATCAAAAACGAATCAGGGCGGTTGGAAGAAATCAAGGCCATCATCAACCAGTATTTGTTAACCATGTATCAAGGAAGAATAACATTGCTCTGACAGACCAACTTCAAATCCGTGACTCCAAAAGGGATTCTTCCTTTTTGGAGTCTTTTTGTTATCAACTGGTTCGGGAAGAATATGATACACCCCGGAACAGGGAAAATAATGGTACTGCATATGCGAACAAATTTGTAAATTGCAAGAATCGAAGGCACGATAGAATATTGGATAATCGTGATATTTTGCCCTGTACCCGGAGGGGCTGGATTGATGCAGACTGGTCTTAATCCATTTCCGAGCATCGTGATGTTAGAAAAAGTTCATGACCGTTTTCAAGATGAGTCTGAAAAATACGCAAGTCCTGTAAAAGAAAAACGCCTGAATGTATTCCAAGCGTTGAGAATGCTCAAAAGAAGTTAACAGGATTTGTTTTTGTTTGTCGAGCAGCAACTGTCTTTAGCAGAACAGCCTTCACATTTTCCCTGTTTGCTGATTTTAAAGCGCCGGTAAATTGCCCAGCCGGCATATCCGAAGATCAAAGTGCCCAGCAGGAGGTTCACAATCATTTGCCGTTTCCTCCTTTACCCAAGAAATTAACCAAGTCCAAGAAGTTTTCCGCCCTGATAAATAATTAGGGAAATGAGATAGGCAATCGCCAGGGAATAGCCTATCGCAAACAAAGTCCAGCGGCTTGAAGCTGTTTCTTTGCGAATGACGGCAACAGTAGCCAGACAGGGAATATATAGCAGAATAAATGCCATGAAACTGAATGCCTGCAATGGTGTGAAAGCCCCGGCAATAATTCCTTGCAAGCTGGTTATATCAGGAGATGCATACAGGATATTCATGGTAGAGACAACCACTTCTTTGGCCAGGAATCCTGTAATGAGCGCTGCACCGGCTTGCCAGGTGCCAAAGCCGACAGGTGCCAGCAATGCCCCAAAAAATCCGCCGATCATCGCCAGAAAGCTGTCATTCATGTCTACGTCCAAACCGCCTGGTCCGGCATAGCTGAGGAACCAGATCAATACCGATCCTCCCAAAATAAATGTTCCTGCCTTTTTGAGAAACCCTTTCCCTTTTTCCCAGGTACTGCGCAACAATACCGATCCATGAGGAAAACGGTAAGGCGGCAACTCCACAACAAAAACTGACTCGTTATGCTTAAGAAGAGTGGAAGTTAAAATTTTTGCCATCACCAAGGCAACCGCAATTCCAAGGAAATACAGGGAGAATACTACCAAAGCCTGGTTTTGGGCAAAGAATGCTCCGGCAAAGAGCGTATATACCGGCAGTCTTGCCGAACAGGACATCATAGGAGTCAGAATAATTGTCAGCAGCCGTTCATTCGGCTGTTCAATTGTTCGTGCGGCCATAACGCCCGGTACATTGCATCCGAAACCGATAATCATGGGAATAAACGCTTTCCCGTTTAATCCGAAAATCTCCATCAGCCGGTCCATCACGATTGCTACCCGCGCCATATATCCGGAATCTTCCAAAACAGAGATGAAGAAAAACAGAATCATAATTTGCGGCACAAAAACCAGAACGCCGCCCACACCAGCAACAATTCCATCCAGTATCACTGCCTTGATGAAGGATGAAGCCCCAATTGCCGCCAGACCTGCTTCAATTCCGGATGTAACCGGCCCGGTAATAAAGGCGTCCAGCGCGTCGGATAACGGAGTTCCCAGCCAGTCAAAGGTGAATTTGAAAATCAGATACATCAGCAGCATAAATATGGGCATCCCCCATACTTTATGGACAACAATCCTGTCAATCCGTTCGCTGATAGGCATCTTTTGCTCAGGATTACGGGAAATGGTTTCTTCCAGTACATTGGAAATCCACTGGCCGCGAACCTGGCGAATATATCGATCCAGGGAAGAAATTGCTTCCGCTTGCATGATCTGCTTTTCTGTTTCTCTATATAATTCCTGCAGGAATGATTTATCCGCATGTTTTTCCAACAGGTTCCAAACAGGCTTGTTTCCTTCAAAAAATTGCAATGCCAGCCAGCGCTTTGGCAGCTTTAGATCCGGCAAGGAGTTACTCAATTTCTGAATGGCCTGTTCCAGGATTTCCCCATAGTTGATAACCAACGCATCCGGATTGTTACTGTCAATCTTTTGCAGCTGATCCTTCAACTGATTGATGCCGGTTCCTTTGCGGGCAACCACAGGGATAACCGGTGTTTTCAAATACGAGGAAAGTTTGTCCGTATCAATTTTGAGTCCCCGGCCTTTGGCCACATCAAACATGTTCAGGGCAATAACAACCGGTTTGCCGTATTCCAGAACCTGAAGGGTCAAATACAGATTGCGTTCCAGTTGGGAAGCATCCACGATATTCAAAACAGCCGAAAAATCTTCGGTCAACAAAAAATTGGAGACAACTGCCTCATCTTCAGATAGTGGATTTAATGAATAGATCCCGGGCAAATCGATCAGTTGTCCCAGTTCATCTTTCAGTTTGCCAACCTTTTTTTCAACCGTAACTCCCGACCAGTTTCCCACATATTCGTAAAATCCGGTCAAGGCATTAAACAGAGAGGTTTTTCCCGTATTCGGGTTTCCGATCAAGGCAACATTCATCATAGATTGGCCACCTCGATCAGAGAAGCTTCCCTTCGGCGGATACCAATTGATTGTCCGTCAGCTTCCAGGGTACAAGGTCCGCCAAAAGGCAGTGAATTTTTCAGATATACGACCGATCCTTCCATAATCCCCAGGTCAATCAAACGCCGGCGTACCAGTTTGTTAACATTTTCAATAGATACGATTCTGGCT
>JBAVDL010000243.1:0-6526 GCA_049587175.1 Thermoactinomyces sp.
ATACAGGTGCTTCTACAGGAGGTTTTACAGACTGCCTTATTCAGCACGGGGCCGTTAAAGTATATGCCATTGATGTTGGTTATGGTCAATTGGCTGGTAAACTAAGAGTAGATGAACGTGTTGTTAACATGGAAAAAACAAATATTGGTGATGTTACACCCGAACAGTTAGACCCAAAACCGGAACTGGCTTCAATTGATTTATCTTATCTCTCTTTAAAGAAGGGGATTCCGATTGTTGCAAAGTTACTTAAGCCCCAGGGGGATATGTTGTGTTTAGTTAAGCCTCTTTTTGAAGTAGACGACCCGGAAATAAGACGAACAGGTGTAATTGAAGACCCCGATGTATATAAGGAGGTTTTGGAGGACTTGGTTAAATACACTGAAGATATTGGCTTAAACCCAATCGGAGTTACCCACAGTCCAGTGACTGGTAATAAAGGAACGCGAGAGTTTTTCCTTTGGGTCTCTATAGATTTGAACAAAGAGAGAAGAAACATCGAAGAAGATATTACAGGTGCAATTAATGAGGTAATGGAGCTAAAGACATACGAAAAGTAAGAGATTGGTCACGCCTAGTCCTGGATTCGCTTTTTCTAAAGCTTTTCCTTGGCTTGATCTATTCAAAAATCCCCCTTGTTGATCTTTCAGGATTTCCCCAGTGATATATCCATATTTCACATCCAGTTCCCATAATTGATTGGATCCCGTAATCTCACGATTACGAGCGATTTTCCCTGGCCGCAGATCCCTCTTCTTTCTCTGGGGCTTTAATAAACCCAGCTCCTGACATAAGCGATATACCTTTTTCCTGTTGATGACCAATTGATATTGCTTTCGCAAACATACCGTCAACTTTCGATAACCATAAACTGCTTCTTCCCCTGAAGCGAACTCCATCAACCACTCTTTGATTTGCAGGTCACTTACAGGATGCCCTTGCTCGTTCAAAGAGCAGCCAGGAATCGGACGCCCTCCACGATAAATAATGACTTTATCTTTGTTCTTTTTTCGATAATAATAGATTTGTTCACTGACGCCGACAATGCGCAAGACTTTTCGTACTGGATAACCCCGCTTGATCCACTTGTCGGCTACTTCCATTTTGTCCGACAAGCGGGGTTTACCTTTTTTACGAGATCACGAAGAATCTCGATTTCCAAGTTTTTATCCCCCAGAAGCTGTTTCAGCTTCTGATTTTCTTTTTCCAGATCCTCAAACTCCTTTGGAGAAGGAACGTAGCTTGTGGCTCGTTTTGCCTCATGATCAGCATTTTTGTATGTGGATAATTGAAATTGCTTTTTCCACCGATAAACAAGATTGGATGCAATGTCATAACGCTTTGCCACTTGCCGTGCATTCCCAATTTCCTCTGCTTCTTTGACCACTTGTTTTTTGAACTCAATGGAATACTGTTTTCTTTGCATAAAAATTCCCCCTGTCGTTTAATTACACTATATCGGATAAGGGGAATTTACTCAAAATCTATTTCGGGGCTTAATAGGTTGCCATTGTCTGTACTTTTTACTTGCCAAACACAACATTAGCCTTATTCTTCGATTTTGGGCCGTGTAATCGGAAACAGAACACAGTCTTTGATATTGTCACAGTTAGTAAACATCATCAACAATCTCTCCACACCAAAACCCCATCCAGCTATGGGTGGCATTCCATGTTCCATTGCCAAAAGATAATCTTCGTCCATCTCCATTGCTTCTTCGTCACCCCGCGCTTTAAGTAAAGCTTGTTTCTCCAATCTGTTCCGCTGTTCGATTGCATCTACCAGCTCCGAGTAGGCATTTACTATTTCAACACCATTTACAACGATCTGGAAACGGTCTGTCAGAGACGGATTCTCGTCATTGGCCCTTGCTAATGGAGATAGATCAATCGGGTGTTCTACCAAGAAGATTGGATCAACGATTTTAGGACGACTTACTTTTTTGTAGAGAAGGTCAATAAAGTTCCCTCTTCCCAATAACTCTGGATTCTCATGGTCTAAGATAATTCCTTTCATCTTTACCTCTGCATATAACTCTTTGGTTGAAGGATACAGATCAATATCAATCCCTGTATCTTTTAGGATTAAGTCTCGGAAAGAAACCACTTTCCATTCTTTTGAAAAATCAATTTCATTTCCGTCAATGATAACAGTAGTAGTTTGAAAAACCTTATCCAAGGTATGTAGAATCAATTCCCGCATGAACTTCATCATTTGCTTGTAATTCCAGTACGCAACATACCCCTCTACCATCGTGAACTCCTGAAGATGTTGCGGGCTTATCCCTTCATTCCTGAAACACTTGGCAAATTCATACACCTTCGTAAAGCCGCCTACAATTAACCTTTTAAGGTATGTCTCCGGCGCGATCCGCAAAAACATGTCAATATCCAGCGAATTGTGATGCGTAATAAAAGGTTTAGCCAATGCTCCAGATGCCTTGTTTGTCAAAACCGGGGTCTCCACTTCAAAAAATCCTCTGTCATCCAGGAAACGCCTCATTTCACTAATCATTTTACTGCGAAGTAAAAAACGTTTTTGAGATGACTCAGTCATGATCAAATCAAGATAGCGTTGCCGATAGCGTAACTCTACATCTTGGATACCATGCCATTTTTCCGGTAAGGGCTTGAGACTTTTACCAAGAAACTTGTAAGAGTGTATCCTAAGAGTTTTTTGCCCTGTTTTCGTAGTGAACATTTCTCCTTCAACACCAATAAAATCACCAATATCGATGATTTCATGAAACTGTTTAAAAGACTTATCACCGACAACATCTTTTTTAAGAAGCAACTGCAATTTTCCTTCAATGTCACGAATTGAAATAAAATCCAGCTTCCCCATTTTTCTAATCGCAACAATTCTCCCTGCAACACGGACACCCTGTGTTCCATCCGGCAAATCTGCCGCATCTTTTAACTCATGGCTTATATCAAAATGATCGGGATGAGGATTGATCCCCAGTTGTGTGATTTTGTTTAGTTTTTCTCTTCTAATCAGCTCTTGTTCAGAAAGCATCTTAATAGGTCCTCCTTACGCTCTCTCATACTCATCATTAGCACAGGCGTGATTTGCTTAAAAACGGAAATTAGATCCGACGCTTAGAATGGAGATATTGAAGCAACTCATAGATACTTGTTAGCCATTCAGATGGATCGAGTTCCTATAGTTTTTATACCAATCCAGAACAGAGCCAGGATCGAATTCATCAGTTCATGATCGGGATCAGGCGTAATTTCCATTTCAGGGGCATCCGGATAATATTTTTGCAAAAACAGATGGATACAGATCCAAATATCAATCGTTTTATACTCTTTAAGAGACAACCACTTGTGTATCTCTTCTTTTGTTGTGGTATTGAGCAGTGTATACGCCCAAGATTCCCTTACACCAAATTCGCTTGATTCTTCGTGTACCTTTTCCCAATATTTTTTTCTCTCAATTTCGTCAACGGGATCTCCCAAACCCTGTATAGCTACCTTTTTCACCATAGGGGACTCATCCCTGGCATGTTCCCATATTTCTTCTCTTGTCAGCTTTCCTTTTTTGATCAACATCGTTAAAGCCAGGGCTCTCTCTAATCGATTTTCGGATAAGATGGACTGATTTTCATCGGTTACCTTCACTAACGGCTCTGTGGATGGCGGCTCACTGTTTCGGTATCCTTCTCTTAATACCCGCAACGCCTGATCTCCATTCACAATGGGAGCCGGGAAGCCCTTTGTAACATCCCCGGTCTCTGTTAACACATTGCGAATATCATTGGGTGTAAGATCCGGCATGGTTGACATAAGATAGGCACATAAGCCAGCCACTAGGGTAGAAGCACCACAAGTGCCTCCAAAGTAATCAAGCCCTTCTTGCCCTGTTAAACGGGGCAAAGGCAAATACGTATAGGGGGCAAGCAAATCGGGTCTCCAGTGACCATCGCCATTTAGACCATAAGATACCGAGGGATGGACTTCATATTGGCTCTGGTCACTCGATCCTTTATCGTTAAATCCGCCCACAGCCAAATATTGCTTGGGGTGCAGATTATTATGCGCCCTGGAATTCCCTCCAGCCGCCACAACCAGCAGGCCGGCATCTAATGCAGGCTGTATAGCCTGTACATAGGGATCTTGGTTCGTCGGGGACATCCAGCCTCTTTCTTGTGGCGTGAACAGATTTAATAAAATTCTGGTATTCCAGCCTTGATTCAAGATCCATTCTAAGCCTGCCTTGATTCGATCTGGCTTGCTTGTAGAAAGAAAAATAAAGTTTGCAGAGGGTGCTAAGCTTGTATACAGATTCCCATCGAATTTGAACGGTGGATGGGCTAGAAGACTGAGCACCATTAATCCATGTTCTGTATCTCTCATTACTTCTTCTATCAACTGTTCTTCGAACACATCTGAACAAGTAATAGTAAGATCTTTATAGACTTTGACCTGTTTTACCTTGCCTTTTAAATGGCGTAAGGAGACATGTGGTACAATTTCATCCAAAATAATAATCCCCATTCCCTGACCCGAATGTTCTTCAGGTGGTTGGGAAAGCCCAATTCTTTTCCAGGCGGGTTCTACAATCACCATTCGATCCTCTCCTATCGAAAATGTTAGTAACCATGATGCCTGAGCCAAAGTTCTAAGCCGAATGTTCTTGAGATTAGAGCAAATTCGTTATTCAAGCTATACTGAACCCCTGAGTCCCCAGACAAAAGCTAAGTTATAATTAGGAGGACGAAAGGGGCGTTGTTTGACCTTGCTCCACTTGAATTTATTCAAGCGGTCAAACAACAAAAAATCCAATCGGTGACCGTAAGAGTTTGATTGTTTTAATTGAATAAATATGCAAAATAGCGATTAAATGAGGATAAGGAAATTTAACTCAAATTTTAAGGGGTTAAACCGCATCCACACATCTATAGATATTAGATTTTGAGACAGGTAATCCTCTAAATACTCCTCAATTTCAAGGTCATAATCCTTACTTTTCAACCCTTTTATTTTATTAATATCATCAATATTTTATAGTCATCAACTAAAAACATGATGTAATTTCTAACTTTCTTTTACAATGTATGCATCCATACTAGATATAAATATATTTAAACACTGGAACTGCATCCTTAATCGATTCCCTTCGTCTGTGGCCTTGATTTCAATATAACCATTGGACTTTTCGAACTTGAAACTATAAATATTATCTAAATACCAATCATAGATTTGTACACTTTTTATCCCCATAAACGTCAAGGTAATATTCAGGGTGTTACAACCCTTCCATTTTATTGGTGGTTTTTTCGGAAACTCGTTTAACTCGATGCTCAACAGCAACCTTCCATCCTCTTTTAAACGAAGGAAAGTAATATATACTTGTTCCACTTTGGGTGGTTCATCATACATACATAGTAACTCATCGAGATTATCAATAAATTTTAACCACATAAAGAGCCGCCACCCCTTTAAAGTAAGGTTACATGCTGAAGATATAGTGCTCTGCAAGATCCTGCTATCCTTCCAGTATCCGATTTTCCTTCAAATCGGATCCAGCCATCTTCATTTTTAGAAAAGTGAAATGTCCACAATTCACCGCAATGATAATCGGTCAAAGTAAAATCTTTTATGCCCCAAAAATCAAGTTCAAATTGAACTGTGGTATATTCTCTATATTTCCATCTATCAGGAATTCTGTCTGGTAATCTTGAAAAGATGAACTTCAGGGAAAAATCCAAACGATCTCCTAATTCAACCTCTGTAAGGGTAATTTTATTTAAGTCCGGAACCGATGAATATAATTGTGTCACTTGCATCGGATTATCCACAAGATCTACCCAACTCATCTTTCTCACCTCATCAAAACTATATCATAGCATTAAGACATAAAGTAATGGCACTTCGCAAAGAAGTGTATATCACCTAAACTTCGTTAAGCGAAGTGCGTATTCTCATAATATTCTAATCATAACTCATTATTTTATAAACTCATAATGCTCTAAAGTTCCTTCGACTTTACCAGTTCTTCTTTTACTTATTGGGCGAACATTAAAATGTGGACCTTGGTCGCCTATACCTCCTTCTCCATAATAATGACCAGCCGAATGTTCTTGAATTACAATATCTTCAAGATCGTTACTTCTTTTAAAGTAATACTCTCTTGTTTTTATCGATCTATAATTTGAATCTAATATTACTTTACCATTTCGATCCTCCATATTTACTGATTTCACTTGGTAAGGATGTGCGTTACTTCGTAAGCCTGCATCTCTCTTTGCTGCCCGGAAAGCTGCTCTGCGGCTTTCAAAAATTTTCCCACACATATTATGCACCAACAAATGCAAACCGGACACATAATACGTATGGTAATCCTTCACCTCAAAGTTATAAACCGTCGTCTGTTTTTCCTGCTTGGCGATCTGGGTCACTTTGACGTGTTGCCCTTGGTCTGTCTCCAGTTGGTCGCCGGGTTGGAGGTCTTTGGCTTGTACCCAGCCTTTTTCTGCTACCCAGAATGGATGCTCGGCGGTGGTTTCGATAACTTCTTT
>JBAVDL010000244.1:0-2387 GCA_049587175.1 Thermoactinomyces sp.
CGGCATCAGTTTGGACCGGAGCTCATTGTTCGGGGCATGCAGGGAGACGGCCAAACCCACCTGCAGCCCTTCCTCGGCAAACTTTCGGATACAGGGTACGACGCCGCTCGTGGATACGGTGATGTGCCGCTGGCCGATCCGGAGCCCTCCGGGATCGTTGATCACCCGGATGAACCGCATGGTTTCCTCATAATTTTCGAAGGGTTCGCCTGAACCCATGACAACCACCGTCCGGACGCGCTCCCCCTTCGGATCGAGAAAGCGCTGGGCGGCCACCACTTGGGCGACGATCTCCCCGGCCTCCAGATTGCGCTTCAGCCCTCCCAGGGTCGAGGCGCAAAAGGTGCAGCCGATGCGGCACCCGACCTGGGTGGTCACACAGACGCTGTTTCCATAACGGTGGCGCATGATCACCGTTTCAATCGCATGTCCGTCCCGGAGCCCAAACAGGAACTTCACCGTTCCGTCCCGGGAAGTCTGGACTTCAAGAGGCGTCAGCGGATCCAGGGTGAACGAGTCCGCCAATCGAAGGCGGAGATCGCGGGGCAGGTTGGTCATTTCTTTGAAATCCGTGATCCGCTTTTGAAAAAGCCAGTTCATGACCTGATCCGCTCGCCATGACGGCTGGCCTTGTTGATCCATCCAGTTTTTCCAATGGTCCGTGTTCAGTCCGTAAGCAACAGGTTTCATTTTCCGTCTCCATCCGCGGTGTTCGGCGGATCAACGCCTTCACCAAAACTTTCATTATTATAACAGTGATTTGGCCGAATGAAAAGTGCGGCCGCCGGGGATGTTGTGCGTCTGTGATATTGTCATCCCATAACGCGTCTGAGAAAATGTCAGTTATGGGAGAGAAGACGATTACCATGAGCAGAAAAGAAGTCAAACGATTGGCTGTCATCCAACGTCTCCTTCATCAACAGATCACCACTCGTGAAGCCGCTATGCTGTTGGGGCTCAGCGTTCGTCAGGTGTACCGGATCAAAGCCCGGGTTCTTCAGGAGGGGGAAGAAGGGATTGTACATAAGAACCGGGGTAGAAAACCGGCGCATGCCTTGTCGGAAGACCTGCGACACACTATCGTGGAGTTGTACCAAAGCAAACGGTATAAAGGATCCAACGACCATCATTTTGCTGAATTGCTGGCGGAGTACGAGGGCATCCGGGTCAGTCCCTCCACCGTGCGGCGAGTCCTGCGCTCCGCCGGGATCCGACCGGCACGCAAACGCCGTCCCCCCAAAGCCCATCGTCCCCGGCCGCGAAAACCGCAAGCCGGCTTGTTGGTTCACCTCGATGCCAGCCCCCATGCCTGGTTTGAAGACCGGGGAGAGCCTTGCGTGTTGTTGAAAGCGGTGGATGATGCCACCGGTGCCATCCTGGCGGCCCGGTTCCAACCCACGGAGGACCTGACAGGCTATTTCCGTCTCCTCACGGATGTGATCCAAAAGCATGGCCTTCCTGTCGCTGTCTATACCGATCGCCACCGTATCTTCGAGTCCCCCAACGAGACATTGACGGTGGAACAGGAGCTGGCGGGTCTCAGTCCCCAAAAAACGCAGTTTGGACTGGCCCTGGAGGAATTGGGGATCGAGCATATCAAAGCCCTGTCTCCACAAGCTAAGGGCCGGATTGAGCGATGCTTCCAGACGACACAGGACCGCTGGATCATTGAGCTCCGTTTACGAAAGGTCGGCTCCGTCGACGAAGGAAACGAGGTTCTGCCCGAGTTGATCGAAAAACACAATCGGCTGTTCGCCGTGGAACCGGCTGAAAAAGAATCTGCCTTCGTCCCTTACACCCACCCCCGCGCCCTGAAGCACATCCTTTGCTACCGGGGGGTATACCGGAAAGTGGGTTCGGGTCAAACGATCTCGTACCAAGGACACACGTACAAGATCGTATCCGACCGCATCCTTCCGCTCAAAACGGAGGTGGAGGTTCGCCAGACCCTGGACGGTTCGGTGTGCATCGAGCATAGCGGGGAGATCCTGTTCGTCAAGCGGGTGGAAAAACCGGTTCGAAAGCCTGCTTCGAAGCCGGAAAAAGAAAAGGCAGGCGTTACGAAACCTCGTAAGCCTGCTCCCAATCACCCATGGCGCAAAGCCTGGGTAACACCAAAATCCAACTCCATGATACCTCAAAATCAAGGTCATGGCCAGTCGTCATCGGGTTAGCAGGCTGAAGGCAGGAATCTTTGATCCCGGATTCATACCACCTCCTTCCCATCCTTGTCGGTCACTTTCACTCCCGCTCGGGATGGGAAGGGTTAAGGTGACAGAATCACGGACGTTTTATGGTGACATTTTCACTGACGCTTGACATCCCTTTTCCCGGCGAGGAGAAACCTGTCAGAAAATCGACGGAAATCCGAAGCGGCTCCACCGCTC
>JBAVDL010000245.1:0-2892 GCA_049587175.1 Thermoactinomyces sp.
GGCATTATTCATCTAATGGCTTTATTCCAGCTTCTTTTGCCCCTGAAGAGGCACCTTCAAATACTTCATTTTCTAAACCTTCAATGAATAATACAAAAAACGTATGCGGGAAACAGCCAAGAGTAGACTATTGGATCTTTTAAGACCATCATGGATACAACTAAACTTTCTCTTCAAGTTTGTCCAGTCGCCCCTCGATCCTTATTTCAATACCATCATGGATACAACTAAACGCGGGAAAGAAGAAGTTGTTGGAACAGGCTGGGGCAATTTCAATACCATCATGGATACAACTAAACCCGTGTGTGAACACCAACAAAATCAACTGTTTCCAGTTTAGCAAAATCACCAAAAGTCTGTAAACCTCTGATCATGCAAAAACCCTGGGAGGTTCACAGACTTTTTCGTGGCTACAAAATATTGCTCGGATCGTGATGATGTTCCCCTATCACTTCTTTTTTCAGGACTTCTTCATTTCGAATCACATAAAATATAATATGATCTTCTTTTGGATTAGTAACCAATTTGAGAGCATTCTTTAACTCACGTAACTGGGCTTTTGTCAGCTTGCCTTCAAACGTGGAATTTTGCATCCAAAACATATAGCGCTGGAAAATCTTTTTGACTTTGGCTACCCGTTTCACATTGATATCATACACACCGACAACATACACAAAGATCACCACCACATCTTGAAACTTGAATAAACTTTTTCGCCAAGCAAATGTTTAATGAGTTTATAACATTCCATCAGAATTAAAGTTTTGTAACTTACGTTTCTGCCCAATGATCGATGATAGACGGTGGTTGAGAGCTTTTTGTTATATTCCTCCAATACCTTTCTCCAACCGGTTTCGTTTAAATAACAGAGTCCTTCTGTTTCATCAAAGGAACTTTTTGGCAGCATTTTAAGGTTAATGAGGCGGAATATGAGACGATCACTTAACAATGGCTTGAATATTTCACTCAAATCCAAAGCCAGAGAATATCGGCGCTCGTCGGTTTTTATAAAATAAAAAGGATGATGGAAAACTCCACCATCCTTTTTATTTATTTTCATTAATTAAGTCCACTCCAATAGGTGATATTATTGTAAGTGTAACCGATGATCCGCGCAGCTGTATTTATTTCAGGATCATCTGGAGATCCACTATTGTGTATCCCAATGGCTGCAAGGGTTCCCTCTTTCTGATTGAAAACAGGGCTCCCACTATTTCCTCTTTCAGCGAGAGCATTGTGTTCAAAGAGGTAAGAATCAAGCAAAGTCAAAGTTCCTAAAGATTTATATAAGTCAAATCCCCAGTCAAGCGGGTGCGTTTGTAAACTTTCAGGAAAGCCAGAGACATTGACTCCTTCCCCCACTTCATGATCGTAGTTCCGAATGGCAAACCATCCAAATTCCTGAGCAGGATGGCTTTCTGGTAAAAGGTTAATGACCGCATAGTCACGAGCAAAATCAGCATACGGAATATCTCCATTTTCATTAGGTTCTACATTAATCCAAGAGGTGGAGACATGAAAGTCAGAACTGACCCACCCAATATAGTTTTCAGGATCTTCTTGATAAAAAGGAACAACCACCGCCTGTAAATAGAATCGGTTCTCGTCGGTATCATAGACTCAGTGTGCAGCAGTAACCACGGTGTTGGCGTCTACAAAATATCCGGTACATTTTCTATAACCACCGAGCTCATCAAAAATTTGCAATTCCGTTATCGCTCTATAAGGATATTCATTTCGATCTGTAACCGGAATATAGGTACCCAAAGTGGTGACATTTTCTGTTGAAGATTTTCCTAATTTTCCATAACTCCCCGTCAATTTCGTTCCTTTCTCTTTGATCGCTTTCAACTGTTCCTCCGGGTAAACAATACTTCCATCGCTTCCCACGGAGGTTCCTTCCGGAGCATTTTTGATTTTTTCCATTTCTTCTTTAGTGAATTGATGAGGTTTAAAGGTGTATCTGGATGCAATTTTGTATTTTTCGGGATCCATTTTTTTTGCAGGAGGAAGATCAATAGGGTAATATTTTTCTTTACCGGATGCTGTTTCTGCTTTAACCTGTAAATGAAATAAGAATGGGGAAAAACAAACCAGCATGGCCAGAAAAATAATCAAAAAAAATTTTTTCAAGAACTCCACTCCCCTTTCTGATTATTTTTAATTTCAAATAAATTATACTATATTTTTAATAGTTTATGGTTGATAATTAAAGATAAAAATTAAAAATTATTCAATTTTACATTATAAGAAAAAAATCAGAGGTGGTCGTCATGAAAAAAATTAGTTTATTGATCTTTTCTTTATGGATCATGATGTTTATGGGATGTTCAAATCCACCGGAGGAAGAAAAGAAACCAACCAAAATCATTGAAGTTACTTTTCAGATAGTTGATCCACAAGGGAAACCCATTAGAAAGCAGATTTCCTATGGATACGGCTCGAAAGATGGTTTAACTAACGATATGGCTTATTTCACCAATGACCAGGGGCAAGGAAAGCAAAAGCTGGCTGTGGGTAAACGGTATATCTTTCAAGTGGGAACAGATCCTCAACCAAAAGAAATTTTGATTAAAGAAAAAGATGAATCAAAAATGATTCCGATCAGAGCAAATCTGGAAAATAGTCAAAAGCAGGAATAAAAAAAGCCTCCATGCTGGGGTTTTTTTTATGTATCAATTCCTCGATTGCAAAAGTTAAAAATCCCGATGTCAGTTCCGGCTCTTCTGAAAACAACTCTGGATCTTCTTCCGAGATAAACTCCAATGCGTCATGGAATGCAACCAGCCCAATATCCATCCAGGGATCCTGCGTTTGATACAACGTGACATTCATTTATTTCACCTCCTTTACAGCTTCGACCATGCCAAAACCTTGCGAACCATAAGAACC